>JAOPYG010000037.1 GCA_025964685.1 Actinoallomurus sp. | reverse complement strand
CGGCGGCCTCGCCGGCCGCCTTGTTGCGTCCGGTCACCACGACGTGCGCGCCCTCCGCGGCGAGGGCGCCGGCCATGGCCCGCCCGAGCCCGCTGGTGGATCCGGTCACCAGTGCGGTCCTGCCGTCCAGTCGTCCGTTCATAACGTCATCCTTACTTGACTGTGCGATCCAAAATGAGGACATAGATCAGGGCCGGCGTCCTTGCGAACACCGGCCCTAGGGCGCCCTGAGACCGTCGATGGCAACGGTCGCGATGTCGTGCAGCACCTCGGGAGCGGCGCCGGACCGGGCGCTGACGCGCAACCCCACGAGCGTGGAGTGCAAGAAGCGCGCCGCAGCGCGTTCGTCCAGGTCCGGCCGCGCCTCTCCCCGGCGCTTCGCCTCGGCCAGCATCCGCGCGTACGCCGTGTGGCACAGGCTCGTGCCCGAGTCCACGATCGCGCCGATCTCCTGGTCGGACCGGCCGAACTCCGTCGTCGCGTTCACCGCCATGCAGCCGCGGCGACGCTCGTCGTCGCTCTGCCGGGCGACCTCCAGCAGCACGCCGGCGAGGGCCGACAGCGGAGAGCCGGCGCCGCTCAACCGCTCGAACATGTCGGCTCCGTACTCCGCCTGGTAGTGCCGCAGGGCCTCCAGGTAGAGCCGGCGCTTGTCGCCGAAGGCGTTGTACATGCTCTGCCGGCCGATGCCCATGGCGGCGAGCAGCTCTTCGGTGGACGCGGCCTCGTAACCGCGATCCCAGAACACCTCCATGGCACGCCGCAGCGCCTGGTCGCGGTCGAACTCCTTCGTACGGGCCATGCACATGAAGCTAGTCATTACTGGACAGCGCTGTCAAGTAACTGCGGCCCCGGGCGGTTACCGGTGTCGAAAACGTCCTCCTCCGGCATTCACGCCGCATCCCGGGGAAAGATCGGCGGCATGACACGACGGGAGTTCATCGAGGCGGCGGTCTGGTGGGCGGTGCTGTTCGGGGCGTACCTGGCCATCATCTCCACGATCTCGCCGACCGAGATCGTGGTGGGCGCGGCCACCGGTGCGGCGGGAGCCGCGTCGGCCGTCCTGACCCGCCGGACCCTGCTGGCCGCCGACAACGACGAGCGCTACCGGCCCCGTGCGCGATGGCTGCGCTGGCTCCTGCTGCTACCGGGCGAAATCGTGACCGGTTTCGCGCGCCTGCTGGTGCGCCCACGCGGGGAGTTCACCGAGATCCACCTGCCGGCCGACGGGCGGCCCGCGGCGCGGCGCGGCTTCACCGCCCTGGCCCTCTCCGTCGCGCCGAACACCTATGTCGCGGACGTCGATCCGGATCGGGACACCGTCGTCATTCACCGGATCGGCGAGCGGCCGTCCGCGCTGGAACGCGAGGTGTCGCGATGACCCCCCTGGCCGTCGGCCTGCCCGCGGCGTTCGCGCTCCTGGTCGCCGCGCTGTTCCCGTGCCTGCTCGGCACGCTGCGCGGCGAACCGGTGGACCGGCTGGCCGGCCTGATCCTGGCCGGACCGGCCGCGACGCTCGTCCTGATGCTGCTGGCCGCCGGCTACGGCCGGCCGGCCTACCTCGACGCGGCCTTCATCGTGGCGCTTCTGTCGTTCGCCGGCTCACTGGTGTACGCGCGCTTCCTCGGCGGCACCCTGTGAGCGCGGTGCTCATCTGGGCGGGGGCGCTGGTGGCCGCGTTCGCGACCCTGCGGCTGCTGCTGACCCGCGACCGCTTCCTGCGCCTGCACTTCGTCACGGCCGGCTCGGTGGTGGCGGCTCCGCTGGTGACCGCCGGGCTGGCGCTGGTGCCGTGGTCGTCCTGGCACGACGTCGCCAAGGTCCTCCTCATCGGGCTGCTGCTGCTCGTGACCGGGCCGGCGACCGTGATCACGACGGCACGCGCCGCGAGGCGGGCCTCCCATGAGTGACGCGCTGATCGTCGCCGCTCTCCTGCTGACCGCCTTCATGGCGACCGCGGTGGTCCTCACCCGCGATCCGGCGCGGCAGGCGATCGTGCTGTCCGGGTACGGCCTGGTGCTGGCCGTCCTGTTCGTCGTGCTCCAGGCACCGGACGTGGCGATGTCGCAGACGGGCGTGGGCACGGTCGTCGTCCCGCTCATCGTGATGCTGGCGGTCCACGCGATCCGGCGGCACCACACACGTGAGCCGGACGAGCGGGACGACTCGTGAGCCGCCGCGCCCGGCTGCTCGTCCTGGCGTTCGGCGGCTGCGGGCTCGCGCTGCTGTTCGCGCTGGCCGCCTTCCGATTGCCGGACTTCGGCGGCACCTCCCACCCGTACGGCCAGCGGACCCTGCCGAACGCGATCGCCCACCACACCCCGAACGTCATCTCCTCGATCAACTTCGACCAGCGGGCCTTCGACACTCTCGGCGAGGAACTGATCCTGATGGCCTCCGCCCTGGCCGCCGTCCTGATCCTGCGGACCGTACGCGCCGAGCAGGAGGACGCCGCGGGGAAGCACGCGTACGGGCCGGCCCAGGTCTTCGACGCGCTGCGGATCACCGGGTACGCGCTGCTGCCGGTCACGATCATGACGGGCGTCTACATCGTCGCGCACGGCTACCTCTCCCCCGGCGGCGGTTTCCAGGGCGGGGTCGTGCTGGGCAGCGCGATCCACCTGGTCTACCTGTCCGGCGACTACCCCGCACTGGCCCGGATCCGGCCGATCCCGATGTTCGAGGCAGGCGAGGCGCTGGCGGCCGGAGCGTTCGTCGCCCTGGCGCTCGCCTTCGCCGGACAGGTCACGGCGATGAACGCCGTGGTCGGTCTGGAGGTCGGCAGCGCGGTCGTCCTCACGCTGGCCAAGTTCTTCGAGCAGGCCCTGCTCGTGAGGAAGGACACATGAGCGAGCAGAGCGAGCGAATCGGCAAGCACGGCGTCCTGGTGACACCTCCGACGAAGGAGGACACATGAGTCAATTCCTCTACCTGATCCCGGGGTGGATCCTGCTGGCCGGCGTCTACGGCATCGTGACCAGTCGTAACCTCGTCCACGCGGTGGTCTGCCTGTCGGTCGCGCAGTCCGCGACGTACGTGCTCCTGCTCACCATCGGGTACCAGCGGAAGGCGACCGCACCGGTCTTCTCCGACATCAAGCCGACCCGCAACGTCGTCGACCCGCTCGTCCAGGCGATGACGCTCACCGACATCGTGGTCGGCGCGACGGTCACCGCGCTGCTGCTCGCCCTCACCGTCCAGGTGGCCAAGCGCCGGGGCACCGTCGACCCCGACGATCTCCGCTCCCTCGAACCATGATCCTTCAGATCGCGGTCGGCCTGCCGTTCGCGGTGGCCACACTTCTCGCGGCGACCGGGCGCCGGCTGCCGCGGATCGCCATCGACGCGATCGCCACCGCCACCGTCGCCACGCTGAGCGTGCTGCTCGGACTGGTGCTGGCCGGCGGTGACCGGACGGTCTGGCTGGGCGGCTGGGGCGAGGGCGTCGGCATCTCGCTGGTCGCCGACGCGGTCGCCACCGGACTGGCGCTGACGGTGACGGCCGTGGCGCTGTGCGCGCTCGTCGTCTCCTGGCGCTACTTCAACGAGGTCCAGGCGATCTTCCACACGCTGGTGCTGCTGTTCACCGGCGCGATGTGCGCGTTCGTGCTCACCGGCGACCTGTTCGACGCCTTCGTCTTCTTCGAGCTGATGAGCGTCGTCGCGTACGCGCTGACCGGCTACCAGTCCGAGGAGCCGGACACCGTGCACGGCGCGCTGAACTTCGGGGTCGTCAACTCGCTCGGGGCCTACCTCACCCTGACCGGCATCGCTCTCGTCTACGCCCGTACGGGCCAGCTCGGCTTCGTCTCGATCGGCCGGCACCTCCACGGCCACGACGCCCTGGTGACGGTCTCGTTCGCCCTGATCTGCACGGGGTTCCTCGTCAAGGCGGCGGCGGTCCCGTTCCACTTCTGGCTCGCCGACGCGCACGCCGTGGCACCGACGCCCGTGTGCATGCTGTTCTCCGGCGTGATGGTCGAACTAGGCGTGTACGCGGTCGCCCGCACGTACCTGACGAGTTTCGCGGACGCCATTCCGGCGGAGCCGGTCCGCGTCTCGCTCATCGCCTTCGGCTCGGCGGCGGCGTTGCTCGGCGGGGTGATGTGCGTCCTGCAGCGGCACATCAAGCGGCTCCTCGCGTACTCCACGATCAGTCATGTGGGCCTGCTGCTCGTGGGCGTCGGGCTGCTCCACGAGGACGCGCTGGCCGGCGCGGCCTGGTACCTCATCGGCCACGCGGGCGTGAAGGCGGGCCTGTTCGTCGGCGCGGGCGCCCTGCTGAACCGCTTCGAGACCGTCGACGAACACGACCTGCACGGACGCGGCCGGTCCATGTACGTGGCCGGGCTGATCTTCCTCCTGGGCGGCCTTGGTCTGGCCGGCCTGCCGCCCTCGGGCACCTGGGCGGGCAAGGCCCTCATCGAGGAGGCCGGCGGGCACTCGATCCTGGCGCTGGGGGTGACGGCCTCCGCGCTGACCGCCGGAGCGGTACTGCGGGTATGGCTACGGGTGTTCCGCGGCGCGGGGCCACCGCATCCGGGCACCACGCAGCACCACGACGCGGAGACGGAGTTCAAGCTGTCGCGGCTGCCGTGGACGATGCTCGCGCCGGGGGTGCTCCTCGTCCTGGCGGGCCTGCTCCTCGGCCTGCTGCCCGGCGTCGTCATCGGCCGTGCGGTGGAGCCCTTCACTCATCTGCCCGGTCCGGCCCCGGCCCCGTGGACGGCCACGAGCATTGCGTCGGGCGTCGTGGCCGTGCTCCTGGCGTTCGGCGTCGCCGCCCTGGGCATCCGCGGCCGCATCCCCCGCGTCGACCTGTTGCACCGGCTCCACTCCGGGCACATCGGCGACTATGTGGCCTGGCTGGTGGCGGGCGTCACGGTGTTCGGACTACTGCTCCTGGCATGACTCACCTTCCCCGGCCGATCCCGTCCATCAGGCGTCGGACTCCTCGTCCTCCTCATCGATGGCGAGAAGCGTGTTGTCGGCGGCCAGGGGGGCGTGACGGCGCGGGGTGATGCCGAGGAGTTCCTCGGCCAGCTCGTCGTTGCCGGCGAAACCGGCCTCCGCGTCGACCAGCTGGGTGCCGTCCCACAACACCAGCATCGCCGAGACCGCGTGCGCGGTCTTGTCGTGGTGCATGTCGTAGTGCGCGGCCATCGGGACCGTGTCGTAGTGCACCCACAGGTCGTGGCCGGTCATGAACAGGTCCAGGTCGAACTTCACCGTCAGGCCGAGCAGATCCGGTTTGTACTTGTCATCGATACCGGCGAACGCCTCGTCCAGCGCGATCATGCGTGGGCATGTCGGGCCGGCCGAGGAGTACAGCGCGTTCGCGGCGGCGAAGAGCGGCAGGTGGATCGCGGCGGACTTCTCGCCTCCGGACATCACCGAATGCCGGGCCCGGGTGAGACGCACCTCCTGCTCGCCGGGTACGACCAGCAGCAGCTCGAAGGTGTGCCAGGTGCGGTAGTCCAGCACCTCGGACAGCACCTCCTTGTAGGTGGCGCGGGGATGGCTCGCCCGGTAGTCGCGGATCATCTCGCGCAGGCCGCCGCGCAGCTCGGCCAGGCCGGAGGGCCCGAGTCCCTGCGCGTCGCGGGTGAGCAGCCGGGACGTCGCGCGCTGCCTGTCGTCGATCTTGTCGGAGTGGGCCCACCGGATGCCGATCGCGGTGCCCGAGGACATCGGCCGGGACCGGGTGTCGGCGTTCATCCCGCGCACGAGGTCGCGGGCGGCCAGGACACGCCCGTGGATCTGCTGGGCCAGGCCGGTGAGCAGTTCGTCCTCCAGGACGGTGCGCTCGCGGTCCTCCAGCAGGACACCCTGCTCCCTGGCGCGTTCGGCGACACGGCGCGCGAAGACCGCCACCGGGTTACGGCCCTCCTCGTCGATGACGAAGACCAGCACGACGCCGGTGGGGTCGTAGTCGAGCCGGTAGTCGGCCTCACAGGAGGCCAGGGCGTCGCCGAAGGTGCGCAGCGCGTCCGACATCCGGCCCGCGGCGCTCTTGAGCGTGCCCTCCGCGATCGGCCGGCCACCGCCGACCTCGGCCCGGAACGCCTCCAGCAGCTCGACCACTCCGGCCGGCAACGCCGCCCGTACCGCCGTCGCGGGCTCGACCGGCTCCCGACGGGCCTCCACGGCGCTGGCCATCGCGCTTCCGGCCCCGGCAGGCCCGTCCGCCACCGGTTCGAACGTCGTATGGCCGGGCACTCCGGACAGGGCCTCGATGACCGCTTCTCCGGCGCGGCCGGGAGTCCAGGCGGCGTCGGCGGGCCAGGGCCGGGTGTCGGCCACGCCGAGGAGGACGCGCAGGTCGCGATGGGCGTACGGGGCGAACGAGGCCGCCTGCTCGAACAGGCCGCTCATCGCCTCGGACACCAGCTTGCGGCCGTTTCGCAGGTCGGCCTCGGCGTTGACGAGGACGCGGTCCTCGCGCGCGGCCTCCGCACGCTGCCGCTCGAACTCCGCGTCGGCCGTGCCGATCAGCGCTTCGGTCTCCTCGATCCGCGCCAGCACTTCCTTCAGTGGCGCGTCGAGGGCCTTCTCGCGTGCGGCGAACTCCTCGACCGCGGCGCTGTGCGTCTTTTCCTTGGCGGCGAGGGTCTCGGCGTCCTCGGCCCGCTCGGTGGCGAGCCGCTCGAGGTTCGCCCGGCGGCCCGAAAGGTCGCCTTCCAGGTACGCGATGTTGCGCCGTTCGGCCTCCAGCCGCCCGGCGGCCGTGGTGAAGTCCTCCACGGCCTGGGCGACGGCGTCGACGGCGTCGGCCGTGGACGGCATGCCGCGTTCGGCCGCCGCCTGGCGTAGGCGGCGTCTCCGTACGTCGACCTCTGCGGTGGCGCCTTCAAGGGCCTTGCGGGCCTCGGCGTCGGCGGTGCGGGCGACGGTGAGCAGAATGGCCTGGTCGGCGACGCGTTTGACCGCGTTGACCAGCGGCTTGGCCGGTGGCAGGTCGCGCTGGGCGAGCTTGAAGTCGACCAGGAGGGTCTTCAGCCGGTCGAGTTCGGCGGCGGACTCGGCGTCCTGGGCCTCCAGTTCGCCGATGGTCTCGTCGTAGGAGAGGAGGCGGGCGCGGCGGCGGTTCTCCCGGTTGGTGGCGCCGATGAACTCCGGTTTGCGCTTCGGCCGCGCGCCCACGTGCACTCCATGGCTGAACTGCGCCTTCGTGGTGACCGACGGGTGTGCCGTCAGAGGTTCGCCAGCGAGGGCGACGGAGCGGAGGACCGCGGCGACCGCCTCCGCGGGCACCAGGTCCTGCTCCTCGGGCACCAGGACGTCGGCCAGCGTACGGCCGGCCGAGCGCGCGTCCTCGGCAAGCGGCACCAGGTAGCCATCGGGCTCCGCCGACTCGACGGCGTCGGAGGTCAGCGCCGGGTCGGGATGGATCCAGGCGGTCAGCATGCCCGCGCCGTACAGCGCCCCCTCGACTCCGGCGGCGGTGTCGTCGTCCACGCCGTCGGCGAAGCGGACGAGACGCCACAGCGGCGCCCCGGCCCGGTGCGTACGGTCGGCCGTACGCAGGTCGCTCGTGGGCGGGGCGTCGTCGCGTTCGGCATCGATGGCGGCCCGTTCGGCGCGAAGCCGCTCGAGCTCCTCGGCCAGCCGTTCGCGCCTCGTCGCCAGCTGCTGCCGGCGAGCGGCGACCGCCAGACGCCGGTCGTCGGACCGTTCGGCGAAGACCTCGGGCAGGCTCGGCGCTCCGGATTCGCCGATCCCGTCGAGGGCGGCGCCGAGGGCCTCGACGTCGGCGGCTTCGGCCACGGCGCCGTCCGACCACCGCCCGGCCCAGCGGGTTAGACCCTCCGCGGCCTCCTCGCGCACCGCGAGCAGGTGCTCGTCCGCCTCGGCGCAGTCGCCCTCCCGCCGTCGCAGCGCCTCCTCGGTCTCGGCCAGGACGGCCTCGGCGCGTACGCGGTCACCTTCGGCGGCGCGGACCTGGTCCAGGTGCTCGCGGACGCGGGCGACGTCGTCGCGTCGCGCGGTGCCGCGGGCGGACGCCGCGACGAGCAGGTCGTCGCCGGTGTCCGCGGGGCCGTCTCCGTCGGTGACGATGCCGGCGCGCTCGGCGGCGTCCTCCAGGGAGCTCGACCAGCGGCCGACCGCCAGCCTGGTGGACTCCAGGCGCTCCTCGGCGTCGGCCGCCTCGCGGCTCAGGAGCGCGATCGTCTCGCCGGTACGGCCGAGGCGGGCGCGCTCCTTGACGATCTCGGTTTCGGTGGCGGCGATCTGCGTGCGGATGCGGTCGAGGTCGCCCTGCTTGCGGTAGGCGTCGTGGCTCTTGAGCGCGCCCAGGCGGGCGCCGAGGGCGGCGCGCTCCTCCTCGGCGGCGTCTCTGGCCTCGACCGCGGCGTCACGTGCGCGCCCGGCCCGCGCCACCTCGGCCAGCGCCTCGGCGATCACGCGGACGTGCTCGGTCGCGCCGTCGAAGCCCGCCTGGACGCGATCGAGCTTCGCCTTGGCGTGCACCTGCAGATAGGTCGTGTAGTCGGCCATGAAGGCGGTGACCGCGCTGTCCGCGGCGGTCAGGTCGTCGAACAGGCGCTGTACGGCGGCGAGGTTCTCGAAGTCGCGCGCCGCCTGGTCGACCAGGTCCTCATCGACGGGACTCAGGCCGGCGGTGAGCGTGTCGGAGACCTTGGCGGGGTCGAGGTCCTTGGCCAGCAGGGGCCGCCGCAACGCCAGGAGCAGGTCGAGGAGCTGGGTGTAGCGCTCGCGGCCCAGCCCGAACAGGCGCGCGTCGACGGCGTCGCGGTACTCCGTGGCCGTCTTGTACGCCGCGCCGGGTTCGAGGGTCTCCCTGAGCTGGCGGTCCGTGAGCGGCCGGGAGTCGGGACCCAGCAGCCCGAAGTCCACGCCGAGCCGCTTTCCGGTGACGAAGAACGAGGAGCGTACGCCGTCGCGGCTGCGGTGCGCGCGCAGGCCGATGACCAGCGTCACCGTCTCATCGGGCTGTGTTCGATGGCCGCGTCCGCTCCTCGCTCGCTCGGTCGCGTCCGCTCGGGCGAACTCCATCCAGACGTAGCCGTACTCGGCCTCCTGACCGCGGTAGAGCAGGTTGGACTTCATCGTCCGGTTGTCGCCGCTGAACGGGTCGAGCCGCCGCGCGTCGGCCACCCCGTCGAACACGAACGGGAACAACACCTCCAGCGCCTTGGTCTTGCCCGACCCGTTGTGGCCGCGCAGCACCAGTCGCCCGCCGGCGAAGACGAACTCCTCGTCGGCATAGTCCCAGACGTTGATCACGCCGGCGCGTGAGGGCCGGAACCGTGCCGTCATGACGTCTCTCCTCCAGACAGGGACAGCTGCGTGCTGTCGGCGAGGGCCAGTGTGATGTTGCGGTAGCGCACCGCCGCGGGCAGCACGAGGACTCCGCCGGGGATCGGCCGCACCAGGCTCAGCTCGCCGAGGAAGGTCACCGCGGCGGCCAGCAGCCCGCGCGGGTCCTGCTGCCACGCGCTGGTGAAGGAGGCCGCGCCGAACTCCTCGAACAGCTCGTCGATCATCGTGTCGAGCCGGCTCCACTCGACCAGCGGGGCGGTGGTCGTACCCTCCGGGCCGCCTGCGTCGACGACCTCCGGCGGCGTCCACGCGAGCTCCTGGACGACGCCCTCCGAGGGCAGACCGGAGTCGACCCGCGCCACCAGCTCGGCGTGATCCTCGGCCTGGCTGGGCGTCTCGACCAGCACGGGGACGTGCCCTGGTTCCTCGAGCAGGTCGGCGATCTTGGCCAGCAGCAGCCCCGCCGTACGGTTGACGGCGCCGCCGCGTCCCGGGAACGGCCGGTCGGTGAACACCCCGCCGGCGTCCGCGAGCATGACGCCCTCGGCGCGGCGTTCGACGACCAGGCCGGTGAACCGCGCCAGGTCCTCGACTAGGCCGGGCCGGCGGAGCAGGTCGGCGATGGCGGGGTCGACGTCGGCGTAGTAGACGACGGGCTGTTCGGTCAGCAGCCGCCGCGCGCGCTGGGCGACGGCCTGCGGGTGCACCGCCCCGTCGACGCGTGACAGCGGGTCGTCGAGCAGCCCGGCCGCGCTGGTGAGGTGCTGTACGGGTCGCGCGGGCTTGAACAGGACGGCGCAGATGTCGTGGTCGATGTCGTACAGCGCGTCGCCGTGCGCGCTGTCGCGGGCCCACGCCTCCAGCGAGCCGTCGGACAGGCGGAGGGCGCCGCGGTCGACGAGCCAGCCGAGGACGTCCACGACGGCGGCCTTGTGCGCGCTCACCGTCGGGTCGAAGCCGAGCCCGTCGATGGCGTTGGCGGACGGAGTGAAGACACGGACGAGGTCGGCCAGGCTGATCTCCACCCGTGACCGCTGGAACGAGGCGAGCACGAGACAGAGGTAGGCCATCCGCCGCTGGTCGAACGGCCGGCCCTTACGGGCGAACATCAGCCCCTGCGTGGGGTCGAGCCGGTCGAGCCGGCGTACGAGCCGGACCTGGCGCGTGTCGGCGATCAGGGTGTAGCCGAGCAGCTCGCGGAAGTCGCGGGCCATCTCGTCGGCCCAGCGGAGCACCTGCTCGAGCACGCCGGGCCTGGGTCTGGTCGCGGTGATCAGGTCACAGGTCAGCACGCGCCGGACCGCCTGCTGGTACGCGCCGAGGTCGGTGAGCTGGACGCCGGCGGCGGCGCGGGGGCGCCGCATCAGGACGCCCCGCGGACGCGCCGCGTGGCGGGCCCGAGCTCGAGCGTGAAGCCTGGCAGGTGCAGCAGCCCCTGGGCGGTGGCGACCGTGCTCCCCGTGGCCGACGGCGACAGCCGCATCATCACCGTGTCACTCGCGCCCGACGCCGTGCCGAGCTGCCCGGCGACGACGGTGCGGGCCTCCAGGGCACGGGTGAGGAGCCTCAGCAGGATCCGGGTCTCACCCTCGTCGAGGACACGGTCGTACGCTCCGGAGCCCAGCAACCGGCCGGCCGCCTCGCGTTCGGCGGTCCGCTCGGCCGCCTGCCGCCGGCGCAGCTCGACCCGGGCGCCCGCGTTCGCGCGGACGGGCTGCGGCACCCCCGTCGAAGGCGCCTTGCCGGTGCGGAACAGGCTGATCGACAGCTCCACGCCGGGCGCGTCCCACCAGGTCGCGCGGTCGGAGATCTGCTCGGCGTCGTCGTGCGCGCCGCCGAGGTGCCGGGCCGAGCGCAGGTTGAACGCCCCGGACATCAGGGCGTGCGCCGCGCCCGTGTCCGGAGCGCCCCACACCCATTCGGCCAGGTGCCGGAGCTGGGTGGCCCGGTTGACGCCGCCGCGCTGCGCCTCGGTGATCTGCCGCAGCAGCGCGATCACCCCGGAGACCGCCGTACGGGTGGCCCCGCGCAGCTCGCCCGCGCGCGAGTCACCGGCGGCGTCGGCCGCGAACCACTCGCGCAGCGCGGTCCAGCGGCGCGCCCACTCGTCGAGCCGCTCCGCGTTGGTCATGAACGGGCGCTCGTCCGCCTCGACCGCGCGGGCGAGCAGGGTGTCGAGTCCGGTGTCCTCGACCTCGTGCACCGCCCGGCCGAGCCGGGCGAGATAGCGGTCCAGCTCGGCCATGAAGTCGGTCATGTGGGTCAGCAGCGCGTTCTTGTAGCGCAGGAACAGGTCCGGGGAGGTGTCGGTGGAGCGGACGATCTCTCCCAGGGTGACGTGGAACTGCGCCGAGCGCCGCCCCATGTCCTCCATGACCGAATCGAGCCGGGACAGCCGGCGGTAGACCTGCTCGGTCTGGCCCGCGCGGTTGGCGGCGGCGAGCGCCTTGAGGTCCTCGAGGATGTCGGAGAAGACGAGGCGGGACAGGTTGGCGTCCTGGATGCGGGCCTCGAGCAGGTCCTCCACCGCGGTGTAGGCCCAGTAGCCCAGCTCGCTGAACTGGTACACCGACTGCCGGTTGCGGTAGCGGACCAGGTTGCCGGCCCGTGACGCGTCGTCGAAGCGATGGACCACGCGGTCCTCGTAGAGCGCGTCGAGCCGGCTGCGGAGGTTGCCGTCGAGCGTGGGCACGTCGTCGTACAGCTCCGACAGCTCGGTGAGCGCCGCCGCGACCTGGTCGCTGTCGACCTGCACGTGGTGCACCGCCCGCAGCCGGTCCATCGCCCGCAGCACCCACAGGTACGCGACGTGGTCGTCGCGACGGGTGAAGTTGAACAGCCGGAACCGGTCGCTCACCGCCAGCGGGTCAAGGTCCAGCGCCCTGCGCCCGTTCACACACCCTCCTGCGTCGGGCTGCGAACAACGTTGCCGCGCTTATCGGCTCGCTCGCTCCGCTCGCTCACGGACTCCCCCGTCATCGACGTGCACGACGAACGAAGGGTAGGCAATCCCACTGACATCTCGCGCCTCAATCGGCTCTCAGCCGAACAGCGGGAACCGCTCGGCCAGCGGGCCCAGCACGGCCCGGTCGTGCTCGGACAGCGCGGCGCGGCCGGTTCCCGTACGTGCGTAGGTCACGTCGTCCCAGGCCAGCGGAAGGGGCTCGCCGAGCAGCGCGTCGAGGGTCTCGCGCACCATCCGCATCGCCCCGGCCGACGGCAGGGGACGGTCCAGTGCGGCGACGAGATCCAGATGATGCACGGCCGCCTCGACGACCAGGGTCCGCACGAGATCACCGGCGCGCAGCACGTGTCCCTGGGTGCGTATCGGCAGGTCGGGGTCGGTCTGCGTCGCGGCGTACACGACGGCGTCGGTGGTCTCGGCGTAGCTTTGCAGGATCGGCCGCAGGCTCGAGTAGACGCTCGCGCTGATCCGGTTCATGCGCAGGTTGAGCCGGGCGCCGTCGGTGCCCGGCCGCCAGTGCGTCCAGTAGGAGACCGCGTCGGTCTCGGGGGGCGTGCCAGCCGGGCTGGCGAGCGCCACCAGCGCCCGGTACGCATCGCCGCGCATGTGGAACACCAGGTCGCGGACCGACCAGCCGGCGCATCCCGTCGGCAGCCACTCCTCATCGGCGTCGAGGTCGCTCACGGTGGCCACGACGTCGCGGTAGGCGGTGCTGAGAACGTCCCGATCGGTCATGGCCACAGACTCTCGTGATCGCCGGGCGGTCGCAATCCGGGCGGTACCCGTCGCAGTATGGGCAGGTAAAGAGATGTCCCGATGGAGGAGGCAGACTGATGACCGGTACACCGCGCAGTCGGGAGTGGTATTCGGGCACCGACCGGAACGCCTTCATCCACCGGGCCTGGATGAGGCGCGGGCTTCCGGCGGACGCCTTCGACGGCCGACCGCACATCGCGATCGCCAACACCGCCTCGGACCTGTCGCCGTGCAACAGTCACCTGGGCGAGGTGGCCGCGAGCGTGAAGGCCGGTGTCTGGGCGGCCGGTGGCATACCTCTGGAGCTCCCGGTGCCCTCGCTGGGCGAGACGCAGTTGCGGCCGACCGCGATGCTGTTCCGCAACCTGGCCGCGATGGCGGCCGAGGAGATGATCCGCGCCAACCCGGTGGACGGCGTCGTCCTGCTCGGCGGCTGCGACAAGACGATCCCCGCCCTGCTCATGGCCGCGGCGTCGGTGGACCTGCCGGCGCTCGTCGTCCCGGGCGGCCCGATGCTGACCGGTCACTTCCGCGGCGTACCGCTGGGCTGCGGCACCGACGTGTGGCGGCTGAGTGAGGAGGTACGGGCGGGCACGCTGTCCCAGGAGCGGTTCCTCGACGCCGAGTCCTCGATGATCCGCAGCCGCGGCCACTGCAACACGATGGGCACCGCCTCGACGATGGCCTGCGTGGCCGAGGCACTGGGCATGACACTGCCCGGTGTGGCCGGCATCCCGGCGCCGGACAGCCGCCTGCTCGAGCGCGCCCACGAGGCCGGGCGCACGATCATGGAGATGGTCGCGAGCGACCGGCGGCCCAGCACGGTCCTGTCCCGCGGGTCGTTCCTGAACGCGATCGTGGCCCTGGCCGCGATCGGCGGTTCCACCAACGCGGTCGTGCACCTGCTGGCGATCGCCGGACGGGCCGGGGTGCCGCTGACCCTCGACGACTTCGACCACGCCGGCGCCAAGGTGCCGCTGCTGGTGGATCTGCAGCCGGCCGGCACCCATCTCATGGAGGACTTCCACCGCGCCGGTGGCCTGCGTGCCGTGCTGAACGAGGTGGCCGACCTGCTCGACGGTTCGGCGCTGACGGTGACCGGCCGGCCGCTCGCGGAAGGGCTGGCCGACGCGGAGATCAACGACGAGACCGTCATCCGCCGCCGTACCGCGCCATTGCAGGAGGAGGCGGGCATCGCGGTCGTGCGCGGCAACCTGTGCCCGGACGGGGCGGTCGTCAAGCCCGCCGCCGCCTCACCGTCGCTGCTGCGTCACCGCGGCCGCGCGGTCGTCTTCGACAGCATCGAGGACATGCGCGCGCGGCTGGACGACCCGGACCTGGACGTCGACGAGGACAGCGTGCTGGTGCTGAGGGGCTGCGGCCCCAAGGGCTACCCGGGCATGCCGGAGGTCGGCAACATGCCCCTGCCCGCGAAACTCCTCGCCCGCGGCGTACGCGACATGGTGCGGATCAGCGACGCCCGGATGAGCGGCACGGCGTACGGCACGGTGGTCCTGCACACGGCCCCGGAGTCGGCCGCCGGCGGCCCGCTGGCGAAGGTGCGCACCGGCGACATGATCGTGCTGGACGTCGCGGCCCGCCGGCTCGACGTGGAGCTACCCGACGGCGAACTGGAGGCACGCGAACCGGCCTCGGCGTCCGCGTACGCCGCCCCGGCCCGCGGCTGGGAGCGCCTCTACATCGACCACGTCCTGCAGGCCGACAAGGGCGCCGACCTGGACTTCCTGACCGGGTCCAGCGGCAGCGCCGTACGGCGCGAGTCCCACTGACTCACTCGACCGCCGCTTCGCGCGGCCGGGCCGCCCGGCCGGCGGACGGCGTCGCGCCCGTGCCCGGCGCCCGGACGAGCAGGGCGCCGAACACGGAGGTCGCGACGCTCAGCACGGCACCGATCGCCCACGCCAGGCGGAAGTCACCGACCGACCCGCCGTCCACGCGGGCCCCCAGGATGGTGACCAGCACCGCGACGCCGACCGTGGAGGAGATCTGCCGGAACGAGTTGACCAGCGCCGAACCGGTCGCGGTGCGGTCGCCGGGCAGTGACTGGACGCCCGCGGCGATCAGCGTGCCGATGGTCAGGCCGACGCCGGCACCGGTGAGGATCATGCTGGGCAGCAGGTCGTGCAGGTAGTCAGGCGTGGCCGAGACGGTCACGGTCCGCCACAGCAGCCCGGCGGCGAACAGCAAGCCGCCCACCACGACGAGCGGACCGGGGCCGAAGCGGCGTATGGCCCTGGAGGTCAGGGCGGTCACGATCGGCACCAGCGCGGGGCCGGGCACGAGCGCCACACCGGTGCGCAGCGCGCTCCAGTGCCACACGTCCTGGCACCACAGCACGTTGGACAGCAACATGATCGCGAAAGCGACGCCGAACACGAACGTGCCCGCGCCGGCCGCGCCGAACCTGGGCAGGCGCAGCAGGTGCAGCTCCAGCAGCGGAGTCGCGTGACGTACGGACCGCACGCCGAACCACGCCCCGGTCACCAGGGCCGCGGCGAGCAGCGCCAGCGTGCGGCCGGCCGCCCATCCCCAGCTCGGCGCCTCCACGAGGGCACCGGTCAGCGCGGCGACCGCGGCGGTGATGAGCACGGCGCCCCACACGTCGGGCAGCGGCCCGGTCTCCCGGGCGGCGGGCGCGGGCAGCGCGAGCAGCCCCGCGACGACCGCGACAACGCCGATCGGGAGGTTCACGACGAAGACCCAGCGCCAGTCGATCTCCACCAGCAGTCCGCCGATCACGGGACCGGCCGCGGCGGCCAGGCCGCCGAACGCGGCCCAGGTACGGGTGGCCCCGGTTCGCCTCTCGGGGGGTACGGCGGCGAGGAGCAAGGCGAGTGAGGTGGGCAGCTGGGCGGCGGCGCCGGCCGCCTGGACCACCCGGGCCAGGACCAGCACCCACAGGGTCGGCGCCAGCGCGCACGCCAGGGAGGCGAGGGCGAACACCACGACCCCGGCGACGAACACGGGTCGCTGCCCGATCCGGTCGCCGGCCCGGCCGAGCACCACGAGCAGCGCCGCCAGGGTGATGGCGTAGGCGTTGAGCACCCACGACAGGTCACCCAGCGACGCCGGATGGCCACCGTGGGAGAAACTCGATCCCATGGCCGGCAACGCCACATTGACGATCCAGAGGTCGAGATTGGTCATGAACACGGCGAGCACGACGACGCCGGCTGCCACACGGGATCGGTTTGAGAATCCAACCTCTGAGGTCATGCCGGGACCATAACCATCTTCGGGTTTGGAAATCAAACCGGTCACCCGGGAGTACCGCCGGCCGTGTGGGCGCTGGGAAGTCTGGGCTCCCGGCGACGCGCGCACTGCGGAAGGCCACGCGAATGGAGGCTGCGGCGGCTCATGCTCATGTGAATCAGGTGACCGCCAGTCAGGGTTCTCCAGCGGGGCCGGGGCTGATAGGCATGAGATGTGGGCCGGTGGACGCGGCCGGTCCGGGAGGAGATGCGACCCCATGGGGACGAGCGTCGCCGCCAACCTCGTCGGCAGCCTGCGTGAGCACGGCGTGCGCCGCGTCTTCGGGGTTCCGTCGGAGAGCTTCACCATGGTCATGGACGCGCTGCTGGGCGAGCCGGAGATCGAGTTCGTCGCGGCGCGGCAGGAGGGCGGCGCGGCGTTCATGGCGGAGGCCTACGCCGCCGCGAGCGGTGAGATCGGTGTCGTCCTCGGCGGCCGCGCGGTCGGCGCGTCCAACCTCGCCATCGGCGTGCACACCGCACGGGAGAACTCCACGCCGCTGCTCGTCCTCGTCGGCCAGGTGAACTCCCGGCACCGCGGCCGGGAGGCGTTCCAGGAGGCCGCGCTCGCCGATTTCCTCCGCCCGCTGGCCAAGCACGCCGTCGAGGAGGCCGACCCCTCGCGGATGCCCGAGACGGTGGCACGTGCCCTGCGCCTCGCGGTCACCGGGCGTCCCGGTCCGGTCGTGCTGTCCCTGCCCGAGGACGTCTTCGCCGGTGAGGTCGATGAGCCGCCCGCCAGGCCCGTGCGCATCCCGCGTCCCCGGCCCTCGGCCGCGGAGGTGGCGGCCTGCCACGCACTGCTCTCCGGCGCCGAGCGTCCTTTGATCATCGCCGGGGCCGGGGTCCGGCTCAGCCGCGCGGAGACGCGGCTGGTGGCGTTCGCCGAGCGCTGGGGCGTGCCGGTCGCCGCGGCGTGGCGGCGGCACGACGTGTTCCCCAATGACCATCCGCTCTACGCCGGCCACCTGCAGCACGGCGCGCATCCCGAGGTCGTGCGCACGGTGCGGGAGGCCGACGTGCTGCTGGCACTGGGCACGCGGCTCGGGGAGATCACCTCGCAGCGGTACACCGCCATCGCGCCGTCGCAGCGGATCGCGCAGGTCGACATCGAGCCCTCGATGATCGGCAAGTCCCATCCGGCCGAGCTCGGCATCGTCGCCGACCTCGCCGAGGCGCTGGAGGCCCTGCTCGAGGCCGGGCCGCCGCCTCGCGAACCGTCGGAATGGGCGCGCGAGCGCCGGAAGGCGTACGAGCGGGTCTCGGCGGTGCCGCCCGAGGAGCACGACGACCGGGTGGACAACCGGCAGATCATCCGGATGCTGCGTGAGGCACTGCCCGACGACGCCGTGCTCACCAACGACGCGGGCAACTTCTCCGGCTGGCTGCACGCGTTCTTCCCGTTCCGCCGGCCGGGCACGTACGTCGGCGCGGCGTCGGGCGCCATGGGGTACGGCCTGCCCGCGGCCGTCGGCGCCAAGCTGGCGCAGCCGGACCGCACGGTCGTGTCGCTGTCCGGTGACGGCGGGTTCTTGATGACCGTGCAGGAGCTGGAGACCGCGGTACGGCTCCGGCTGCCGATCGTCGCGCTGGTCTTCAACAACAACATGTACGGCACGATCCGGATGCACCAGGAGCGCCGCTATCCCCATCGGACGATCGGCACCGACCTCGGCAATCCCGATCTGGTGGCGCTCGCGGCGTCCTTCGGCGCATTCGGCGCGCTGGTGACCGCCGACGCCGAGTTCCCGGCCGTCCTGCGCGACGCGCTGGCCCAGGACCGTCCCGCCGTCATCGAGATCCGCACCGACCCGGAGCAGATCTCCGTGTGGCGGACGATCGCGGAGCTGCGCGAAGGGCGATGATGGGCCGCGGCGAGGCGTCTCCCGGAACCGGCCTGCGGGGCCGGCTCGGACACCTGCGGCGTACGGGCCGGCTCTTCCAGTCCCGGCCCGGGATGGAGCTCCGGTTCACCCGGACACGTGTGCCCGGGGAGGAGGACCTCGACGTCGAGGAGCCGTCCGCCCCGCCTCCGGCGACTGGCAGCGCCTGCTCGACGGCGGCTGAGAAAAGGCCGCACCGCACCGTTCCCGCGCGTCGTCACGCACCGTATTTGTAGTGACGGCATATGGGCCGAAAGAGGGCCGTTGGAACCATGGGAAACCTCGGCGTAACCTTTCGGCGATCGATAGTATGATGCCCGGATTGTGCGGGGGTCGTTCCCATGTGCGACTCGAATGCTCTCTGCGTTGAGTTGGCATGGTCTGCAACAGAGCGGGGTCACGGGTGCAACGCAGTTTCAAATCTACAAGATCGGGTCGTTGGATCGCTCCCGTGGCGGCCGGGGTGCTTCTCACACCGGTCGCGGCCTGCTCTTCCAGCGGCAGCGCGGCCAGTCAGTCGGCCGCAAAGGTTCCCGACGCCGCCGCCACGATCATTCCCGCGAACGGTGTCAAGAAGGTACGCCCGGACAAAGGCGTGCAGGTGACCGCCGCAAGCGGCGTACTCGACGAGGTGACCGTTCAGGGCGGCGGGCGTGCCGTTGAGGGTGCGCTGTCCGCGGACAAGAAGTCCTGGCGCACGAAATGGACGCTCAAGCCGGGCACCACCTACACGGTGACGGCGACCGCCAAGAACAACAGCGGCAAGATCACCACCTCGACCAGCAACTTCACCACGATGAGGGCGCCTTCGTCGGTCAAGGTCAGTGACGTGATCCCGTCGGCAGGCGAGACCGTGGGCGTCGGCATACCGATCACGGTGAACTTCGACAGCCCCGTCGCCAACGAGGACGCCGTCGAGAAGGCCCTCGAGGTGCGCTCCAGCAAGCCGGTGGAGGGTGCCTGGCACTGGGTCACCTCCCAGCAGGTCATCTTCCGCACCAAGTCGTACTGGCCCGCCCACACCTCGGTGTCGCTCGTGGCCCACATGTCCGGTGTGCGCGCGTCGAGCAAGGTCTACGGCACGAAGGACTTCACCCGCAGCTTCAAGATCGGCGCCTCGCACGTCGCGAAGGTCAACCTCAAGACCCACAAGAGCAAGGTCTACGTCGACGGCAAGCTCGCCAAGACGATCCCGGTGAGCGGGGGCATGGGCGGCGGCGACTCGCACGGCAACGACTTCCGCACGACCAGCGGTGTCCACCTCGCCATGGGCAAGCTGCAGGAGGTCTGGATGACCTCGCCGAACATCAAGAAGGACGAACCGGGCTATTACCACGAGCTGGTGCTGAAGGACGTACAGATCAGCAACAGCGGTGAGTACCTGCACCAGAGTCCCGGTGAGTACGGATGCCTGGGCCGCAGCAACTGCAGCCATGGCTGCGTCCGGCAGACCGTCGCCGGTGCCCGGTGGTTCTACAACCTCAGCCGGCGCGGTGACGTCATCGACATCAGCGGGACGTCCCGCGACCTGGCGTGGAACAACGGCTGGGGCTACTGGCAGATGTCCTGGAAGAAGTGGGTCAAGGGCAGCGCGCTGAAGAAGCCGGTGACGACCGTCGCGACCGGCGGTGCCGCCGCCGGTACCACGCCGTCCGCCACGCCGGCGACCAGCTCGCCGACCCCGGCGCACAGCTGACCTTCCGGTGGACAATGGAACCCGCGGGGCCGCCGGCTCTGCGGGGTTCGTTCGTCCGGGGGGCGCCATGACTGCGAATGTTCACGTTCTGACCTGCGGCTATGCCGGTGACCGCGTCGCCGGCACGGTGACGCTGATCCAGGACGGCGACCTGGTCGCCGTCGTCGACCCGGGCATGGTGGCCGACCGGCGGCTGATCCTGGACCCCATCGCGGAACTGGGCCTCGGCGTCGACGACGTCACCGACGTGGTGTTCTCCCACCACCATCCGGACCACACGCTCAACGCCGCGCTGTTCCCGGCGGCCCGCTTCCACGACCACTGGGCGATCTACTCCGGCGACCTGTGGGAGGACCGCGACGCCGAGGGGTTCCAGCTGTCCCCGTCCGTACGGCTGATCCGCACGCCCGGGCACACCGCCGAGGACATCACGACCCTCGCCGACACCGCCACCGGCCTCGTGGCCGCCACCCACCTGTGGTGGACCTCCGAAGGGCCGGAGCAAGATCCGCGGGCCGAGGACATGAGCACGCTCCGCGCGTCACGGGAACGCC
Organism: Actinoallomurus sp.; assembly: GCA_025964685.1. Taxonomy (GTDB): domain Bacteria; phylum Actinomycetota; class Actinomycetes; order Streptosporangiales; family Streptosporangiaceae; genus Actinoallomurus. The sequence continues at coordinate 71,704 of JAOPYG010000037.1, read as the reverse complement.
TGCTCGACCTCCGTCCCTCGCTGATCATTCCCGGTCACGGCGCGCCGTTCGGTCCCCCGGCGTAACCGTGCGCGGGCGCGTCGCGCGGGTGTGACCGGCCCCCTCGCCGGTCACGTCCCGCGCGGCGCGCGTTCACGGTGCCGCGGCCGCGCCCTGCGGCTGCAGACGAGGCGGCGTGAGCCGGTCGTCGCGGTCCACGAGCTTCAGGCAGGCCGCGGAGAACAACCCGAGGAGCATGAGCACCATCCAGGGCAGGCTCGACATCCCCATGCCGTGCGACAGGCTGAGCGCGGCGGCGCTGACCAGGTTGCCGAAGACCCCGCCGAAGCCCGACAGCAGGTTGTTGACGCTGTAGTACGTCCCGATCACCCGGCCGTCGGCGAGGTTGGCGATCGTGGCCATCTCGAACGGGTGCAGCATCATCGATCCGATGCTCAGCGTCGCGGCGCACACCAGGACCGGCATGAGCCGGATGACCGTCGCGCCGTGCAGTGGCGGCAGCATCATCGGGATGAACGCCACACTCATGACGATCAACCCGCGGACCATGGCCTGGCCCGGCGTCCAGTGCTTCTCACACCACGTGATCAGGCGGACCTGGAGAGCCAGGCCGAGAATGGCGGAGATCACGAACAGGGCCGTCATGCCCGCGTGCCCGCCGGAGATGTGCCGGATCGCCAGTGGCAGGCCGAACGTGATCTGGAAGGTGAGCGCATAGGAGGCGAACATCGTCGCGGCGAACGCCAGGAACGGATGGTTGCTCAGCGCCTCGCGCCAGTCCGCCCAGATGGGCCGGGACGAGCCGGTCTCGGGTCCCACGATGGCGGGCAGGAGACGCCACTGCGCCACCGCGAGTGCGAGCAGGATCGCGACCGAGGTCAGGCTGACCATACGGAAGCCGAAGTGGACCAGCGGAATGCCGATGAGCGGTCCGAAAAGGAGCCCGAAACGACGGCAGACGCTGAAGACGGCGAAGGCGTCGACGATCCGCTCGCTCTCCTCGTGCGCGAGGTAGGCGCGGTTCGCTGGGATGAACAGGGCACTGGACACGCCCGTGACCACGGAGGCGGCGATCAGCCACGGCAGGCTGGTGAAGATCGCGAACATCCCGCATCCGACGGCCTTGAGCAGGCAACCCGCGATGATCATCGGTTTGTATCCGATGCGGTCGGCGAGCGTGCCGCCGATGACGAAGAGCCCCTCGCTGAAGTGACGCAGGCTCATCACGATGCCGACCAGCCATACGGCCACCCCGATGCCGTGCACCAGGTGGTCGGCGAGGTAGGGCGCGAGCATGAGAAGGGCGATGGTCACGCCGATCTCGTTGATGAACAGGATCTGGGCGGGCCGGCCGAACGACCGGAACTGCCGCAGTGTGGCGATCATGCGCTACCTCCGCACCGGACCGGCGGAATCGGCGGACCGGCCGGCGGCCGTACGGGGGCGGCCCCCGCCCGGTCACCCGGACGCGCCCCCGGCGGTAACCCCGGCGTCGCCGAGGGCATGACGGCGGCTCTGGGACAAGGCGGCCGGATCGCCAGGCGCCGGTGAGGACGACATCGCGTCACCACGGGCGCGGGCGGCCCCTCTCGTACAAGGCGGTGGAGTGCTCTCCCCGACATCTCGGCTCCTATCGCATGGCATGCCGAACCGGAGGCGAGTGGTTCCAGTGCCCCCGTGACCTGCGTTGATTACTTTCAGTAGCCCACTACTCTTAGTAGTGGGCTCTTTGCCATGCGTGAGGAGTAGCGAAGCGGGTGGACCGCCCTACCCTTCAGGAGACATCAGCGTTCACACCGGCCTCAGGTGTCTCAGCGGCGGCGGACGAGCAGCATCGCCGCGTCGTCGCCGATCCGCCCGCCGACGTGACGCAGGACGTCGGCGCGCAGGTCCTCCAGCGCCTTCTCCGGATCGGCCGCCTTCAGCAGCCCGCACCGGTCGGCCAGTGGGTAGAACCGGCCTTCCCCGTCACGTGCCTCGACGACTCCGTCGGTGTAGATCAGCATCCGGTCGCCGGGCGCGAAACGGACGGTGTACGGGATCGGCCGGACGTCGGCGAGCTCGGTCAGGCCGAGCGGTGGCGCGGAGTCGCATGGCTCGGCGAAGACGCCCACGCCACCGCTACCGAGGATCAGCGGAGACGGATGCCCGCAGTTGAGGAGCGTCACGGTCTCGCCGTCGTCGAACTCGGCCAGCACCGCGGTCACGAACTTCTCCCCCGACAGCTGACGGCTCAGCGCGGCCTCGATCCGTGCCACGACCCCGGTCAGCTCAGCCTCGTCGTAGGCGGCCTCACGGAAGGCTCCGAGCACCGCCGCCGCCGTCTCGACCGCCGCCAGGCCCTTGCCCTGCACGTCACCGACGATGACGCGCACCCCCGATCGGGTCGATGCGACCTCGTACAGGTCGCCGCCGATGCGGGCCTCGGCCGTGGCGGAGGTGTAGCTCACCGCGACGTGCACCGGGCCGACCCGGCGCGGGACCGGGCGCAGCAGGACCTGCTGTGCCACCTCGGCGACGGACCGCACGTCGGCGAGCAGGCGCTCGCGCCTCTGCCGCCCCGAGCTGGCGAAGACGCTCGCGACCGTGATGCCGGCCATCATGGCGAGCATCATGGCGTTCTGCCGCTTGCCGAGCGTGTGGTGGTAGGAGCTGAGTAGCACGCCGAGCGTGATCGCGGCCACGCCCACCAGAGCCGTGCGCCGCATGCCGCACCACAAAGCCGCGAACGCCGGGCCGAGCGCCAGCAGCGGCCGGAATCTCAGCTCCGGACCGGCGACGAGGTCGCTCAGTCCGACGATGCCCATGGCGATGAAGGGCAACCACCGGAGCAGCGCCCCGGGCCCCCCGGATCCCCCCGGATCAATGATGACGACACCCCCCGCGCCGGCGATCCCCTGCGCAGAATAACGGCCGGTCCGGCGCCGGGCGGCGTTCTTTGCCCCACTCAGGGCCCGGGGGTGTCGCGGCGTGGCGACGCTCAGGGGGTGAGCGCGAGGGTGTGCCGGGCCTCCCGCCGGATGGTCTCCGGCGCGGAACGCATCGGGATGGTCTCGCCGCGCGCCCAGAGTTCGGCCTGGGTCTTGTCGCAGGGTAGATCATCCCGCCGTCTCGGACATTCCGCGTTCCCGCGAGGCCCGCCGCGGGCGGCACGACACGGTTCCGTACCTCCGGGGGTCGAGCCGTCATGATCGCTCATGGAATGACTTCCCATGGACATTGCACAGACCAGTCAGACCAGTATATCTTTCCAGGTATAACTGGTTCACGGAGGAGTTGACCCTGTGCACGTGCCGCCGACTGTGTTCCCCGACCCCGTGGCCCTGGGCCACGCCCTCGCCGCGGAGATCGCGAGCGAGATCGAGGACGCCACGCGTGACGGCCGGCCGTACGTGCTCGGATGTCCCGGAGGGCGCAGCGCGCACAGCACGTACACGGCACTCCCCGCCGAGCTCGCCGCGCGCGGGCTCGACCTGGGACACGTGGTGATCGTCATGATGGACGAGTACGTCGCACGGGACGAGGCGACGGGAGACTTCCTCCGGATCGACCCGGCGCTTGCCCACAGCTGCGCCCGGTTCGGCCGGCTGGAGATCGTGGAGCGGCTGAACGCCGCGGCGGGCCCCCGGCGCGGCATCACGCCGGACCGGTTCTGGGTGCCCGATCCGGCCGATCCCGAGGAGTACGACAAGCGGATCGCGGACGTGGGCGGCATCGACCTGTTCGTGCTCGCCTCCGGCGCGAGCGACGGACACGTCGCCTTCAACCCGGCCGGCACCCCGGCGGGCACGCGCACCCGCGTGGTCGGGCTCACCGAGCAGACGCGCCGCGACAACCTCACGACGTTCCCCACGTTCGGCGGACTGGACGAGGTTCCGTTGTACGGCGTGACCGTGGGCGTCGGCACGATCCAGGAGCAGTCGAAACGCGTCGTGATGGTGGCGCACGGGGCGGACAAGGCCGAGGCCGCCCGGCGGCTCACCGCCGCCGAGCGTTACGAGCCGGACTGGCCGGCCACCATCCTCAGCGAGTGCGCCCAGGCCCGGCTGCTTCTCGACGAGGCCGCGGCCGGTACCGCACCCCACATCTGATCCCGCGCATAACCTCAGATCGATCCCCCAAAGGAGACAAATGGCTCGCATCAAGCTTGCGTACCTCGGCGGGGGCTCCTCGCGCGCCCCCGGGACGATGGCCTCATTCGTCCACCACGGCGAGGAGTTCGACGGCTCGGAGTTCGTCCTCATCGACCTCGACGCCGAACACCTGGAGATCGTGAAGACGATCACCGAGAAGATGGCGGCGAACGCCGGCCTCGACATCACCGTGACCGCGACGACCGACCAGCGCGAGGGACTGCGCGACGTCGACGCGGTGCTGTCCAGCTTCCGGCCGGGCGGCTTCGCGGCACGCGCGATCGACGAGCGGATCCCGCTCAAGTACGGCGTGATCGGGCAGTAGACGCAGGGGCCCGGCGTCATGATGATGGCGCTGAGCTCCGTGCGGGTGATCAATGAGCTGTCGGAGAACCTGACCCGCGTCGCGCCGCGGGCCCGGATCTTCAACTACACCAACCCGGTCAACATCGTCTCCCAGGCCGTGGCCGACAACACGGACATCCCGATCGCCTCCTTCTGCGAGGGGCCGATCGTCTTCCCGCCGGTCGTGGCCAAGGCCGCCGGACTCGACCCGGACCTGCTGAAGGCCAACCTGGTCGGCATCAACCACAACTGCTGGTCGAACGAGGCGACGTACGACGGGCAGGACGCCTTCCCGATCCTGCGGGAGCGCTGGGAGGCGCTGCGGGACAAGCCGACCGACGACGTGAACGGCATGCGGGCCCTGCACCTGGCCGTCGCGATGGAGTCGGTCCCGTCGGACTACTTCAACTACTACTACTTCAAGGACGAGATCCTCCGCGAGCACCAGCTGGCGCCGATGACCCGGTCCGAGGTCATCATGTCCTCGCTCGGGGACTACTGGCAGCACTACCGCGAGCAGGCCGAATCGGCGGAGCCCCGCCTCGATCCCGCGCGCTCCCGCGGCGGCATCCACGAGCTGGAGCTGGCGATCGACGCGATCAGCGCGTTCTACAACGACACGGGCGCGCGCCTGCCGTTCAACGTGCCGAACGACGGTGGCGTACTGCCCGGGTTCGACGAGACGACCGTGGTGGAGCTGTGGGGCACGGTGGACGCGAAGGGCTTCCACCCCGAGCCGCAGAAGCCGCTCCCCCACTCGGTGCTCGGGATCACCCAGCAGCTCGCCGAGTACCAGATCCTGACCGCCAGGGCGGCGTGGGACGGTGCCGTCGCCGACGCCGTCCGCGCGATGGCGGCCAACCCGCTCGTGCCCTCGCTGACCGTCGCCGAGGCGCTGTACGGAGAGCTGGCCGCGGCGCAGTCCGCGTGGCTGCCCGACCGGCTGCTGCCCTGATGGCGGGACCGCTCTACCTGGGCGTCGACGCGGGGAACAGCAAGACCGCCGCGCTGGTGTGCGACGCCTCCGGCGCGGTGGCCGGCGCCGGGCGGTCCGGCTGCGGTGACATCTACGGCGCACCGACGCCGGAAGAGGCGGTCTCGGCGGTGCTGGCGGCCGTCGACGCCGCCCTGGCCCAGGCCGGGGCTGACCGCGCCGACGTCGCCGGCGCCGCGTTCAGGCTGGCCGGCATCGACTGGCCCGAGGACCGCGCCTACTGGGAGCAGGCCCTGGCGCAGCGGTACCCGTCGCTGCGCCCGTACTCCGTCCTCAACGACGGCTACGCGCCGATCCGCTGCGGCGAGCTCTCGGGCGTCGGCGTCGCGGTCGCGGCCGGGACGGCGGCGGCCATCGCGGCACGGGGGCCCACCGGGACACTCTGGGACATGGGCTGGTGGGGCCAGCATCCGATGGGCGCCATCGGGCTGGCGAACGAGGCGATCAAGGCGGTGCTTCTCGCCGAGCTCGGCCTGGGCCCGGAGACCGCGCTGACCGGGGCGCTGCTGGAGTTCTACGGCAGGCCCACGGTCGCGGCGCTCAACCACTGGTTCACGCGCCGCGAGGGCGGCGGGACCTACAGGGACCGGACCCGGTCCGCCCGGGTCGTCACCGCGACGGCATCCGCCGGCGACGCGGTCGCCGCGTCGATCGTGCGGGCGCAGGGACGGTACCTCGCCACGTACGCGGGTGTGGCCGCCCGCCGCACCGGCCTGATCGCCGGGTCCGGCTCCGGTGAGCGGCCGGTCGGGGTGGTGCTCTCCGGGTCGGTGCTGATGGCCGAGGACTCCCCGGTCGCGGCGGCGTTCCTGGCGGAGCTGCCGGAACACGTCCCCGGCGCCGTCCCGCACCGCGCCGGCCTCGCGCCCGTCGCCGGCGCGGCCCTGGACGCGCTCGGCGAGAGCGACGTGCCATTGTCGGAGGCGGTCCTCGACCGGCTCACCCGTACCGTGCCGCCGAAGGCCTTCCTGGAGACCTGACCGGCGGCGGGTCCCGCCCCATCTCATCGACAGCCCGGTGCGCGCGATCCGCGCCGACCCCGAGAGGACCTCCTGACCATGAGTGATGCCACCGGCCCGGCGGAGACGCGTATCGACGCGCTGGTCTCCGCGCTGACCCTGGACCGCAAGATCCGGCTGCTGTCCGGCGCGACGTCGTGGACGACGCACGCGGAGCCCGTGATCGGGCTGCGCGCGCTGGTCATGTCGGACGGGCCGGTCGGCGTACGGGGCCTTACCTGGGACGAGCGGGACTTCTCCCACAACGTCCCGTCGCCGACGGCCATGGCCGCGAGCTGGGACACCGACTTGATCGGGCGGTTGGCGCGGCTGCTCGCGAGCGAATGCCGGCGCAAGGGCGTGGACATCCTCCTGGCGCCGACGATCAACCTGCACCGCACGCCGCTGGGCGGCCGGCACTTCGAGTGCTTCTCGGAGGACCCGCTGCTGACCGCGCGCATCGGCACCGCATACGTCGAAGGGCTGCAGAGCGCGGGCATCGCCGCCACGCCGAAGCACTTCGTGGCCAACGACTCTGAGACCGAGCGCATGACGTACGAGGCCGTCATCGAGCCGCGCCCGCTGCGCGAGCTGTACCTGAAGCCGTTCGAGGAGATCCTGCGGGACGCGCGGCCGTGGCTGGTGATGGCCGCCTACAACGGCGCCAACGGCCCCACGATGACCGAGAACCCGCTCCTCGACGAGGTCCTCAAGGGCGAATGGGGATTCGACGGCGCCGTGGTGTCCGACTGGAACGCGGTCCATTCGGTGGCCGCGTCAGGCCGGGCCGGGACGGACCTGGCGATGCCAGGACCGGAGACCCCGTGGACCGGAGACGCGCTGCTCACGGCGGTGCGGTCCGGCGAGGTGCCGGAGGCGGCGATCGATGAGAAGATCCGCCGGCTGCTGCGGCTGGCCGCACGTGTCGGCGCGCTGGAGGGCTTCACGCCGGCCGTGCCCGCGGGCGAACCGCTCGATGACACGGCGGCGGCGAGCCTGGCGCGTGAGGCGGCCGTCGCCGGGATGGTGCTGGCCCGCAACAACGGCGTGCTGCCGCTGCCGCAGTCCGGGCTGAGGAAGGTCGCCGTGATCGGGCCGAACGCCGCGCACGCCCGGGTGCAGGGTGGCGGCAGCGCCCGGGTGGCGCCGCCGTACACGGTGTCGCCGCTGGAGGGCCTCATCGAGGCGCTGGGCCCGGACGTCGAGGTGGTCCACACGGCCGGGGCCCACACCACGACCGGGCTGCGGCCGTTCGACCGTACCCAGGTCAGTGACCCGGTCGACGGCAGCCCGGGAGTACGGGTGCGGCTGCGGGACGGCTCCGGGCACGTGTGGCGCGACGAGCATCGCGACAGCGGCTGGCTGCTGTGGATGGACATTCCCGAGGTCGGCCGTATCGCCGAGATCGAGGCGTCCTGCGTGTTCCGCGCGCCCGTCGACGGGACGTACCGGCTCGGCTTCGGCGGGGTCGGCGAGATCGTCATGACGGTCGACGGGCGGACCACCTTCGACGGGACCGTCGACCCGTCGCTGAAGAACCACTTCGCCGCGCTGCTGGCCCCGATCGACACCACGCACGAGCTGCCGCTGACGACCGGCCAGGAGGTCGCGATCGAGGTACGGCTGCGGCCCGACCGCCGGTCCCTCGACGTCGCGCTGCTCATGGTCGGCGTCGAGCCGCCCCGCCGCTCCGAGGAGGACGAGCTCGCCCACGCGGCGCGGCTCGCCGCGGAGTCCGACGTGGCCGTCGTCGTCGTCGGCACGACCGAGCAGATCGAGAGCGAGGGGTTCGACCGTACGTCGATCGCGCTGCCGGGTCGCCAGGACGACCTGGTCGCCGCCGTCGCGGCGGCCAATCCCCACACCGTCGTGGTGGTCAACGCGGGCGGGCCGGTCGCGATGCCCTGGCTGGACGACGTCGCCGCGACGCTGCTGACGTGGTTTCCGGGCCAGGAGGGCGGGCGCGCGCTGGCCGACGTGCTCACCGGCGCGGCCGAGCCGGGCGGGCGGATGCCGACCACGTGGACCGCTCGCGAGCCGGGGGACGCCGACCCGTCCCCCCTCCCCGAGGACGGGCGGCTGGTCTACCGCGAGGGCCTGCGCATCGGCTACCGGGCGTGGCGGGATCCGAACGGCGGCGACGGCGCACCGGCGCTGCCGTTCGGGTCCGGGCTCGGCTACACGACCTGGCGTTATGACGCCGTCGACCTCGTGCCCGGCGCCGACGGCGCCATCGCGCGGGTCACGCTCACCAACGTCGGCTCCCGTGCGGGCACGGAGGTCGTCCAGGTGTACCTGGCGCGCCCGGACTCGGCGGTGGAGCGGCCGGCGCGCTGGCTCGCCGGGTTCGCCAAGGCGCGCGCGGAGGGTGGGCGGACGGTGACGGTCGACGTGCCGCTTCCGTCGCGCGTCCGGGCCCACTGGTCCGCGGAGGAGCACCGCTGGGTCGAGGAGCCCGGCGCGTTCGAGGTGCACGCCGGCGGCGACGTCGCCCGTACGCCGCTGCGGGCGCGCTGGACGGCCGGACCCGCCTGACACGCGACCGCGCGGGTGGTGCCGTACGCCGCCCGCGCGGTCCGGCCTGCGACCACGCCGGTCAGGTCGAACGCATCAGATCGAGCGGAACAGGTCCGCCTGGAACCGGTAGGCGTCGCTACGGTAGGTCATCCGCCCGGTGATGATCGGCGTGCCGTCGTCGGCGTAGGTGACCTCCTCGCCGACGAGAACAGGCGCGCCGAGCTCGATCTCCAGGAGCCCGGCCGTCTCCTCGTCACCGGCGTCGGCCCGTACGGTGTAGGAGCTGCGCGCGACGCGGACCCCGCATTCGCGCTCCAGCGTCTCGTACAGGGAGCGGTCGGTGAGGTCGAGCTCGGCCAGCCGCACCGCGCGGGCGAGCACGATCACACTGGAGTCCAGGCAGACCGGCATGCCGTCGAGGCTGCGCAGGCGCCGCAGCTCGAGGACCCGCGCGGCCGGAGCGATGCCGAGCTGTTCGGCCTCTTCGAAGGTGGCCGGCCGCTCCTGCCGCGACAGGATCTTCGATCGCGCGCTGAGCCCGCGGGCCCGTGCCATCTCCGAGAAACTCTGCAGCGTGCTGGGCGGCTCGCCCACCACGTTGCGGCTCACGAACCAGCCGCGCTGCGACGATCGGTCGAGCTTGCCCTCGTCGGCGAGACGCCCCAGGGCGTGACGGAGTGTAGATCGGCTCACTCCCAGGCTCCCTGCCAGATCACGCTCGCCGGGCAGCCGCCCGCCCGCCGGGAACACCCCGCGGCGCAGGGCGTCGCTGAGCCTTCGGTACGTCTCCGTGACGGCCGCGCCCGCACTCGCGTCCTCGCCGTTGGTCATGTCCATACGTTAGCAACGGAGATCAGACCAGACGAGCCAGAAATGCTCCATGGATCGCGTTCTGGCCTCATCGGATCACCAGGTTCACATGGGATGGTTTTCGGACGCGTAATAAACCATCTAGTGACATCTGGACTAACTGGTCTGGTCGTCCTATGCTCACGATACCTCTCGGGAAGCCGGTAGGACCTCCACCACCATGTGCAGAAGGCCCGGCCGACCCGCGGATGACGGATGGTCCATCGACGACAGGAGACATCGTGGTCGCGTTCAGGACAACAAAGCGGATCGGCGCCCTCGCGGTGCCACTGGCCGCGGCCACCTTGCTCACGGCATGCGTGCCGGGCAGCTCCCAGGGCAAGGCGGCGGGCGAGGCGTCCGCCGGGCCGGTGGTCACCGACCCGGCCAAGATGGGGAAGGTCCAGCTCCAGGTCCTCGACTACTTCACCGGCGGCGTCGACGTCGCGTGGATGAACGGCGTGGTGGCGGCCTTCGAGAAGAAGTACCCGAACATCACGATCAAGCGGACCTCGCAGCCGTGGGACGACGTGATGAAGTCACTGCCGCTGAAGCTCAAGGCGGCCGACCCGCCCGACATCGTGCCCGCCAACAACGGATGGCAGTCGCTGGGCACGCTCGTCCAGGGCGGACTCGTCCTCAACCTGGACAACTACGCGAACGCCTACGGCTGGAAGAAGACGGTCCCGGCCTCGATCCTGCGCGAGCACGAGTTCTCCGGTGACGGGAAGCAGATGGGCACCGGGTCGGTGTTCGGCACCCCGGTCGCCCGCGCCTCGCTCATCGAGGTCTACTACGACCGCGCGCTGCTGAACAGGATCGGCGCTTCCGTGCCCAGGACGTTCGCCGACTTCGAGGGCGACCTCGCCAAGGCGAAGACGGCCGGCATCACCCCCCTCTCCATGGGCAACCTGGAGCAGGTGGGCGTCACAGGGCCGCTGTTCTCGGCGATGGACGCGCTGGGGCCGCAGAACGCCATCTCCGACTTCATTTACTCCCACAACCAGGTGAAGCTCGACCAGACCGGCTTCCCGCAGGCGATCGCCAAGGTCAAGGACTGGGCCGGCAAGGGGTACTTCACGAAGGACTTCGCCGCCGTGCCCGGTCAGGACGCCGCTCAGGCGTTCGTCGACGGCAAGGCGCTGTTCCGGTTCGACTACTCCGGCTCGCTGCCCCTGAAGAAGGGTCAGAGCAAGGGCTTCGGCTCCTTCCTGCTCCCCCACGCCGACGGCGGGCACCCGGTCGCGACCGCCTCGTCGGCCACCAACTTCTCGATCTCCTCCAAGTCCAAGCACGCGGACGCGGCCGCGGCCTTCATGAACTTCGCCGCTAGCCCGGAGGCCGCCCAGATCGCCGTGGACAACCAGACGATGCCGCTCCTGGCCGACACCAAGGCGCCCGGCGGCGACCCGCTGTTCACCGACGACGTCGCGGTCGCCGCCCAGGTCACCTCCAATGACGCCTCCGTGCCGTACCTGGACTGGGCGACGCCGACGCTGCTGACCACGATCCAGACGCAGGTGCAGGATCTGCTCGCGAACAAGACGTCGGCGGATGACGTCGTCAGCAAAACCCAGGCCGACTACGACAAGTTCAGCAAGAGCCTGGCGAAGTAGCCCCCGACGTGACGATTCTCAGGCAGACCCCGCCGGCGACCGGAGACGTGACGCCGGCGGGGAGCATACGGCGACAGCGCGTGCGGGTGTCGTCCCACCGGCGCAGGCAGCGGTGGCTCGGCCTGGCCTACCTGGCCCCCGCCCTCGCCGTGTACGCCCTCGTCGTGCTCGCACCCACCCTGCAGGGCGTGTGGCTGTCCTTCCAGCACTGGGACGGCGTGACGGCGGCCACCTGGGCGGGATTCGGGAACTACACCGGATTCTTCGGCGACCCGACGATGCGGCAGGCGATCGAGCACACGCTCTTCTTCATCGTCTTCTTCTCGGTGCTGCCCATCGTGCTGGGGCTGGTCAGCGCCGCGCTCACCGCCCGCAAGGACGTCCGGCGTGCGGGTGTCTATCGCTGGATCATCTTCCTGCCGCAGGTCCTCACCCCGGCCGTCGTCGCCGTCGTGTGGAAGCGCATCTACGCTCCGCAGGGCCCGGTCAACTCGGCCCTTCGCGCCTTCGGCCTGGACGCCCTGACCCGGGGCTGGCTCGGCGACTACAGCTGGGCGCTTCCGGCACTCGGCCTGGCCGGCACGTGGGCGGCCTTCGGACTGTGCATGGTGCTGTTCGTCGCCGGCACCCAGTCCATCCCGTCGGAGCTGTACGACGCGGCCCGCGTGGACGGTGCCGGACCGGTTCGCGAGTTCTTCGCCGTCACCCTGCCGGGGCTGCGCGGCCAGGTCGCCGTCGTGGTGACCCTGACCGTGCTCGGCGCGATCCGGGTGTTCGACATCGTCTGGCTCACCACCCGCGGCGGGCCTGGCACCTCCACCATCACCCCGACGATCGTGTTGTACCAGCGCGCCTTCGCCAACCCCGACGTCGGCGCCGCGGCCGCCATCGGGGTCGTACTCGCGGTCGTCTCACTGATCATCGCGCTGGTCGTGGTCAGGCTTTCTGAGGATGACAAATGACGATCACCAAGCGAGAAAAGATCTTCAACTACACGCTGCTGACGCTTCTCGCCGTGAGCGTCCTGTTCCCCATCGTGTGGATCCTCGGAGTCGCGGTCAGCCCCAGCACCACGGGCACGCTCGACCTCGGCCACCCCCAGTGGTCGAACTTCGTCACCGCCTGGACACAGGCGGGCTTCACCCACTTCCTCAAGTCGAGCATGATCATCACGGGCAGTGTCGTCGTGCTGTCCACGGTGCTCGCGGTGATGAGCGGCTATGCCTTCGGCGTCCTCGGGGTGGTGGGCGAGAAGGCGCTGTTCCCGCTCATCCTGCTCGGGATCATGATCCCGATGGAGTCGATCGTCGTCCCGCTGTACTACGACTTCCTGTCGTTCCATCTCACCGACACCTATCAGGGCATCATCCTCGCCCACGTCGGCATGTCGGTGAGCTTCGGCACCTTCTGGATGCGCGCCGCGTTCCGTACCGTCCCGGCCGGCATCGGCGAGTCGGCCGAGATGGACGGCGCGAACTCCTGGACCAGGCTGTGGCGCATCTATCTCCCGATCTCCAGGCCGGCGATCACGACACTGGTGCTGCTGAGCTTCATGTGGACCTGGAACGACTACTTTCTCTCCCTGATCCTCGTGTCCGACCCCGCGCACCAGCCGCTGACACTCGGGCTCGGCGCCTTCTCCGGCCGCTACCTGGTGAAGATCAACCTGCTCGCCGCCGCGGCGCTGCTGATCTCGGTGCCGGTCGTCGGCCTCTACCTGTTCTTCCAGCGGCAGTTCATCCGGGGGATGCTCTCCGGCGCGGTCAAGGGCTGAGTCCGGGAACCCCGCCGTGACGGCCCGGCGCCTCATCGCCGCCGAGGCGTACGAGGCGTACGAGGCGGACTACATCGTGCGCACCGGCCCGCAGACGCCGCAGGAACGCTGGGAGAACCAAGCGCTCGGACCGGCTCTCGTCCGCGCGGATGAACCCTGAGATAACCCTGAGCCCCAGTTCTTGTCGGTGTATAAACTGTTATGTCCCCCGAGCTGATTGCTTTTTTGCGGGAAGCAATTAAATAAAGATTTGCTTGTGTCTAGACTCCGTCACGGAAACCTCGAACGCTTGGGTGCTTTCGGGGGGCCCGAACGACGGTGGCCCTGTTCGTGACGTTCGATCGTCAGGGCCGCCATACCGCGACCGCGCGGATCCCACTGTGCGGGGCGCCCCGGCCATCCGTGGCTCGGGGCGCCCCGCACGGCTGCAGCGATCATCCGGCGGGCGGGGGATGAAGCCCGACTCCAGGCTAATAGCCCCACAATATGTTCATTTAACGGCATTCATTCCTGAAGCGTAGCGACGCCTTATACGCTCTTCTGGTACGACCGGAATGTCGCCACCGAAATGGCGACGCACACGACCGCGAGAGCGAGCAGGCCCCCGCACCGGACCGCCACACCGCTCCAGTCCGGGTCGACGCTGAGCGCCGACCGGCCCGCCTGCACCGCCCAGTTGAGCGGGTTGCACGCCGCGATGTGCCGCATCCAGCCCGGCATCAGCGAGGGCGCCATGAAGGCCGAGGACAGGAACGTCAGCGGCAGCAGGAAGAAGATGTTGATCCCGATGATCGCCTCGCGCTGCCGCACGAGCATCCCGCAGGCGTTCGACAGCGTGCCGAACACGGTACCGAGCAGGATCGACGCGACGACCACCACGACCGGCCCGGCGATGCCGCCCGGGTAGTGGGCACCGCCGAACCATCCGAGCAGCAGGATGATCACCGACTGCACGGTGGTGTTGACGGCGAGCTCCACGACGTTGGCGTTCATCAGCGCGACACGGCTCGCCGGGGAGACGAGGAAGCGGTTGAGGGTTCCCCGCTCGATCTCCTCCATCGCGCCCATGCCGGCCCACATGTTCGCCGACATCGCGTTCATCGCGACGATGCCGGGGATCAGGTAGTCGAGGTAGGAGCCGCCGCCGAAGCCGGGGATGTCGACGACCCTGCGGAACAGCTGGCCGAACAGGAACAGCCAGATCGCCGGCTGGATCACGCTGATCACGACGAACGCGGGCTGCCGCAGCACGGCGTGCAGCCGCCGGCCGGTCAGGTGCCAGGTGTGGTTGATCGTGGTGCCGAACGGTGCGGTCGTCATCATCGGCTCGCCTTCTGCAGGTCATTCGTCGCGCCCGCGGCCGGCGCCGGGGTCTCGGTCTCGCTGTAGCGGCGTCCGGTGTGCCGCAGGTAGACGTCGTCCAGCGAGGGCCGGGCGACCGTCACGGACGCGGCCGGCGCCCCGGCCCGCTCGAGGGCGGCCAGGATGCCCGGTGCGGCCACGGCGCCGTCGTCGCTGTGCGCGCTGACGCTGCGCCCGGCGACGAGAACGTCCCGTACGCCGGGCAGCGCGGCCAGCACTCCCCGCGCCGTCTCGGGGTCGCCGTCCCCGGCCAGCTCCAGGTGCACCGCGTCACCGTTCAGCCCGCCCTTGAGGTCATCGGGCGTGCCCTCGGCGACGACCCGGCCGCGGTCGACGATGGCGAGGCTGCCGGCGAGCCGGTCCGCCTCCTCCAGGTAGTGGGTGGTCAGGAGGACGGTCAGGCCCTCATCTCCGGCGAGCCTGGCGATCTCCCGCCACATGGCGGTGCGGGCCTCCGGGTCCAGCCCGGTCGTGGGTTCGTCCAGGAACAGCACCTGGGGGCGGTGCATGAGCCCGAGGGCGACGTCGAGCCGGCGTTGCATGCCACCGGAGTAGGTCTTGACGAGGCGGCCGGCGGCGGCCATCAGATCGAAGCGATCGAGCAGCTCGTCCGCGCGGGTCCTGGCGGAGGCACCGAGCCCGTACAGGCGTCCCTGGAGGACGAGGTTCTCCCTGCCGGTGGCCATCGGGTCGCTGCCGGACCGCTGCGCGACGACGCCGATCGCGCGCCGTACCCGGTCGGGCCGGCGCAGTACGTCGATGCCCGCCACGGTCGCGGTGCCGTCGTCGGGACGGGCCAGGGTGGTGAGGATCTTGACGGCGGTGGACTTGCCGGCGCCGTTCGGGCCCAGCAGGCCGAACACGGTGCCGCGCGGGACGGTGATGTCGAGCCCGTCGAGGGCACGGATGCCTTCGGGCTCGCCCCGCGACGGATAGGTCTTGACGAGGCCGCGCGCCTCGATGGCGTTCCGCGTCGATGACATGAACTGTGCTCCTTCGGTCATGGGTCATGGCCGAACCGGCCGAAGGAGGGCGTCCCGGGTACTCTGGGACACGCCGCGCCTCGGCATCGGCTCGCTGGTGTGGCGGCCCCGGCACGGTGTTCTTTGTCTAGGCGGACTGGCGCACCGAGCCGGGGGTTCTCACGTTGAGCTCTGGCTATCCGGGCTCATCGACCTCGCTTTCGGGGTGCATCGCGCGATCGGTCTTGGCCCACCCGCGCTCCATCCATTCGGCGGGGAACTCCCCGGTCCGGTGCCAGGTGCGCCAATGGTCGACGCCTTCGAGCGTGCCGTCGGCCAGCTCTTCGATGAGACCGCGCACCCAGTCGGCCTCGGCCTGTTTCATGGCCACGGCGTACTCCGACTCGATGAGGAAGATTCTGGGCAGCCGCTGTTCGGCGATGAGTTCACGCAGGGCGGCCCGCGCCCCGGCCAGCTCGACGTCGAGGAGCCGTACCCGGTCGGCGAGCAGCCCGATGATCTCGTCCGGCGGCAGCACACCTGCCAGCGACAGCGCCGCCTCGAACGCCGGATACTCCTTGACGGGCCGGCCCACCAGCTCCCGCAGCCGGTCTTCGAGCTCCTCCTGGCCGTCGTCGGTGAGCCGGTAGACGGTGCGCTCCGGACGGCGGCCGGCCCGCGCGGTGCCCGCGGTGGCGACGAGGCCGCGCTTCTCGAGGTTCTGCACGACGGTGTAGAGCGAGCCGTAGCGGATCTTGATCGACTGGTCCTTGCCGCGGTGCCGCAGAAGCCGGGCGATCTCGTACGGGTGCATCGGCCCCTCGCTGAGGGTGGCCAGCACGGACAGCGCCAGAGGACTCGTCAGCCCGCGCCGCCGGGTCATCGCCGTCACCTCCGTCATATTCGTAGCCGAATATAGAACGGAAGATGCGGCGAAAACAAGTTATATCGCGATACCCCTAGCGCGTGGCCCCGGCACGGGGTGCGTCGGCGGTGGCGCCGCTGAGCCGCAGCGCGAGGGCGGGGCACATGTCGACGGCCTGATGGGCGTCCCGGAGCAGCCTCCGCGGCACTCCCGCGCCGGCGACGACCGGAAAGCCGTGCTCGTCCAGGCGGACCAGCTCGGGGACCAGGTGCCCGCACAGGCCGTGCGCCGCGCAGCGCGTCCAGTCCACGGTCAGGCTCAGGCCCGTGTCCTCCGTCTCCGGCACGACGGGCGTGCCGCCGATCGGCAGTAGTCCGCGCACCGGGCGCCCGCACGTGCCGCGGGCCAGGTGCACCTCCACGTCGGCGGCGAACGCCGTGAGCGCGGACGTGACGAACCGCGCGGCGCCGTCCGGATGGTGGCAGGCCCCACGGCCCCGTACCGTCTCGGTGCCCTGCCGGATCGCGGTCAGCGCCTCAGCGCCGATGTCGCCGGAGGTGAGGGCGTCCAGTGACCGGGCGATGGCCGGCACGCCCAGCCGGCACGGGCCGCACTGCCCCGCCGACTCGGCGCCGAGGTAGGCCGCCACCCGGGCGACCTCGCCGAGCGGGCAGACGTCTGCGGCGAGGGGCAGGATGATGCCGGCGCCGAGGGCGCCGCCCGCCTTGGCGATGCTCTCGCGCGAGACGAGCGCCCGGTTCGCGGCCGAGGGCGTGATCCAGGCGCCGTGGTAGCCGCCGATCAGGACGCCCTGACCCCGGTCGGCGCCGGCCAGGTCGAGCACCTGCGCGAGCGGGACGCCGGCCGGCGTCTCGACGACGCACGGCCGCCCGTCGGAGCCCCAGATCGTCAGGAGCACGGTGCCCGGTTCGGCGGCCGTGCCCACCGCCGCGTACAGGTCCGCCCCGAGCCGGGACACCAGCGTCAGCTGGGCGAACGTCTCGGCGTTGGACAGGAGGGTGGGCAGCCCGTCCACGCCGGAGTGCGCGGCCCGGACCTTGCGGCCCGGCGGAATCGCGGGACCTCCGTTGACGCCGTTGACGAGCGCCCCGCCCTCACCGGTGACGAACCGCTCGGGCAACCTGACCAGGCGTACGAAGCCGCCGAGCCCGCTCTCGGCCACAGCGGTGCGGAGCGACCGTGCGGCCGCGCCCTGGTCGGTCACCGCGACGACGATCTCCCGAGCGCCGAGCGCCACGGCGGCGAGCACCGCGCCGTCCAGGATCAGGTGCGGCGTACGGGCCATGAGGAACTTGTCCTTGGCGCTGGCCGGTTCGCCCTCCGTGGCGTTGACGAGCACGACCGGCCGGCAGTCGCGCGCGCGTGCCGCCGAGACCACGGCGTTGACCTTGCGGGCGAACGGGAAGGCGGCACCGCCGCGTCCGCGCAGGTCGACCTTTTCGGCGAGGGCGACCAGCTCGCGAAGGCGCCGGCGGCGGAAGGCGCCGTGGATGGCGCGGTGCGAGCCAAGGTCGACGCGCCGCAACCGGTCGAGCCCGGAACCGAGCCGGACGGGACTGAGGTACCGGAACTCCGTCATCGCCGTCCTCCGGACCAGTTGGCCGCCTCCGCGCGAAGCGACGCCCAGAACCTCTCGTCGGGCACGTCCGTCCGCGATCCACCGTCCGGCGTACGCGCGTGCGAGCCGGGCGCCCGGGCGCGGAGCATCCGCCGGTCGCGCACCAGGCGCGGCAGCCGGCTCACCGTCGCGACCATCACCACGGCGAAACAGAGGACGTAGCTCCAGGTCACCCAGGCCTTCGGCGTACGGCCCGCGCTGAGCCCGTGGATCACGGCGAGCGGCCACATCACGTACGCCGTCGCGTGCACGGTCCGCCAGATCCACGGCCGGGAACGCGCGACGAAACGGCCGCGGACCACCCCGGTGGCCAGCACCAGGATCAGCAGGTCCGCCGCGATGGTGCCCAGCCCGACGTAGAGGACCCGGCCGCGACCGCCGGCGAACGGCACGACGGCGTCCAGGACCGTCGCGTGCGCCTCCATGATCTTCAACAGAACGTGTGCCGCCAGGAAACCGACGGCCAGCACCGCCATCGCGCGGTGCATCGCCTGGGCGAGGATCCGGAAGCGGATCGGCACGAGGCGCTGCGCCGCGCCGACGCCGCTGACGACGGCGCCCGTCAGCGCGAGCAGCGCGAAGACGCCCGAGTAGAACTCCAGGAAACGTTGCGCGCCCATGACCACGGCGGCACCCGCTTGCGTACGCGCCGCCGTGAGCACCGTGGCGAGGAGCAGCAGCGTGATGACCAAGGGCCGGGTTCCACGACGACGGCCCTCGGCGAGCACTGGCTCAGGTCTGGTCATCGAGGCCCCCGGACGGGCCGAGCAGAGGAGGAACGTCCGGGGAGCGGCCACCGGACTTCGACGGACTCGGGCTGGGCGTCGCCGTGATCCCGAAGTTGAGCAGGGGGTTGCCCGGCTCGACGCGCAGGCCGTCGTGCTCGGCGAAGGTGGACCCGGGGATCTCGTGGAGGGTCCAGCCGCCGATCCGCAGGCCGTCGATGGCGATCGGGCCGTCGGCGTTCCGCAGGCCGAAGCGTACGAGCGGGCCGAGCGCGGCACCTCCGCCGCACGGCTGGTCGGCGCTGGTGCGGCCGAGGTAGTCGCCGCGTTGGACGAGACCGCCGTCGGGCACCTCGGTGAGCTGATCCAGCTGGTAGTACTCCGTGGCCGTCCCGTCGGCGCCGACCACGAGGACCAACCCGCGGTCCGGAGTCGGCGAGCACAGCCGGTAGAGGCGTCCGGACGTGGCGGCGAGCACCCGGCCGTCCCCGCCGCCGAAGGACAGTCCTCGCTCGGTCGGCACGAGCGTCCACGACTGGCCGGCGGTCCAGGGCAACATCAGCCCGTCACGTGCGTGCTCGACCGAGGCGTCGTAGCGCAGCAGCGCGCTCCGCTCGTCGGCGGGCACCACGGACACGGGCGCCTTGCGCAGCAGAGCGGCGAACTCCGGGGCGCCGGCCAGCGCCACCTTCCAGGTACTCCCGGTGGCGCGGGCGACGAACACCGACGCCTCCGGCATGGCGCTGCTGCCGCGTGGCGGCGGGATCGCCTCGGTGCCGAACGCCCACGTACGCCTCTTGTCGAGCCGGGTGAGCCGGACGACCGGTGAGGCGACCTTCCGCACGCCGAACTCGCTGCGCGCGGCCGGGCCCCGCTCACTCACCGCGACCCGCTGGACCTGGTGGTTCAGCAGGGTGGCCGGGCTAACCGGCTTCCGCCGGTGCTCGGAACGGGAGGACGACGGCCGCGCGCTGCCGCGCCCCGGCCCGGGAACGGCCACCGGCCGGTGCGAGGACCCCACCGGAAACGCCCTCTGCTCGACGATGGCGGCCAGCACCAGGCCGAGCGCCACGACGATCGCCGTTCCGGCCGCGGAGACCCGGTTGACCAGGCGAACCATGACGCTTCTCCGTGGCTGTGAACCGGACGGCGCCACTTTCCGACGGCGGCTGGGCATATTGAGCAACCTCCTCGGAGGTCCTCGTGTGATCCACGACGAATGCCAGAAGTGTAGGAGGTCGTCCCATTTGACACATTGAACTCAGGAGAAAACACCGATCTCGGACATGTCACTCATAGAGGTGTCAGTGGATCACCGGCCACGCCACCGGTCGTCGCCCCAGGTCATGATCACGAGCCCGGGGGCGTGGCCGCCTCGCCGATGCGGCCAGGTTCGGCCGTCTCGGTCACTCGAGAATCGTTCGTCCGCCGAAACGCGGGCGCAGCCGCTCCTGGACGCACGCGGAACTGTCCGCTACGAGCCGTACGGTCGCGGCGAGGACGGCCTCGTCGACCGTCTCACCGAAAAGGGAGTAGTCGAACTCCAGGGTCGCCGCGTCGGCGTCGCCTTCCGCGAAGAAGCTGAGGGCGCCGAAGAGGAAGTTGCCGCCGTTCACCGCGACGTGCCGGGTGACCTCCGGCGTGAGCGCGAGATCCAGGAGCACCGGCGCCCGTACGTTCACGCGGCCGGACCCGGTGAGCGCCGCGGTCACCTCGACGAAGACCACCGTCTTGTCGAACGGCACGATGATCGCGCCGTGCCGGTTGACGTACACACCGTCGAACTCCTTCCGTGCCCAGTCGAGGCACTGCGCGCGAAGTGCGTCGGTGATCTCAGACATGACCACGTCCCTGCTGTCGCCCGAGCGTACGGGTGCCGCGTCGTCCGCGATTTCGCCTCTTAGCGCTTTATCGTCGGCGCATATTCGCCACACGTCATCATGTGTTGGGCGTAGAAAACATACGCCGCAATCGAGCCGGGACGAATGACATTTTCCGCATTTTTGGCTTAAATGCGGAGATGGCTATGTCAGCGCGTTGAGCGCGGCGTCGACATCGGCCTCGGTCGTGTAGAGATGGAAGGAGGCGCGCAGCCGCCCGTCCCGCACCGCCGCCCGTATCCCCGCCGATTCCAGTCGCTCCGCGGCGTCGGGCCGGTCCACGCTGACGATCGCGCTGCCGGCGGCCGGCAGGCCGAGTCCGGCCATGAACCGGTCGGCCAGCGCGACGTTGTGGTCGCGGATCCGCTCGATCCCGATGTCGGTCAGCAGCTCCAGCGACGGGACGGCCCCGACGTAGGAGAACCACGCGGGCGAGATGTCGAACCGCCGCGCGGAGGTGGCCAGCCGCAGCGGCGGCCCGTAGTAGGCGTGCTCCTCCCCCGCGTACCAGCCGGCGGCACTGGGCCGGATCAGGTCGCGCACGGCCGGTGAGACGTAACAGAACGCGGCTCCGCGCGGGGCCATCAGCCATTTGTACGCCGCACAGGCCATGACGTCGAAGCGCGTGGCGTCGACCGGCAGCCAGCCGACCGCCTGGGTGGCGTCCGCGACGACCAGTGCTCCACCGGCGCGGGCGGCGCGGACGATGTCATCGACGGGCGCGACCTCACCGGTCGCCGACTGCACGACGCTGAACGCCACCGCGGCCGTACGCCCGTCGATCGCGTCGGCGAGCCGGTGCGGCGGCACGGTCCGTACGTTCAGGTCCTGAACCAGCCAGGGGAACAGGTTCGAGGTGAACTCGATGTCCGGCACGACGACGTTCGCGCCCGCGGGCAGCGACGCGGCCACCGGCGCCAGCAGCTGGGAGACCGCGGCTCCGACGGCGACGTCGGCGGGCTCGGCGCCGACCAGCCGCGCGAACGCGCCGCGCGCCCGCCCGGTGGAGGCGTCCCAGTCGGCCCACGGACCGGCCCCTCGCTGCCATTCGAGCAGCGCCGTACGCACCGCGTCGACGGTCGGCCGCGGCGGCAGCCCGTAACTCGCGGTGTTGAGCCATCCCGGCTCTGCCTGCCACAGATGTACCGCCTCGCACAGTTCCACGGGTCCAGTCTGCCGCGAGTGTCCGGCCCGCGGCGTTAGGGTCGGAGCATGGCGGTGGGTGAGGGGTCGGCGCGGGTCGACGTGTGGATCTGGTCCGTACGGCTGGTGAAGACACGGTCGCAGGCCACCGCCGCCTGCCGTGCCGGCCACGTCCGTGTGAACGACCAGCGCGCCAAGCCGGCGTCCGTGGTCCGGGCCGGCGACGAGGTGCGGCTGCGTCACGACGGGCGCGAGCGGATCGTGATCGTGCGCCGCGTCGTCAGCAAGCGGGTCGGCGCGGCCGTCGCGGAGGAATGCCTCACCGACAACAGCCCGCCACCGCCGCCGCGGGAGAGCCTGCTGCCGATCGCCCGCCGCGACCGCGGCACGGGCCGCCCCACCAAGCGCGACCGCCGCGAGATCGAACGCCTCCGCGGCCTCTGATCACCAGACGCAAGCCTCTCCGGGGCCGGTCGGGCGATCAGCCGGTCACGCGGTACAGCGTGCCCTTGCTACTGTTCGTCGGCCTCAACGAGGAGCCGGGGCATCCGCGGCCGAGATCCTGGTCAAGGTCGGCTACGGGGCGCGTGGATCCTCAGGAGTCTCGAGCGACGGCCTCCCCGGGCGGGACGGGACCGGGCGGGGTCCCCTCGCCGAACGGGCGGCCGCCGAGCTGCTCCCGGTGATGCGGGGTCGTCCAGCCGGACGGGTCCGGTCCGAGCGGGACGACGCCCGTCGGGTTCACGTCGCGGTGCACCACGTAGTAGTGCTCCTTGATCTGGGCAAAGTCGATCGTGTCGCCGAAGCCCGGGGTCTGGTAGAGGTCGCGGGCGTACGCCCAGAGGACCGGCATCTCGGTGAGCTTGCTGCGATTGCACTTGAAGTGCCCGTGGTAGACCGCGTCGAAGCGGACCAGGGTGGTGAACAGCCGGATGTCGGCCTCGGTGATGGTGTCGCCGACCAGATAGCGACGGTCGCCAAGACGGTCCGAGAGTGCGTCGAGACGGCCGAACAGCTTCCGGTACGCCTGTTCGTAGGCTTCCTGGCCCTTCGCGAAGCCGGCCTCGTAGACGCCGTTGTTCACGTCGGTGAAGACGTCGGCGTTGATCTCGTCTATCTCGTCCCGGTGCCGTTCGGGGTACAGGTCGGGCGCGCCGGGACGGTGGTGGTCACGCCACTGGGTGGACAGGTCAAGGGTGATCTGAGCGAAGTCGTTGGTCACCACCTGGCCGGCGGAGATGTCGACGATGGCCGGCACGGTGATCCCCAGCGGATAGCCGGGGTCACGGGCGAGGAACGCCTCCTGCAGCCGCTCGATGCCGAGAACGGGGTCGCGGCCGCCGGGGTCAAGGTCGAAGGTCCAGCTCCGCTCGTCGTGCGTGGGCCCGCAGATGCCCATCGACAGGACGGGCTCGAGGCCGAGAAGCCGCCGTACGATCGCGCTGCGGTTGGCCCACGGGCACGCGCGGCTGATGATGAGGCGGTAGCGGCCGGGCTCGACCGGATACCCGTCGCGGCCGTCCGCGGTGACGCGGGTGGTGAGATACCGCGGATCCCGCACGTACTCGGCGCCCTGTGTACTCATGCGGCCCTCCGACATGTCGCGTTTGCTCGAACAACACGGTAGCCACTACCCGCGGCGGACGCTTCAGCGGCCGACTCCCTGGCACGGGGCCGGCGCGAAGCTGGGCGACGCGGACCTGAGTACCGCGAACCTGCACGGGGCGACCCTGAACGGCGCTGACCTGCGCGGCGCGAAAACTGTGGGACGCCGAGCTGAGCGGCGTGCGCGGCGCGGACGCCTCCACGACGTACTTCTGATGATCAGCGGGGCTCCTCCGGGATGGCCGGGGTGGCGTGCGGATAGTGCAGGTCGAAGGCGGGGCGTTCGGAGCGGATCTTCGGAATCTCGGTGAAGTTGTGCCGGGGCGGCGGGCACGAGGTCGCCCATTCGAGGGAGTTGCCGTAGCCCCACGGGTCGTCGACGTCCAGCCGCGGGGCTTTGCGCGCGGTGATGTAGACGTTGTAGAGGAAGACGAGGTTGGAGACGCCGAGCAGGAACGCGCCGAGGCTGGACACCATGTTCGCGCCGGCGAAGTGCCGGGGATAGTCGGCGATGCGCCGCTGCATTCCGGCGGCGCCCAGCCAGTGGTGGATGAGGAACGTCGTGTGGAAACCGACGAACACCATCCAGAAGTGGATCTTCCCCAGCCGGTCGTTGAGCATCTTCCCCGTCATCTTGGGCCACCAGAAGTAGAAGCCCGCGAACATCGCGAACACCACGGTGCCGAAGAGGACGTAGTGGAAGTGGCCCACGACGAAGTAGGTGTCGTGGACGTGGAAGTCCAGTGGCGGTGACGCCAGGAGGACGCCTGTCAGGCCACCGAACAGGAACGTCACCAGGAACCCGATCGACCACAGCATCGGCGACTCGAACGACAGGTGCCCCCGCCATATCGTGCCCGTCCAGTTGAAGAACTTCACCCCGGTCGGGATCGCGATCAGGAACGACATGAACGAGAAGAACGGCAGCAGCACCTGACCCGTGGCGAACATGTGGTGCGCCCAGACGGTCGCCGACAGGCCGGTGATCGCGATCGTCGCGCCCACCATCCCGACGTACCCGAACAGCGGTTTTCGGCTGAACACCGGCAGGACCTCGGTCACGATCCCGAAGAACGGCAGCGCGACGACGTACACCTCCGGGTGGCCGAAGAACCAGAACAGGTGCTGCCAGGTCATGGCCCCGTTGACGTGCGGGTCGAAGACGTGCGCGCCGAGCTTCCGGTCGGCCTCCAGCACGAGCAGGATCGCGGCGAGGGGCGGGAACGCGAGGAGCACGAGGACGCCGGTCAACACGACGTTCCACGTGAAGATCGGCAGCCGGAACATCGTCATGCCCGGTGCACGCATGCCGATGACCGTCGTGATGAAGTTCACCGAGGTCAGGATGGTGCCGAGCCCTGACAGCACCAGGCCCATGGCCCACAGGTCGGGGCCCATGCCCGGCGTCCTGGAGTCGTCGCTGAGCGGCGTGTACGCGGTCCAGCCGAAGCTCGCGGTGCCGTCGGGGGGGAACATCGACGCCAGCACCATCAGGCCGCCGAAGAGGAACAGCCAGTAGCTGAAGGCGTTGAGGCGCGGGAACGCGACATCGGGGGCGCCGATCTGCAACGGAAGAACGAAGTTCGCGAATCCGGCGAAGAGCGGTGTCGCGAACAGCAGCATCATGAGAGTGCCGTGCAGCGTGAACAGGGTGTTGTACTGGTGCGCGTCCATGAACTGCAGCCGCGGCGCGAAGAGCTCGGCCCTCATCAGCATCGCCAGCAGGCCGGCGATCAGGAAGAACCCGAACGACGTCGTCAGATAGAGATAGCCGATGACCTTGTGATCGGTCGTGGCCAGCACCGAGAGGACGGCCTCCCCCTTGGTACGCCGAGGCCGCGCCGGCGCGATGGGCGGCGTGCGATCTCCTAGAACCATGACGGTCCCCCCAGCCGTCAGGCATCACCACCCTGCTACCTGCCCCGAAGCGCTCGCGGGCAAGCAAGGCACACTCTCACCGGGCCCGGGGCCTCATCGGGGCGCCCGGCCTCCGGCATGGTGAGTGCCAGAGGCCGGGCGCCGTCCGCACTCGGACACCAGTCGGGGGGATCGGGTCCGCGCGGACATGCACGGCCTCTCCATAGGGGCGAGGGCCGCGCCGGGATGGTTCGGAAGGTCGGCATATGTATCTATGCCGTATCTATGTCGTATACAACAGGCGACGTACCCACGTTGTTCCCCCAAAGCGGGGAGCAACGTGCGAGGCGGACGCCCGGCCACGACGTGAGGCGGCCGATTTTTGCCGGTCCGTAACTTACGCCAGGTTCGACCGGGACCTGCTCTCAGACGATGGCCGTGGTGACGTGCCCGTCGAGGAGGCGGAGCCAGCGGTACCCGTAGCCGCCGAGCTCCATCTCCGTACCGGCCTCGGCCGGGCCCTCGCCGAACATCTGGCGGATCTCCTCCACGCCGGCGAGATCCAGGTCGTCCGGCAGCGTCACCCGTACGTCGTCGGCCGACAGGTTGTGCAGCGTGACGACCCGGCCTTCGCGCCAGCGGTAACTCAGCCCCAGGACGCGCGTGTCACCGACGTCGAAGGTCTCCCACTCCCCCCATCCCATCTCCGGGCATTCCCGCCGGATCTGGATCGCGCGCGTCATCCACGCGGACAGCGAGTCGGGGTCGTGCCGCTGGTCGACGACGTTGACGTTGCGGTAGCCGTACTCACCGTCGGCGTGCATCGGACGATAGAGCTCCTTGGCCCGGGAGAAACCACCGTTCGGGCGCGCGGACCACTGCATCGGTGAACGTACGGCGAGCCGGCCGTGCAGGGACAGGTCCTCGCCCATGCCGATCTCGTCGCCGTACAGAAAGACGGGCGTGCCCGGCAGCGCGAGCGTGAGGGCGAGCACGAGCCGGATGCGGCGCGGGTCGTTGCCGAGCATCGGCGCCAGCCGCCGGCGGATGCCGCGGTCGTACACCCGGTGTTTCTCCTCCGGCGCGAACGCGGCGAAGACCTCCTCACGTTCGGTGTCGCCGAGCAGGCCCAGGTTGAGCTCGTCGTGGTGCCGGCAGAAGTTGGCGAACTGACCGTGCGGCGGGTAGCGGGGCCTGCTGCGCAGCGCCTCCTCGAGCGGCCGGGCGTCCGCGCGCGCGTGCGACAGCCACTGCGCGGCACAGCTGCGGAAGTCGAAGAGCATCTGGACACCGTCGCCGCCGTCCATGCCGAGGTAGCTTCCCTGTTCCTCCGGCGAGACGTTCGCCTCTCCCAGGAAGATCGCGTCGCCCTGACGCCGGCCCATGAAGTCCACCAGCGACCGCAGGTACGTGACGGGGTTGTCACGGGCGTCGGTGCCCACCGTCTCGATGAGGAGAGGAAGGGAGTCCACCCGGAACCCGGAGATGCCCAGCTCCAGCCAGAAGCCGATGATCTTGTTCATCTCGTCGCGCACGTCGGGATGGGTGATGTTGAGGTCCGGCATGAAGTCGTAGTAGCGGTGCATGTACCACTGGCCGGCCTCCTCGTTGTAGGTCCAGGTGGAGTCCTGTTCGCCGGGGAAGGCCACGTCGGCCGGTTCCTTCTCCTTGTGGTCGCTCCACACGTAGTAGTCACGCCGCTCGGGGAACCACGGGTGCTCGTCACTCGTGTGGTTGAGCACCAGGTCGACCAGCACGCGGATGCCCAGGTTGTGCGCCGTACGGACCATCTCCACGAAGTCACCGAGCGTGCCGAACCGCTCGTCGACCGCGTAGTAGTCGGTGATGTCGTATCCGTCGTCGCGCAGCGGGGAGGGATAGAACGGCATCAGCCACAGGCAGTTGACGCCGAGTCCGCTGAGGTAGTCCAGCCGCCGGGTGAGCCCGGGCAGGTCTCCGATCCCGTCATCGTCGGAGTCCACCCAGGTGGCCACGTCCACGCAGTACACGACCGCGTCTTTCCACCAGAGATCACTGGTTGCCTTGTCCGTCATCCGCGTCCTTTACCCCGAATGGGGATTAATGCACGGATACGTTGCCTTAGCGCCAGGCGCGTAGCAGCGCCGCGACGTGGGCCTCCAGCAGCCGTTCCGGCAAAGGTTCCGGTGTGGTGAGGATCTGGGTGACGACCGGCCCGGTGAGCTGGGCGGCGCACAGGCACTCGTCGGGCATGTTCGGCGCCGAGGACCGGACGCGCCGGAGCACGTCGTGGGCGCTCAGCGCCAGCAGCCCGGCCTGGTGTACGAGGTCGCGTACGACGGGATCGTGCTGCGCCTCCCCGATGAGCGCCCGGTAGGCCAGGCCCGCGGGCGAGGTCGTGAGGAACTCGGTCAGCGCGGTGAGGTAGGCGAGCAGATCGTCCGCCGCGTCGGGGCGCGGGGGCGTGGTCAGCTCCTCCTCGGCGTCGACGAGGCAGGCTTCGAGCAGGATCTCGGCCTTGGTCGACCACCATCGGTAGACCGTCTGCCGTCCGACGCCGGCGCGCTCGGCGATCCCCTTCATCGTCATCGCCGCGTAGCCCACGTCGACGAGAAGGTCGTCGACGGCATGGAGCACCGCGCGGCGGGCCCGCTCGCTCCGGGGCCGTCCCGCCTTGCCGCCGGGCGGGACGTGGTCTGTGTCGGAAACCACACCCGAAGCCTATCGATACACGGTGCCCCGCATTGGTAATCTCCGCATTACGAGGCACAGTGACCCGTAAAGGACGGCATGCGAGCAACCCATCACGGCACGGGACCGGGGAGCCGGTGGGCCGCCGACGCGCCGGTCGGGTCGCCTGCCGGGATCTCCGGCCCCCGCGGCGAACTCGAACCCCGCGCCGCGGACCGGCATCTGTTCGTCGACGACGAGGCCGCGATGCGCGTCCGCGAACACCTCGGCGCCCATGGCGTCAGGCCCGAGCGGACCTTCGTCAAGGGCTGCTGGAACGCCGCCTGATCACAGCCCCTGCCTGAACCACGCATGAGGAAGACGACGACCATGTGCTCCGCCTGCGGTACCCCCGCGCACATCCCCGCCCCGAACGCCATCGATGACACGGCCGTGTCCGTAGAGCCGGGTCTCACCGCGCCACAGAAGTTCGCGGCCCTGCGGAACCGCGACTGCCGCCCTTACCTGTTCGGCGCGGCTCTGGCGATGATGGCCGACAACATCGAGCACGTCATCACGTACTGGGTCCTGTGGCAGAAGTTCCACTCCCCCGCCCTGGCCGGGTTCGAGGTGATCAGCCACTGGGTGCCGTTCCTGCTTTTCTCGGTCTACTTCGGCTCCTGGGCCGACCGGTACGACTGCCGCCGCCTCATCCAGGCGGCGCAGGTCCTGTTCATGACGGTCTCCGCCCTCTGGGGCGTCCTGTTCCTCACCGGCTCGCTGCGCGTCTGGGAAGCGTGCGTCCTGCTGGTCCTGCACGGCTGTGCGGGATCTCTCTGGGCACCCGCCGAACAGCTGATGCTCCACGACTTCGTCGGCCGCGGCGAACTGCCGAGCGCGGTCCGCCTCAACGCCACCTTCCGCAGCCTCGGCATCCTGTTCGGCCCCGTCGTCGGCTCCGCCCTCCTCCTCGGCCTCGGTGCCACCGCCGGGATCTTCGCCAACATCGCGTTCTACCTGCCGCTGACGCTGTTCCTGTTCCGTACCCGGTTCACCGGCCACACCCGCGAGCGTGCGACTGCGCGCGTCCGCATGGGGATGCTGGGCTCGCTCCGGGTACTGCGCGATGTCCGCTCCGACCACACGCTGATCAGCATGATCATTCTCGCCGGGCTCGGGTCGTTCTTCGTCGGCGCCTCGATGCAGTCCGCGATGCCGATCTTCGCCCACGACCTTGGAGCGGGCAACGCGGGCACCGCGTACGGGATCCTGCTGTTCGCCAACGGCGCGGGCGGCGTCATCGGCGGCCTGCTGCTCGAAGCCACCGGCCGCATCAGACCCCACCCGAAGGCCGCCGTCATCAGCACCGCCGTCTACGGCCTGACCAGCCTGTTCTTCGCCATCACGAACGAGTACCCGCTCGCCGTGCTGATTTTGGTCATCGGCGGGGTGGCCAACCTGGCCTCGATGTCCATCGGTCAGACCGTGGTGCAACTCCGGGCCCCCGCCGCGGAGCGCGGCCGTGTCATCGGCCTTTACGGCATGTCCGCCAGCGGCCTGCGCGCCGGCAGCGGCTTCACCGTCGGCCTCCTCGGCTCCGCCGTCGGCGTCCACTGGTCCCTCGGCCTGAGCGCCACCGCCCTCTGCGCGGGCACCGTGGCCGCCGGGGTCTACACGCTGCGCGACCGCCCGGCCCCGGAGCCACCGCCCGCCTGACCACCCACCCGCGTGAGGAGGTGGCTGTCGTGGTCGACACCTTCGCCTCCCGGTTCGCCGCCATACGTGCCGACCTGGGCCCGCTGGTGTGGGGCCTGGACCCGTCCGCAGAGCTGCTGGACCACTGGGGGCTCGGAGACACCGCCGACGGCGCCTACGCCCAGGCGTTCCTCGGTGCGGACGCGCCGCTCGGGGCCGACGCCGTCACCGTGCATCCGTACCGTCCCCGACCGGGTGATGCCGAGCGCGTCCCGCATGCTGCTGGCGCACGGCCCGGGCGTCGGCCGGCTGCGGGACACGGCCGCGCGAGCGGCGGCGGAGTTCCGCACCGTGCTCGCCCGCTGAGCGCGAACCCCGCCTCCGCGCTCTAACGGTCCGATGGGGCGGGACGGCGTTGGGGCGGGGCGACGACCCGGAGTTGCAGCATCGCGGCGAAGCGTGCCGCCGGGTCGGTCAGGTCGATGCCGCCGACCTCTGCGAGGCGCCGCAGGCGGTAGCGGAAGGTGTTCGGATGCACGTGCACGGCCGCGGACGCCGCGGGGACGTCGCCGAAGGCGTCCAGCCATGCTCTCAGCGTCTCGACCAGCTTCGCGTTGTGCCGCTCGTCGTAGGCGAACAGCCGGGCGACCGGCCCCGTCGGGCGGTCGCCACGGGCCGCGACCAGGTCACGGAGCTCCAGCAGCAGTGCCTCGACGTGCACGTCGGTCAGGCGTGCGACCCGGCGTCCGCCTCCCGTGCCCGTCCGCAGCACGCGTAGCGCGCGGTCCGCGCTGGCTCGGGCGCCGGCCAGCCCGCCCGTGTCACCGGCCACCGGGCCGACGCCCACCACCGCACGCGTGCGGTCGCCGACGCGCTCGAGGAAGTCGGTGGCGATGCGTACCGCCCGCCGCTCGCCGTCGTCGGCGCGGGCGGCGGGCACCAGCCCGTAGACGACGTCGCCGACCAGCGCGGCGGCGCAGCGCGGGTGCACCGCGCTGAGGTGCATCGCCAGGCCGTCGCTCAGCCGCTGCCGCTCGGTGACCAGGCTCGTGTCGGTGCCGATGGAACGGTCGGCCTCCGCGGACTCCGGCATGGCCAGGGCGAGGACGACGACCGGCTGGTCGGCCAGGCCCAGCCGGTTGAGGGCCTCGCGCGCGCCGGCACCGCCCTCCAGCGCCGTGCTCAGCAGGTCGGTGCGCAGCCGGCGTTCGACGTCCGCGCCGGCCCTGATGCGCAGCATGTGCAGCGCCACCAGGCGGGCGGCGTCGCACAGCGCCTGGCTGCGGTCGGGGCTCAGCGGCTCGCGTACGGCGGCCCAGATCGAGCCGAGCACCTCGTCGCCGGCCCGCACCGCCACCGCGACGCGGGGAACGGTGAAGCCGTCCAGCTCGCCCGGCGACGGCTCGACGTACACCGGCCGGTCGCTGCGGTAGAGGTCGCGGAACACACCGCGCTCGGTGATCAGCCGGGAGTAGCGTTCGGGCACCTGACGGCCGAGGATCGTCTCCACCCGGGACGGGTCGGCCTCGTCCTGGCGGCCGGAGAAGGCGAGCACCCGTGAGCCGCGATCCTCGATGGTGACCGGGGCGTCGAGCAGCGCGGCGACCGCGTTGGCCAGGGCGAACAGGTCACCGGACGGCATCCCGCCGAGGGTCTGCGGCCCGGCGTCGCCGACGTCGCCCTCCGCGAGCAGCGAGCGCAGGATCGCGGCGAGCTGCGCCCAGGACGCGCCACGCGTCAGTCCCAGCAGGGCCACGCCGGCCTCGTCGACCGCGGCGGCCAGCTCGGCGGACATGGTGACGGGCGCCCGGAGTACGAGCCCGGCGGCCTCGTGCCGGCCGAGCGCGCGCAGCAGCCGCGCGACCTCCTCCGGCTCGTGCAGGCCGACGCCCAGCACGAGCGCGCGCTGCGGCAGGACCGGCTCCTCGAGCGGGTCGTGGATGGCGACACCCCCGATGTCGCCGGCCTGGTCCGGGTCGCCGTGGACGAGCTCCAGCAGGGTGGTGCCGAGGTCGTCGAGCACCCGGCCGAGGCTGGCGTGGGGCCGCAAGGTCACCGTGACGAGCACCACCCGAAACTAAGAGCCGAGCCGGCGACGTGGTTCGTCGGCGCGGACGATGTCCGGCCCCTCACATCGTACGGACGCACGGTGCCCGATCACAGGGACAACCACTGCGTCTTGGTGGTGACGGCCTCCAGCTCGCCGGGGATGGGCTCGACGCCGATACCGGGCGCCGCCGGCACCGGGAGGTGACCGTCCTCCAGGACGAACGGCGCGGTGATGTCCGTCCGGTAGTAACGGTCCGAGGCGGATGTGTCGCCGGGCAACGTGAAGCCGGGCAGCGCGGCGAGGGCGACGTTCGCCGCCCGGCCCAGCCCGGTCTCCAGCATCCCGCCGCACCACACCGGCACGCCGTGCGCCGCGCAGACGTCGTGGACGCGGCGCGCCTCCAGGTACCCGCCGACGCGTCCCGGCTTGACGTTGACGATCGCGCACGCGCCCAGGCTGATCGCGTCGGCGGCGGCACGGGCCGAGGTGATCGACTCGTCCAGGCAGACGGGCGTGCTGATGACCTTGGCGAGCTCGGCGTGCCCGAGAACGTCCTCCTCGTCCAGCGGCTGCTCGATCAGCAGCAGGCCGAACGGGTCGAGCCGGGCGAGATGACGCGTGTCGGCCCGCGTGTACGCGGTGTTGGCGTCGACCTGCAGCAGCACGTCGTCGCCGAAGCGCTCGCGCACCGCGCGCACCGGCTCGACGTCCCAGCCGGGCTGGATCTTCAGCTTCACACGGACGTATCCCGCATCGACGTAGCCGCCGACGGCGTCGAGCAGCTCGCCGACCGAGGACATGATGCCGACCGACACCCCGCACGGGACACGGTCTCGTACGGCGCCGAGCTCACGCGCCATCGACCGGCCCTCGGCGCGCAGCTCGGCGTCGAGCACGGCCATCTCCAGCGCCGCCTTGGCCATCCGATGCCCCTTGAACGGCGCGAGCGCGGGAGCCACCGCGTTCGCGTCGAGGCGCCCGTGCGCCGCGAGGGCCGGGATGAGAAAGCGGCTCAGCACGTCCGCCGCGGCGTCGACGTACTCGGAGGAGTACAGCGGCCCGGACAACGCCACGCACTCTCCCCAGCCCTCCGCCTCGCCGGTGACCACGCGCAGCAGCAGCACGTCACGCGAGGTCTCGGTGCCGAACGACGTACGGAACGGCGCCACGAGCGGCATCTGGATCCGGCGCAGTTCCACTCCGGACAGTTTCATCCGCGGTCCTCCCGCTTCACGATGTACCAGCCGGATTTGTCGAATCCGGCGATGTGGGCGCCATCGGCCAGCAAGGTCGTCAGTACCTCACGCAGCGCGCCGCGCCACTCCCTGCCGCGCCCGGGCTCGGCCGCGCGCAGTGACTCTATGTCACGCGGCACGGCGACCAGCAGGGTCTCGCCCGCCAGCTCGCCCGCCACCGGCAGTCCGTCTGTCGAACGGCCGAGCGCGATCACCGCTCCGCCGACCCGCTCGGCGTCCGCGTCGCACGACCGGAGGGTTCCGGCGCAGGCCGCCGTCACCTCGGGGGTGCCGAGCGTCCAGCGGACGAGCAGCCGGTCCGTGTCGTCGTCGCCGTTGATGCCGTCATGCACGCCGCCGTAGAAGTTCGGCAGGTACTCCGCGGGCGTGGCGGCGAGCTTGACCAGGTTGAAGTAGGCGTTGCGGCTCACCAGCGGGTCGAACGTCCACGCGATCTCCGAGACGCCCCGCAGCATCGCCCAGGCACGCTGGTGCAGCTTGAGGGCGAAGCCGACGCTCCGGCCGGCGGCGGCCGCGGACACCCCCGCGATGTGACTGTGCATCGCCTCATCTCCCGGCGGGCGGAAGAAGCCGACACAGGCGCCCACGAGCCGGGTGTCCTCGAACGCCCCGGTGACGTAGTTCCCGGCCTTGGCGAGGGCGCGCAGCAGCTCGGTCGTCACCGGTGGGTTCGTCGGATCGGGCCGCCAGATCGTGTCGTACAGCCGGTAGACCGCGTCGAGTTCGGCGATCTCGGCGATCTCCTGGATCCGGACGCGCGCGGCGCGCGCGGCGAGGTCGGCGGCCTCCACCGCGGTCTCGGTGCTCGGCGGCGTCCCGCTGAGGGGGCCGCGCAGATCGGTCCCGCGCTCCACGCTCGCGACCTCGTCCGGGGCGGTCATGATCGACGCTCGGCGGACGGGACCAAGGTGGACTCGAGCAGCCCGGCGACCAGTGCCGCGACCAGCGCGGCACGTGGCGGGAGCTCGGCGACCAGCACATGCTCGTCTTCCGCGTGGGCGCCACCGCCCACCGCGCCCAGCCCGTCGAGCGTGGGCGTGCCGACACCGGCGGTCAGGTTGCCGTCGGAACCTCCGCCCACCGCGGCGCGGGACGGTGGCGGCAGCCCGAGCGCGGCGGCGTGCGCCGTGACGCGCGCGAACAACCGTGCCGACGCCTTCGCCTCCAGCGGCGGACGGTTCGGGCCGCCGGAGACCTCCAGGCGCGCACCGCGCAGAACCGGGCACAGCGCGCGCATGGCGGCGTCCACCTGGTCCTGCTCGGCGGCGTGGCGGACGCGTACGTCGACCGTCAGCTCTCCGGCGGCGGGCACGGTGTTCGACGTGGTGCCCGCCGACATCAGGGTCGGCGTGACGGTCGTGCCGCGTTCCCGGTCGGCGAGCGCGCTCACCGTCAGCACCTCGTGTGCCAGCTCGACGGTGGCGTTGACGCCGCGTTCCGGCTCCAGGCCGGCGTGCGCGGCCCGGCCCGCCACGGTCACCCGGTACAGCGAGACGCCCTTGCGCTCGGTCTTGAGCGCGCCGCCCTCGGCGGAGGCCTCGAGCACCAGTGCCGCGGTACGGCCGGCGGCCTCGGCCTCGATGAGCGCCCGCGAGCTGGGCGAGCCGATCTCCTCGTCGCCGGTGACCAGGAGGGTCACGCCCGACGGGTCCGGGAGCGCGGCAGCGGCGTGCATCGCCAGCACCAGGCCGGCCTTCATGTCGAAGCAGCCGGGGCCGCGCAGCACACCGCCGTCGACCGTGAACGGATGGGCCGCCAGCGTGCCGAGTGGCCACACCGTGTCGTGGTGGCCGAGCAGCAGCACGCGGGACGGCCCGTCGCCCAGGCGCCAGCGCAGGTGCGTACGGCCGTCCAGGACGATCCTTTCGGGGGCCGCTCCGAGCCGCCGCGCGCCGACCCGCGCGACGGCGTCGGCGCTCATCGCGAGGGCGGACAGGTCACTCGACGGCGACTCGCATGTGACCAGTGCCTCGAGATCGGCGAGCATCTCCGGCAGCGCGGCGGCCATGCGGGCGCGCAGAGTCGTGGTGTCCACCTCAGTCCACCTTCGGGGTGGCCCGCGCACCGAAGTGCAGATACCGCTCGCCCGTCGGCAAGGCGTAGAACGTCACCGGAACCCAGGCCTGCGCCTGTGGCTCGTGCACGACGAACAGGTTCTCCTTGACCGGCACCATCGCGTACTCCTCCGTCGGCTCGGGCGTCAGCTCGGCCAGCGGTCCGGTGAGCGTCGTCCGCAGGACCGGGCCGTCGTCGCCCTCGCGCACCTCCAGCCGCACACTCGCCCGCTCGTACGTCCCCACGTGGGGCCCCACGTCGACGGACACCGGCGTGGCCGGTGGGCCGAGCCGGTGTGGCAGCGCGACGTCGGCGAGCTCGGCGAAGATCTCGCGGTACAGGTCCTCGTACAGCCCGTTGGTGTTGCCGCCGTTGGTGAGCAGCGTGACCGCCAGCCCCTCGTCGGGCAGCAGACGCAGGTAGGCGTTCTGGCCGATCGTCGTGCCGTCGTGTCCGAAGAGCCGCCGGCCGTCCCAGCCGAGCCGGAACCAGCCGAGGCCCCAGGAGTCGCCGAGCACGTACTTGTCCGGCAGCTCGACCTGGAAGTCCGTCATCGCGGTGGCGCCGGCCTCGGTGAGCACCCGGGTGCCGTCGGCCGTCAGTCCCCCGGCCAGGTGCATGCGCGCGAAGGCGAGCACGTCGGCGGCGGTCGAGCTGATCAGGCCGGCGGGCCCGAGCGCGCGTGGCAGTCCCCAGATCGGCGCACGTGACGGCTCAGCCCCGTCCACGCTCACGTGCCCGACGGCGGTGCGGTACAGCAGCGCGTCCTCGGGCAGCGTGACGGTGTGCCCCAGGCCGAGCGGGGTGAAGATCCGCTTTCGGAGGGCGTCGTCCCACGTGCCACCGGTCAGCTTCTCGATCACCCGGCCGACCAGTGAGAACCCGGCGTTGCAGTACGACCAGGTGGCGTCCAGCGGATGGTTCTGCGCCACGTCGGCCAGCAGCGTCACGTACTTCTCGACGCAGTCGTCCCCCCGGCCGGTGTCGGTGAAGACGTCGCCGTCGATGCCGCTCGTGTGGGTGAGCAGGTGCCGCATCGTCACGCGCTTGGCGACGTCCGGGTCGGACAGGCGCAGCTCGAGGAGTACCTCGGCGATCGGGGCGTCGAGATCGAGCAGCCCCTCGTCGACGAGCTGCAGGGCGACCGTCGCCGTCCAGACCTTGGAGATGGAACCGATCTGGAACAGGGAGTCGGTCGTCGTGTCCACGCCGGTGTCCTTGTTCAGGACGCCGTACGCCGCCTCGACCAGCTCGTCGTCCCGCCCTGGACGCAGGCGCAGGATGCCCAGCGTGGCTCCGGGTACGCGGTGCCGCTCGGCCAGTGCGGCCAGCCGGCGCTGCCAGTGCCCGGCGTCGACGCGGGGGCGCTTCGGCCCGGCGCCACCGTCGGCGTACCGCTCCACCCAGTCGACGATCCGCCGGTTGAAGTCGATCCGGTGCGACGGCGCCCCGTCGAGGATGAACAGGTGCGTGGCGTCCGGGTAGAGCACGAGCCGGGTCGGTACGCCACGCTCGCGCAGCGCGGTGTGCCACTGCTGGGCCTGGCCGATCGGACAGCGCAGGTCGGCGGCGCCGTGCAGGATCAGCGTCGGCGTCCGTACGCGCTCGACGTGGGTCAGCGGTGACATCGCGGCGTAGCGGTCGCGGTCGGCCCACGGTGGGCCGCCGAGTTCGTACTCGCTCAGGAAGTGCCCGTCGTCGGCCGCACCGGCCATGCTGGTGAGGTCGCTGACAACACCGCCGGCGACCGCCGCCGCGAACCGGTCGTCCCGGCTGGTCAGGTAGCAGGTCATGTAGCCGCCGTAGCTGTAGCCGGCGACGGCCAGCCTGCCGGGGTCGGCGATCCCCTCCGCGACGAGATCGTCGATCGGTTCGAGGAAATCCTTCGCGTCGATCTCGCCCCACGCGCCGAGCGCGGCGTTCCAGAACTCCTCGCCGTACCCGTCGCTGCCGCGGGGGTTGAGCAGCAGGATCGTCCAGCCGCGGGCGGCGAGCTCCTGGTGGTAGAGGTGCACCTCGTCGGCGCCGCCGTTCCACGTGTTGTGCGGTCCGCCGTGGATGTCGAGCAGCAGCGGTCCCGGTCCCTGGACGGCGGGATCGCGGATGAGCCAGCCGTGGACGACCGTGCCGTCGGAGACGGTGAACTCCCGCTCCTCGCGCCGGAACGCCTCGGCGTCGGCGAGGGCGGCTCCGTGTTCGGTGCGGACGGTCTCGGTGCGCGTCGTGAGGTCGACGGTGACGATCTCGCCGAAGGAGGTCGGCGTGCCCAGCACGACGACGGCCGTGCCGCCCGCGACCGACAGGCCGACGACGTTCCGCCCGGCGCCCGTGACGAGAGGACGGGGCGTGCCGCCGTCGACGGGCACGGAGTACAGGTGGGTGCAGCCCCGGTCACGGACGCAGAACAGCAGGGTGCGGCCGTCGTCGCACAGCTGCGGCAGCGCGCCGGGGTAGCCCGGCGCCCCCGCCATCACGTTGCGGTCCAGCGAGGCGGCCAGATCGACCGGCTCGCCACCGTCCAGCGGGACGCGCAGCAGGCCCGCGTGCCCCACCGGATCGCCGGGCATGCCGACGGCGATGAGCGCCGACCCGTCCGGGGCCCACATGAGGGGACCAGAGAATCCTTCGGGCAGGCCGGCCGGCTCCGGCCTGGCCCCCTCGTCGGTCACGTCGAGCACGTACGCCGGTACGCGTGCCTTCAGGTCCGCGTCGGGTGCCGTCGCCGCGGCGAACGCGAGCTTCGCCGAGTCCGGTGACCAGGCCGGATCGCCCGCGTGCCAGTCGCCGTGGGTGACCTGCCGGCACCACCCCGTGGCCAGGTCGAGTACGTGAAGGTGCCTGCGCACGGTGCCCAGCAGACCCGCGCCGTCGGCCTGATAGCCGAGCCGCTCGGCGACGATCGGCGCGCCCGCCCGCACGCCGTCGGCGGCGAGGTCCACGGCGGCCGCGAAGGCGATCGCGGAGCCGTCGGGGCTCCACACCGGCGCGCCGGCTCCGAGCGGCAACGTGGTCAGCTGCTCCGCCTCGCCGCCGTCGACGGGGAGCAGCCAGATCTGGGGCGGGCCCTCCTGAGCGCGCAGGAACGCGACGCCCGTCCCGTCCGGTGACCATGCCGGTGACGAGTCGGCCTGGCCGTGAGTGAGCCGCCGCGGCGGCCCGCTCCGGGCGCCGACGCGCCAGAGCGAACGCACGTTGCGGTCGGAGTCGGCGTCGCTGCCCCGGAGCACGTAGAGAATCTGGTCACCGTCCGGGGACAGCGCCGGTTGCTCGGGAACGGCGATCGCGGTCAGATGGTCGATGCCCTGGTGGCGTGTCACCGGCGTCTCCTCGGTCGGATTGCGGGGGCTGAGATGTGCGGGCCGGGGTGGTGTCTCATCCGCCCGGCCCGGACGGAGTCGTGCGTGCCGGCCCCGCCGGCACGTCGTCCGGATCAGGAGTGCCGGATCCGGCGACGGCGTCCGCGAAGTGGCAGGCAGCCCGGTGCCGATGGCCTTCGGCGACCGGTTCGCGCTCCCGGCAGGCCGCGCGTTCGTCGCGGACGAGGGGGCCGACGGGGCAGCGGGGATGGAATCGGCAACCGCCGGGTGGATGGTGCGGGTCTGCGGGCTCGGCGTCGGCCACGGCGCGCAGGGCGGAGCCCGGCTCGGGCAGGTCCGCCGACGCGGCGGCGAGCAGCTCCCGCGTGTAGGGGTGCTGCGGGTCGAGCAGGACGTCGTCGGCCGGGCCGCACTCGACGATCCTGCCCAGGTACATCACCGCGATGATGTCGCTGACGTAGCGCACGACCGCGAGGTCGTGCGAGATGAACAACATGGACAGCCGCATCCGCCGCTGGAGGTCCCGTACGAGGTTCAGCACGGTGCCCTGGACGGACACGTCGAGCGCGGAGGTGATCTCGTCGGCGATCAGCACGTCCGGCCGGCCGGCGAGCGCCCGGGCCAGCGCGACACGTTGCCGCTGGCCGCCGGAGAGTTCACCGGGGTACGTGCCGGCCCGGTCGGCGGCCAGGCCGACCAGCTCGAGGAGGCGCGCGACCTCGGCCCGGCGGGGCGCCCCGCCGCGCGGGATGGCCTCGGCGATCGACGCTCCGACCGCCATGCGCGGGTCCAGCGAGGAGTACGGGTCCTGGAAGACCATCTGCAGCGGGCGCCGCGCCGCGGCACGTGACGTACGGCCCGTCGGCCGGCCGTCGAGCAGGACGCGCCCGCCGGTGACCGGTGTCAGCCCGACCGCCGCGCGCGCGAGTGTGGACTTGCCCGACCCCGACTCGCCGACGAGACCGACGACCTTGCCGGACGGCACGGTGAGGTCCACGCCGTCGACGGCGGTCACGCCGCGCCTGCGTCCGCCGAACCGCACGGTGAGGTCCTCGAATCTCAGCTCACTCATCGCCGGCCGTCCCCTGGCTCGTCGTACGGCCTCGCTGCGCGGCGGCGACCGGCTGCCCTGCGGTCAGGTCCGCGTTCCAGCACGCGACCCGCCGGCCCTCGTCATCGGGCACCAGCGCGGGGTCCGACCGGGTGCACCTCTCGTCGGCGAAGGCGCAGCGCGGTGCGAACGCACAGCCCGCCGGCACGTTCGCGGGGTCGATGGGGCGGCCGGGGATGACGGCGAGGGGCCGGTCGCGATCGGTGGTCATGTCCGGCACCGCGGCGAGGAGGGCGCGGGTGTACGGATGGCGGGCGTGGGTGAGCAGCTCCGCGGTGGGCAGATCCTCGACGACCCGTCCGGCGTACATCACCAGGACCCGGTCGCACACCTGCCCGACGACCGTGATGTCGTGGCTGATGAGCAGCAGCGCGACGTCATCGGCGGCCCGGATGGACCGCAGGAGGCTCAGTACCTGCCGCTGCACGGTCACGTCCAGCGCCGTGGTCGGTTCGTCGGCCACGATGAGGGCCGGAGTGCCCATGAGTCCCATGCTGATCATCGCCCGCTGGCGCATGCCGCCGGAGAACTCGTGGGGAAACTGGCGGGCGCGCCGCTCCGGCGCCGGGACACGGACGGCACGCAGCCGGTCGACCGCGCGCGCCAGGGCCTGCCGGCGGTTCATGCCCTGGTGCTGCTCGGCCACCTCGGCGAGCTGGCGGCCGATGCGCTTGATCGGATTGAACGACGTCATGGGGTCCTGGAACACCATGGCGAGAGAGGTGCCGAGCAGGTGCCGCTTCGTCCGGGCGGAGGTGTCCAGCAGGTTCTCGCCGAGGAACTCCAGCCGGTCGGCGTGGACCTGACCGGGCTCCTCGATGAGCTGGGCGATCGCCAGGGCGGTGAGGCTCTTTCCGGCCCCGGACTCCCCCACGATGCCGGCCGCCTCTCCCCGCCGCAGCGCGAACGCGACGTCGCGGACCGGGGTGACGGGACCGCCCGCGCCGGGGAAGTCCACCCGCAGGCCCTCAACCACCAGCACCGGGTCCTCGCCCGCGGGCGCCGGTCGCGCCGGCGTCTCGTACGCGGGCGCCGACGACGGGCGGCGCTCGCCGGCCAAAGGCGTACGCAGCCCGATGCCCTTGGCGATCGCCTCTCCGAACAGGTTGAACGCCAGGCCGGCCACCACCACGGCGACACCGGGAGCGAGCGCCCCGGCCGGATGGACGTAGATGCCGTTCAGCCCGTCGCCGAGCAGCCGGCCCCAGTCGTAGTCCGGGGCGCGGACCCCGATTCCGAGGAAGGACAGGCCAGAGAAGGCCAGCAGGGCGCCGCCGGCCGCGATCGTCGCGTTGACGACCAGAGGCTCACCGACGTTGGGCAGCACGTGCCGGACGAGCAGCCGGATCCGGCTCACGCCCGCGATCCGGGCCGCGGCGACGAAGTCGCGGCCGGCGATCGTGGCCACCAGCGTGTGCGTGAGGCGGGCGAAGCCCGGCGCGATCGCCAGGCCGATCGCCAGCACCGCCCCCTTCGTCCCGGTCCCGAAGATCACCGCGAAGAACAGCGCCAGCAGCAGTCCCGGGAACGCCACCGCGATGTTCACCACCGCGGTCACGAACCGGCCGGCGCGTGCTCCCAGTGACACCGACGCCGTGCCCAGGAGCAGACCTGCCACGACGCCGATCACGGTCGCCAGCAGGGCCAGCTCCACCGAGAGCCGCGTCGCGACCAGCACCCGGTAGAAGAGGTCCCGCCCCAGGTTGTCCGTCCCCATCCAGTGCGCCGCCGAGCTGCCTTGCATGATCTGGTCGGTGTGCACGGCGTTCGCCTTCGCCGACCACAGCACCGGCGCCAGCACCGCCAGCAGCAGGACCGCGGCCAGCAGAGCCGTCGCGCTCATCCCCACCGGCGTCCGCACCACGCCTGCCCATCGCGACCTGAGACGTGACGACATCGCTCAGCTCTCCCTGATCGTCGAGCGTGGATCGAGCAGGGCCAGGGCGACGTCGACCGCGAGGTTGACCGCCAGCACGCCGACGCCGTAGACGAGCACGACGCCTTGGACCACCGGATAGTCCTTGGCGAGGATCGACTGGACGATGGTGCTGCCCAGCCCCGGCCAGGCGAACACGTTCTCGACCAGCACCGTGCCGGCGACCATCGCGCTCAGCAGCAGGCCCCCGAGCGTGATCGTCGCCGTCAGCGCGTTGGGCAGCGCATGGCGGAGGTAGATGAACCGGTCCGGCAGCCGCTTGGCACGCACGGTGCGGATGAAGTCGGCCTGCA
The DNA here is from genome assembly GCA_025964685.1 of Actinoallomurus sp. GTDB lineage: Bacteria > Actinomycetota > Actinomycetes > Streptosporangiales > Streptosporangiaceae > Actinoallomurus. Next base: position 30,078 of record JAOPYG010000037.1, on the reverse strand, counting down.
GCACCCCGAGCGTCTCCACACGCACGATCCGGGCGAGCACCGCGGCCGGCCCGACCGCGAGCGACAGGACCGGCAGAACGTACGAGTCCGGCCCGGACCGGCCCGCGACCGGCACCCAGCCAAGGTGAACGCCGAACACGAAGACCAGGCCCACGGCCAGCAGGAACTCCGGGATCGCCGCGAGCACCACGCTCGTCGAGGTGAACGCCAGCTCGGCCGGCCGGCCGCGGCCGCCGCGGGTCAGCACCGCCATCACCAGGCCCAGCGGAATCGAGACGGCGATGGCCAGCGCGAACGCGTACCCGGCGACCCCCAGCGTCGCCGGGAGCCGATCGCCGATGATCTGGGAGACGGGCAGCCCCGAGGTCATCGAGGTCCCCAGCCGCCCGGCGAACAGGTCGCGCAGGTAGTGCGCGTACTGCACCACCAGCGGGTCGTCCAGGCCGAGCGCGGCACGGCGCGCCCGCACCAGGCTGAGCGGCGCGGTCGTGCCCAGCGCCGCACGTACCGGATCACCCGGGATCAGGTGGATCATCAGGAAGGCGGCGGTGACCAGCACCCACACGGAGACGAGCAGGCGGCCCAGGCGGCGTAGGGCGAAGCGCGTCCAGGCACCGTCCAGACCCGGGAGCGTACGGACCTCGGCAGTGGCATTCGTCACGGATGCGGCCTCCGCCCCATCTGATTCCTCCGGTTGAACGCGATAGTGCCTGCACCCGGCGCGCGGGTGTTCGTCCGCACGGACGACAGAGACCGGACCGACCTGTCCGCCGACACCGATGTGCCGCCCGCTCAGCCGAGCATGCGGATCGAACCTGGCGTCACGCTGCCCTCGCTCAGCTCGAAGCGGGCTCCCTGCGCGAAGGTCGGAACGACCGAGTTGACGAACGGCACCAGGTCCACGTGCCGGTACAGCGCCGCCTCCGCCTCGGCCCACTTTCCGCAGCCGTCCGTGCCGACCATCGCCGAGGCCGCCTTGACACCGGCCGTGTACTCGGCGTTCTTGATGCCGGCGAAGTTGTTGCCGCCCGGGGGCGTCGGGCCGGAGAGGAAGGACACCGCTTCGCTGGGCAGCGTGAGGCCGAGCGGGAGGATGGCGGCGTTCCACGCGGCCTGCCCGCCGGCGATCTGGGTGCCCGTCTCGGTGTCCGTCACGGCCTTGAGCGTGACGTCCACCCCGATGCTCTTCCACACCTTCTGCATCAGTTCGGCGCCGGCCTGCATCCCCTGGCCGCCGGCGGTGGGGTAGTAGAGCGCCACGGAGAGTTTCCGCCCGGCCTTCGCGCGCACGCCGTCCGCGCCGGCCGTCCAGCCGGCCGCGTCCAGCGCCGACGTGGCCACGTTCACGTCGTGGGTCGGCAGGTTCGAACCGATCGCGTTCTGGTTGCACGGCCCCATTCCGAGCGCGACCAGGCCGGTCGCCGGCTTTCCGGTGCCGCTGGTCACCACCTGACCGAGCTCCCCGAGATCCAGGGCCTGGGTCAGCGCCCGCCGGACCGCCTCGTCCGCTCCGGGAAAACCGGCCTTCTCGTTGAACCAGAGCTCGCCCAGAGGCAAGGACGCGTCGCGCTCGAAGAGCTTCGTGGCCTTCAGGCGCTGCTTGTCCGGCCCGACCAGCGCCGCGGCGTTCACCTGGTGGGAGAGCAGCAGGTTCGCGGCGGTGGTCTCATTGGTCACGATCTTGAACACGACCCGGTCCGGCAGCCCGTGCTGGCCGGTCGTCCAGGCGCCCGGCCCCCACGCGTAGTCCTTGCGCCGGGTCAGTGTGTAGTGGTCGCCGGAGACCGCCTCCGTCAGCGTGTACACCCCGGTGCCGTCGGCGCCCTGCTTGAGCAGCCGGCGATCCTTCATCCCCCGGCGGCACACGATCTGCAGTTCGCCGAGGTTGCGGGTCAAGAAGGCGTCCGCCGTCGCGGAGGTGACGGTCACCGTGCCGGCCGCGTCATCGGCGGTGGCCTTCGCGCCGGCCGGTACGAACACGCCGGCCCGCGTCGAGGCGTTCTTGGGGTCGCCGACGAAGTTGATGTTGGCCGCGACGTCGCCGGCCGTCAGCGGAGTGCCGTCGGAACAGGTGATCCCCTTGCGCAGGGTGAACGTCGCCTTGGTCGTGGTACCTGTCCACTTGCCGGCGAGACCGGCGACCAGGCCGCCCTTCTCGTCGATGTTGAGCAGAGAGTCGTACAGGAACCGGTCCGCCGCCATCGTGACCGACAGGGAGGTGAAGTGCGGATCGAGGTTGCCGGGGTCGCCGCCCAGCGCCATGGTGAACGTCTTACCGTCGGCCAGGTTCTGACTGCCCGAGGCACCCCCGGAGCTCCCACCGCTGCCGCAGGCGACCAGGGTCAGGGTCAGGGTCAGCGTGCCGCTCGCCGCGACGATCAGTAGGGATTTCATCGTGCCTCCAGTGGGGAGTCGCTGGGGCGCAGCCTGGTCCCACGGCTTCCGCCTGTCTTCGTGCACACGGACGAGGTGTGACGGCCGATCTCGTCCGCGGGCCCCGAAACCCCCGAGGTCGACGCCGGACCCGGCGACCGAGGCGCACGGCGAAGTACGGCCAGCCGACAGTCTCGGCGAAATATGGACGTTTGATTGGCGCCAATTCCGCCATCCGAAATGGCCGAATGGCTAGCCGAGACCCGTCAGGCGCACCGCCCTGGCGACGCCGCCGGCCACTGGCGGGTGTGGAACATCGCGCTCGATCCGGCGGCCCGCGGCACCTGCGTGAGGCCGCGACCGTCACCCGCGCCGAGGACGACGTACGCGCGGGCGAGCGCCACGGCATTCCGACGCCTCTCAACCGGATGCTGGTCACCCGGATGCGCACCGTCGACCGCGTACGGCTCTGACGACCGGCCCTGACCTGCGTGCCCCCCACGCAGGTCAGGGCCGGTCGCCTAGGGCGCCGGGGTCACAGAGACGCGGTGAGCTCGGCGACGGCGCGGGCGAACGCCTCCGGCTCCTCCAGGTGGCCGAAGTGACCGCTGTCCTCCAGCACGACCAGCGTCGAGCCCGGGATCCGGTCGTGCAGTTCACTCGCCCAGCGCGGCCCGCAGATGACGTCATGCCGGCCCACGATCACCAGGGTCGGGGTGGTGATCAACGCCAGCGTCTCGCGGTCGTCGATGATGTCCGGGGTGAGGTCCTCGTCCAGGCCGGAGATGTGCACCGCGCTGACCGACGCCAGGGCCGGCGCGAACTCCTCCGCCCGGCCCCAGTAGTCGGCGAGATAGGCCGGGAGCAGCCCGCGGACCGCTCGCGTGGTGCCCTCGTCATCGGTCAGGCCGGGGACCGACTCCCACGCGTCCAGCACGTCCTGGAGCCCGGGCCTGCCGGCGTTCTTGCGGGCGAACTCGTCCATCCTCCGGGCGGCCTCGGCGAAGTGCTCGGGGCCGGTCAGTGGCGCGCTGTCGTACAGGATGATCCCGGCGAGCCGGTCGGCGCGCTTCAGCCCGTAGTACTGCGCGACGAAGCCGCCGTGCGAGTGGCCGAGGAGATGGACCCGGGGGACCCCGAGGTGGTCGATCAGCCCGTCGAGGGCCCGCGCGTAGCGTTCGCGCGTGTAGCCGTGCGGATGCGTGGTCAGGCGCCCCGATCCCCCGGTGCCGATCGACTCCATGTAGACCATGGTCAGGCGCTCTTCGACGAGGGGCATCCGCATGTACTCCCACGTGACACCGGGACCGCCCGGGTGCGCCAGGCAGACGGGGCCGGTCCCGGCCACGTGGTAGCGCTGGACGACGCCCTCGATCTCGACGGTGTGCGTGCCCGGGGACAGCGGGTCAGGGGTGGACATGTGATCTCCGATCGGGAAGCAGGTGTACGTGACACCCGCATGATGCGGAGAGCACGGAGAAGTTCGATCCTTACGTCGTGACGGCCGTCACACCGGGATGGAACAACCGAATACGCCGTACCCGGTCCTGGTCGAGGGACACCAGCCAGACCAGGGACGGCGGGCAGTGCTCAGGGTCGTCGGCCGGGCTGATCATGTCCATCTCCCAGATGGTGATGTCCCGGCTGGCCACCGTGTGCACGAGCCGCTGGCGCACTCCCGCTTCGAGATCGCACTCCATGCCCCCGAGGAGAAGATCGCGACCACCCCGCTCACCTCTTCCCCCGATGAGCACAACCTCCGGCGCGTAGCGATCGGCCACCACCTCGGCGAACGCACCCTGTTCGGCGGCCGCCAGCGTGTGCAGACCCTCGCGATGGCGGGCCGTGGTCAACGCCGCCGCGTCGTCGTGCGCCGAGGAGGCCGTGGCGAGCAGAGCCTGTGCCATCTTCGCCCTGGCCTGGCTGAGCCGGCTGCGGACCGTACCGACCGGCACCTCACAGGCCGCCGCGATCTCGTCGTAGGAGGTGACATCACTGAAGTGCCGGAGCATGAGGGCCAGCCGCAACGGCGGGGACAGCTCCTCCATGGCATGCCAGACCCAGTCGCGCAGCGCGTGATGCTCCAGCACCCGCTCGGGAGTCGGATCGCTGGACGGCAGCGCGAACTCATCGATCAGCGGCACGTCGCGGGGCGCGCGCAGACGCATGCGGCAGGCGTTGCGCACGATCATCCGGAGCCAGGCGCCCACCGCGGCGGGATCGCGTACATCGCCGATCCGCCGCAGCGCGACCAGCGCCGCGTCCTGCACCACGTCGTCCACGGCCGGCGCGTGACCCAGGACCCCCAGCGCCACCGCGCGCATCCCCGCCTGGTGCCGCGCCAGCAGGAGCCCCAGCGCCCCGGCGTCCCCTGACTGTGCCGTACGCGTCAGTTCCTCATCCGACAGCGAATCCGACCGCATGCCATCCCCCTACAAGACGGTCACCGCCGGACCTCCTGAGTTCGGCGAGCCAACGGTGACACATCGTCTCAAAGACTGTTCGCGGGGTGTCTCCGGGGAGTTCCTTCCCGACCGTCCCCTTCGGTCACGGAAGGAACTCCCCAGCTGATGGATCCGCCGAAAGAGCGATCACCGCACCATCGCTCCTCTCCCCGATCCCGCAATACGTCGTGGCGCACCCCCGCACCTTCACGTCCCACGGGTACCGTCCCCCCGGTCGGTCCCGCGCCCATGTGGCGTATTGTCGGATCAGTCCAGCGTGTGCCGTTCTGACGGCGCCGCCTCGGCCGAATCCGGCCCCCGTTGATTCACCTCCAGTGTGACCGTCGGGTCGGGCACCGCACTAGGCGCGGATCCACGAATTACCGCCCTCGCCAGTCGTGAAAACCACAGGAGAGTCCATGGCGGTCGCGAAGCGATCACCGTCGGGTGATTCGTCGGCCACCGATGACGCCGACTGGGAGCCGCTCAGCAGGCTGTGCCGTGCCGTGGCCGACGACCTGCCCGACGTCGCCGCCACGATCACGGCCAGCATCCGCGCCGAGCACCCGGTCTATGAGCCACTCCCCTGGAACGAGCACCTGCGCTTCATCCAAGAGCAGACCAAGCAGCTCCTCGTGGGCCTGGCCGGGCGACGGCTACCGACACGGGAACAGACCGCGAAGGCCCGGGAACTCGGCAGTCGTCGTGCGGAGCAGGGGCTGCCCGTCGAGATCCTGCTCGACGGGTTCCACATCGGCTACCGCGAGGTATGGAACACGCTGCTCGACAGGGCCAACACACTCGACCCGGAGTCGGCCCCACGGCTGATCAACCTCGTCAACCTCATGTGGAGCTGGCTGCGGCTGACGAGCAGTGCGTCGGCGGACGCCCACAGCGAGACACTCCGCTCCCAGCAGGCCGTACAGATCAACTTGACCCACCGCTTCCTGCGGATCCTGCGCAGTGGGGAGACCCACTCCGAAGAGGCCGCCCACCTGGCGCGCGCACTGTCCTTCGACCCCGATGGCATCTTCCAGGCGTTCTGCGTCCCCGCCACGTCATCGCCGGAGGAGGATCTCGGCCGTCTCCAGCAGCGGCTCGCCCTGCACCGGGGCACCGTCCAGACGGCCAACCAGGGCAGCGTGACCATCACCGTGTGCCAGGACATGCCGAGCGACGCCATCATCGAGACGATCCATCAGCACCGCCCGCACCTGGCCATCGGCGTGGGTCTGAGCCGGCGAGGCCTGGCCGGAGCCGCGGCGAGCATCGTGGACGCCGAACGCACGCTCGCCCTCGCCACGCAGGGCGGTGGGGCCGTCGACTTCCAGAACGACTGGTTGTTCGCCACGCTGCTCACCCACCGCCACCAGCTGGCGCCCCTGCTCCAGGCCGACCAGGGTGGCGACGCCCTGCCCGCCCACCTCGTCGCGGCGGTCCGCGCCTACGCGGAGAACGGATTCTCCGTGGCCGCCGCCGCCAGGGCGCTGCACGTCCACCCCAACACGGTCACCTACCGCCTGGAGCGCTGGCACCAGCTCACCGGCTGGACCCCACGCACCCTCGACGGCCTGATGAAGTCGCTCCTCAGCCTCCGGCTGTTCCCCACTCCCGCAGAACCGGACACCGACTCAGCCGGCTAGGACTTGGGGACCAAGCGGAGGACGGCCTTGCCCTTGGTGAAGGCGACCGTCGTGATCGACAGCGTGTTCAGACGCGACGTGAACCCGGCGCGCTGGCCGCTGAGGGACAGCATGGTCCCCGGCGATGTGCCCACGACGGCGACACCATCGCTCGTGATCGACTTGACGGTCAGCTTGTCGATCCGCACGCTGCGGGGCGGGCGGATCGTGTCGCCCGGTGCGACCAGGACCTCGCATTCGCCCTTGTGACACTTGGCGAGGTCGGTGCCGTCGGCGGCGGACGGGAAGGGCGTGCCGCTGGGGGCCGGCGAGGCGGGAGAGGACGTCAGCGGAGCGGGCGACCGGCGCGCCGCGCCGTCGTCGTTTCCGCCACTGCAGCCGGCGACCGCCATCAGCACGACGGGGACGAGGATCGCCGTCCGTCGCATGCCGTCCTGCGCTGCAGTTTCGCACCGGTCGGTGGTCATGGGCCGGAGCACGCCTCGCCCTGGGGCCGGAGCTGTCATGCCGGGCAGAATAGGGCGGGCCGCCGGTGACCGCTGCCGGATCGCGACTTCCGGCCAGGTTCGGACCGCGCCCGGGGAAGGCGCCCCCCTGACGCGCGCCCCGCTCACGACCGGCCGGCCCGGCGGCTCTCCGGTGGGCCCAGGTAGCTCGGCCGCAGGCCTCCCGTGTCCACGACGAGTTTCTGCACCACCACCGTCGGGTCCACCATCCAGATCTTGAGGACGTGCGGGCCGGGCTTGTCGATGTTGTGATCGGTCATGGTGAGGTTGACGTTGTCGGAGGTGTTGCGCTCCCACTGCTTGTTCATCGCGGTGGCGTCCGCACCGGTGGTGGCGGTGACGTCGACGATCTTCGGTGCCTCGTCGTCCACGGAGATCGCGTACCTGAGCCCGGCGGTGGGCAGCACGTCGTTCCGTGGTGACAGGTACACCCCGATTTTGACCGGTCCGGTGGTGGACAGGCTCAGGTCGTACTCCAGGCGCGGGTCGTCGCCGTCCGGCTGGCGGCTGGACGCGGTCACCGGGAACGGCTCCATGCCCGAGCCCGTCCGGCCGATGTCCGGGATGCGCGTCCACCGCACCGGCTCGGCGCCTCCTGAGCCGGTCGTGCGCGTGTAGTGGTCCGCCTCCATCGACACGTAGCCGCCGGCCTCGACGAACCCGCGGAAGCCCGCCGGCGCCCGTTCCGGATTCTGGATCACGGCGGTGACCTGGACGGCGACGCCACCCGGCCCGGAGACGGTGATCGGCACCTTGGTCGTCCCACGCGGGGCACGGGACCAGTCGACGCGCAGGGTGCCGCGTACCTGGTCGCCGACGTGGCCGTGGTCGGGCGTGACGGTCAGCCAGGGCACCGACGACCGGATCCGGTAGTCGAACGCCTGCGACCCCCGGGCGAAGACATCGACGTACGGGGCCGGTCCGCTCTGGTACGGGCTGAAGGCGGGCAACACCGCCGGCCCCGTCTCCCCCGGCCATGACTTGTCGGATCCGTCGATCGCCACGCCCATCTCCGCCCGGTCCGGGAGCTGGATGCGCCGGACCGCCGGGAAGATGACGTCGGGCAGGGCGACGTTGTTGAGCTCCGGCTGCTGCCAGGGCGCGTTCGGCCCGTACCTCTCGACGTCGCCGTAGTCGATGTGCGGCTGGGTCTGGAAGCCCTTCCACTTCCCGCCCGCGAGCGTGTCGTTGTAGTGCGCCGACATCGCCTGGTCCTCGGCGAACCTCGCCTCGGTCTCGGTCGCGAGGCGGTTGGTGGCGGCACGGCCCTGCGCGGCGTAGAGGAGGTTGGTGAACTCCGCGTCCCGCAGTTCGTACAGATTGGCGCTCGCCTTTACTTCGTAGAGCACGAGCTCGTAGTAGGCGTCCTGGTACGCCTTCGGGAGCAGCCTGCCGATCTGCTCCGTCTGAGCGGCCAGGCGCCGCCACTCATCGGTGACCGTGTCCAGCTCCCGGTGGTTCGTCAGGCTGAACGGGGTCGCCTTGTCGTCATAGACGACCGCGGAGGAGTCCTTGGCCGGGTCCTTGGACGGGTCCAGGGTGATACGGCGGTTCAGCAGTTCCGGCTTACGGCGCGACTGCAGACCGGCGTACGTGTGCAGGACGTCGGCGATGCCCGCGGCGTGCTCCGGGCCGAAGTTCTGCGCGGCGTACTGCCGCTCCCACTCCGCCAGGCGCTCGGCCGGCCAGCGGTCGGGGTCCCAGGCGTAGTCGAGGAAGAACTGCGTCGGCAGCTCGTCGTTCTTCATGTCGCCGACGTTCGTGACCCACAGCCGCGAGTCGCCGTACGCGTACGTCTGGTGCAGCTGGTCCCAGATGTTCGGCAGCAGGTTGGTGTCGACCCACTTGTAGTTGCGGCCGCCACCGACGTAGTCGAAGTGGTAGTAGAGGCCGTATCCGCCGCTGCGCGCCGGCAGCCGCCGGTCGGGCAGCTTACGGAGGTTGCCCCAGTTGTCGTCGGTGAACACCACGGTGACGTCGTCGGGCACGCGCAGGCCCTTGTCCCAGTAGCGCTGGACCTCCTTGTAGAGCGTCCAGACCTGCGGGATGGACGTGACGTCCTTGCCGGTCTCCTTGACCAGGATGTCGCGCTGCGCGGCGATGATCTCCTTCATCAGGTCGATGCCGTCGCCGTCCGGCAGGCTGACGTCGCCGTTACCGCGCATGCCGAGGGTGACCACGCCCTCGAAGTCCTCCTTGACCATCCGGCGGACACCGTCCGTCCAGTACGCCTTGATCGCGTCGGCGTTCCGGCGGAAGCTCCACTCGCCGGTGCCGCCGTACGGGTCGTGCCCCGGCTTGGTGATGTTCCCGTCGGCGTCGCGGACCGCGGGGACGGCGTGCCGGTTCCACTCCTCGATGCCGCGCATCATCGGCGCCTCGTGCGAGGTGCCCATCACCACGCCGTAGTCCTTCGCGGTCTGGTGGTTCTGCGGGTCGTCCTCGGCGAACGCCCTCCCCCACACCGCCGGCCACAGGTAGTTGGCCTTCAGGCGGAGCATCGTCTCGAAGACCTTGGCGTAGTACTCGTGGTTGAGGCCGCCCGGGTATCCGGGGGCCTTGCCGGGCCCGAAGTAGGCGGGCGCCCAGGTACCCAGCGCCGGGTTCTCGTCGTTGATGAAGAACCCGCGGTACTTCACCTTCGGGGTGCCCTGACTGTGGCGGCCGGGCAGCACGTACAGAGAGGTCCGGTGACGCGCCGGGACGTCGTCCCACCAGTGCCAGGGTGACACGCCGATCCGTTTGGAGACGTCGTACGCGCCGTAGATGGTGCCGCGCTGGTCACTGCCGGCGATGACGAACGCGCGGCGTACGCCCTGCATTGGATCGGAGACGTCACGTTCAGCCTTCCGGCGGAGACCAGCCGGTCGATCAGCGGGCTCCTGCCGATGGTGCCGATGAGCACGATCTCGCGGTCGGCCGGAATCCGGCCGGTCGAGACGGCGGCCGGTACACCTGTGACGCTCTCGAGGTCGGTACGCAGGTCGTCGACCACCCGGACCACGCCCGGGTAGTCGCCGCCGTCGACCACCAGGGGCACGGCCCTGCCGGCGGAGACGAGCGGGAACCGGCCGGGCCCGGGCGAGCCGGAGATGTAGTCGTCCGGGTCGACGGACCGCACGGCGGCGGCCTGGCCACCAACCGTCTCCGTACGTGCGGCGGCGGCCGGCATCGAGGCGCCGGCGGCGGCCACGAGGGACAGCGAGATCAGCAGCCGGAAGAAGATCGAGGCGAACCGGTGCTCGGCGGTGCTGGGCTTGTTCATCTCGCGGTCTCCATCACAACGATCGACGATGGTCGGCGGAGAGCTTCGAAAGTTTTTCGAAGGACGTTCGGCGGAACGAGGGAAAGGTAACGCTCGCGCTATTCGCGGTCAATCGTCTGGGCGGAGAAATGCGCCGGTAGCAGGGGGTACGAGGTGGCCGGGGCGCATTCTCGAAAACTTTCGAGATCGACGAAGGTGTCGCCGCACCTGGTATTTCGCCCGTGCGCTTCCGGGACGCGCCCGGTCGGGCGACCACTTCGGGCCACAAACCCCGGTGATCTGCCGCGATCACCCCTTCTAGTAGCTTTACCGGGCGACCTAGGAGGTAGTGCGTGACCGGAAAGCGTGCGCTCGTCACTGGCGGATCGCGGGGCGTCGGCGCGGCCGTGGCCGCCCGGCTCGCGGCGGACGGCCTCACCGTCGCCGTCCACTGCCGGACGGGGGTCGCCGCCGCGGAAGCCGTCGTGGCCGCCCTTCCGGGCGACGGCCATACCGTCGTCACCGGGGACATCGCCGAGCCCGAGCAGGTCGCGTCGTTCGTCGGAGAGGCGATCGCGCGGCTCGGTGGCCTGGACATCCTCGTCAACAACGCGGGCATCCACACGGACCAGCCGATCGCGTCGACCTCCTACGAGGAGTGGCGCGCCGGCTGGCGGCGCGTCATCGACGTGAACGTGCACGGCACGGCGAACGTGACCTGGTGCTTCGTCGACCATCTGCGCAACCGGCCGGAGGGGCCGGAGGGCGGGCGGATCATCAACGTCGGCTCGCGCGGCGCCTATCGCGGTGAGCCCGACGCGCCCGCGTACGGGGCGAGCAAGGCGGCGGTGCACTCGATGACCCAGTCGCTGGCGGTCTCGCTGGCGCCGCACGGCGTCGCCGTCGCCGCGGTCGCACCGGGATTCATCCGGACCGACATGGCCGAGACCCTGATGGCCGGACCGGCCGGAGACGGCATCCGGGCGCAGAGCCCGTTCGGCCGGGTCGCCGAGCCCGAGGAGGTCGCGTCCGCCGTGGCCTGGCTCGCGCTCCCCGGTTCGGTGTGGGCCAGCGGCGCGGTGATCGACCTCAACGGCGCCTCGTACCTCCGGTGACGCGGGCTCTGAACCACGCGCGGCCGGGAGACCGCAGGTTCGGAGAGGGCACCGGTAGCATCCGTTCGGAAGGCAGATCCCGGCGACAGATGCGGTGGCATGTCCGTTTTCAGAATCGATGAGCTCGCCCATGCCGCCGGTTCGACGGTGCGGAACGTGCGGGCCTACCAGGATCGCGGATTGCTGCCGCCGCCCCGCCTGCAAGGCCGGGTCGGGCTCTATGACGACTCCCACCTGGCCCGGCTACGGCTGATCGGCCAGCTCCTGGGCCGCGGCTACACCCTCGCCACCATCGCCGAGCTGATCTCCGCGTGGGAGCGGGGCCGGAACCTCAGCGACCTGCTCGGCCTGGAGAAGGTGCTCACGGATCCGTGGTCCGATGAGATCCCCGACCGCATCGACACGGCCGAGCTCGCGCGCGTCTTCGGCGTCGATCCGCGGACCGACGACCTTACGGCGCTGTTGCGCATGGCCGAGGAGCACGGGTTCCTCGAGGCCGAGGGAGGCGGCCGGTTCAAAGTGCCCAGCCCGCGGCTGCTGCACGTCGGCGCGGAGCTCGTCGCGGCGGGGATACCCCTGACGGCGGTCTTCGAGATCGCCGGCCGTATCCGGGAGGACTGCGCGGTCATCGCGCGGCGCTTCGTCGACCTGGCCCGCGAGCACGGGAATCTCAGCGCCGAGCGGCTGGTCAGCCGGGAGGAGATCTCCGAGGCGGCGCTCTTCGTCCAGCGGCTGCGCCCGCTCGCGCAACTCGCGGTCGAGGGGCTCCTGGCCCGCTGCATGGAGGCGGAGATCCGCACCGAGCTCGGCGATCAGCTCGCCGCCACCGTGGCCCGTGACGCCCGATCACCGGACCGCTCACCGGGCGGCGAGGGCTGAACCGCCGGCGTCAGTCCGCCGGCCCGCGCTCGGAATCGGCACCCATCGTCTCGTCCTCGTCGGCGGGGTGGCGGCGCCGGTCGCGCCAGACCACCACGACGATGACGGCGACCACGATGATCGTCGGCACGAAGAACGGGATCGCGGTGACCGCCGAGTGGGACGCGAGCGGCATCCCCGGCGCGCTCACGACCGCGCCTTGCCGGGCAGCCGGCGGGAGACGCGCGCGACGCCCCAGCCGAGCGCGATGACCAGGATCAGCGTGCAGCACAGCACGACCGCCGAGGCGGCGGTCCACAGCCAGCCGGGCACGCCGCTCTTGAGCTCACGCTGCAGGATCCGGCGTTCGGTCTGGGCCGGCCGGGTGGACCGCGGGGAGGCGGGGAGGCGCTCGGCACCGATCGCCGGATCCTCGGGCAGGTAGACGGGCACGGCGCTCACCGACCGGCCGTCCTGCATCCGGACCAGCGTCTTCCACTGGCCCGACAGCGGCACCCGGCCGGTGGTCCGGTACACGCCGCCGCCGAGCGCGGTCAGCCGATCGACGTACAGGCCGCCTCCCTGCCAGGCGGTGACGGTCACCCAGGCGGGGTCCCTGACGGCGCCGGGCGGTGAGATGGTGACGCGGGCGCCGGCGCTGCGGTGCGCGGCGTCGCCACCGATATCGGTGAGCGCGACGGTCACCCGTACGTCCCGCGGCACCGTGACGAGAAGACCGTTGGTGACGGCCGCGGCGATCGCGACGAGCGACGCCGCGAAGACCGGCCGGGCGACGGACGGGCGGAGCGGCCGCCCCTGGACGCCGAGGGCCAGCAGCGCGCCCAGCAACCCGCCGCTGACACCACCGACCACCGCCATGATCATGCCTTCGGGGAGGATGTCAGGGGTCCAGGGCAGTCGCATGACGAGGTGGCTCCAGGCGTACTCCGCGCCGAACCCGGCCGTACCGATCAGGACACCGCTCACCACCCCGAACGCCAGCGGCCGGCGGGCGAGTGCCAGTGCGACGAGTTCCACGCACAGCGCCTCGGCGAGGTAGAGCGGCACCGCCGCCCACAGCTGACCGATGATCCCGGCGACGACCAGCGAGACGCCACCGCGCACCAGCATGTAGAAGACGACGGACAGCAGCGCGCCGCCACGGCCGATCCACAGCCGGGCCGCCACGAGCGCGCACCCGGCCGCGAGAGCGATCATGAAGGGCTGGTGCACCATCCGGAACTGCGGCACGCCGAAGTCGTACTCGGCCTGAAACACCGATAGCCCGATGAGGAGCCCACCGGTGATGGCGGCGCGCCGTGCGCGGAGCCGGGGAAGCGCGGCGGTTCCGGGCGCGTCACCGCGCACGACGCGTCCCTCGCGCTCCAGGATCATGAGGGCGACCAGCGACAGCCCGGCACCGCCGATGAGCATCAGGTGCGTGGGTCCCCACAGCGTGACGTCCTGTCCGAAGACCCGGTGCCACACGTCGTCGAGCGGGAAGCCGAGCAGCGCGTAGAAACCCGCGCCGGCGAGCAGCACTCCCCCGGCCGGGGCGTACCAGTCGCGGGTGATGCGGACCGCCGCGGCCCCGGGCCGCTCGCCCTTGGGCAGGACGACCGCCAGGACGCCGGCGGTGAAGATGCCGAACAGGCCGATCAGGATCGGGTAGTGCGCGATGTTGGCCAGCGGCCCCGCGTCGCGGCCCCGCGAGATGTGCAGCGAGATGTCCCAGTACATCCCCAGCAGCGCGGTCACCAACGAGACGAGTGACACGAGCGAGGGCAGGGCGGCCCAGCCCGGCAGGCCGCGGCCGAGCCCTCGCTCCGACCAGGCGGCCAGCCGCGCCAGCACCGCGATCCGGCCGGTGCGGTGGCCGATGCCGAGGACGAGCAGCCCGGCGGTCAGCACGGCGGCGGCGCCACTCGCGATCAGCACCTGCCCGAAGGCGGCTCCACCTGCGGGTTTCTGCTGCTCGGCGACCAGGCGCATCGCCGTCTCGGTGCTCGGACGAATGAGCTGCTGCCACACATGCACTCCTCAGACCGCTGGTGCAGGCCGGTGAACTATGCCATCTTCTACCGTGACATCAGATGATGTCACAGTATGCGGCGTAGCGGTCAAGGAGGGACATGAGCCTGCGGAAACACCCCGTCGTGGTCGTGACGGCGACGATCCTGATCACCGGCGGTTGCGGCACCAAGGCCCCGGCCGCGCCCTCCGCCGCCCCGGCGGTCACCATCACGGTGAACGTCAGCGGCGGCAAGGTGCGGACACCGAGCCGGCGGGTCACCGTACGCCGGGGGCGCAACGTGCGGATCGTCGTCACCAGCGACGCCGCCGATGAGTTCCACCTTCACGGCTACGACCGTGAGCTCGAGCTGAAACCGGGCGTGCCGGGCGTCATGCGGTTCGCCGCGGACCAGCCCGGGGTGTTCGAGGCCGAGCTGCACCGGTCCGGGGTGAGCGCGTTCGAACTGCGGGTGGACTGACGGTGTCCGCCGCAGGACACGTTCTCGCCCACGGGCTCGGCGGGCGCACCGACCTGCCCATGGACGGCCTCACCGCCATCGCCGGCGGCGGAGCCGCGATCGCGGCCTCCTTCCTCGCCCTCACCATCGCGTGGCGGCGGCCCCGCCTGTCCCCCGACGACGGCCGGCCACTGCCCGCCCGCCTCGCCCGGGCGCTGGACGCACGCGCACCGGTCGTGGTGGGTCGCGCCCTCGCGCTCGTGGCCACCGCGCTGGTCGTCGTCGTCGCCCTCGCCGGGCCGCGGACCGACCAGGGCAACCTCGCGCCCTGGGCGCTGTTCGTGACGTTCTGGGTGGGGCTGGTGCCGGCGAGCGTGCTGCTCGGCCCGGTCTGGCGCCGGGTCAACCCACTGCGAAGCCTGCACGCGGGGCTGTGCGCGCTGACGCGCACGCCGGTGCGCGGACGCCGCCCCTACCCCCGCCGCCTCGGCTACTGGCCGGCGGCGGCCTGGCTGACCGGCTTCGTCTGGTTCGAGCTGGTCCCGCCCGATCGTTCCGACCCCCGCCGGGTCGGTCTGCTCATCCTCGGGTACGCGCTGGCGAACCTCGTTCCGGCGATGGTGTACGGCACCTCCTGGTTCGGCCGCGGCGACGGCTTCGAGGCGTACTCCACGCTGCTGGCACGGATGTGCGTCATCGGCCGGCGCGGCGACGGCGTCCTCGTCCTGCGGACCCCGCTCACCGGCCTGATGCGCGGCGTACCCGAACCCGGGCTGGTCGCGGTGGCCTGCGTGCTCATCGGCTCCACCGGCTTCGACGGCATCACCCGTACGACGTACTGGCGCGACAACGTCGACCCGAACAGCCTGGGCGCGGGCACCCTCGGGCTCGCCGCCGCCATCGGCGGCGTCACCGCGCTGTACCTGGGCGCCATGCGGGCGACCGCAGCGCTGACCGGCGAGCGGCCGGCCCTACCGCCGCCGCGGTTCGCCGCGACGCTGCTGCCGATCGCGCTCGGCTACACCGTCGCGCACTACTTCTCCTTCTTCCTGCTCGAAGGCCAGATGACGGTCATCCTGGCCAGCGATCCACTCGGCACCGGACTCAACCTGCTCGGCTCGGCCGGACGCCGCGTCGACTACGCGGCCGTGCCTCCCGGGCTGACCGCGCTGGTCCAGGTGAACGCCATCGTGCTCGGGCACATCGCCGCCACCATCGCCGCGCACGACCTGGCACTGCGCACCCAGCCCCCGGGCCGGGCCGTCCGCGGCCAGGTCCCGGTCGCCGCCGCCATGATCACACTCACCTGCGCCGGGCTGTTCGCACTTCTCAGCGGCTGACGGTCAGCCCCTCCGATCTCCCCGACGCCGATGACGCCCTCACAGTCCGTCACGGGCCGCGGAACTCGATCTTCGGCGGGCTCGTCGGCCAAGTGCGGGACCGATCCCGGTGAGGATCAATATCGTGTGCGCATGGTCACCGCGCGCCGCCGGCGCTACCCGGTCGTGCTGCTCCTCCTCGTCCTCCTCGGAGGCTGCACGTCCGGTCACCCGGCGCCGCGCCGCACCGCCCCTTCGCGCACCTCGTCATCCCCGGTAGGTGCCGGACCGTACCGCCAGGGCGACTGCGTCGAGCTCCCCGCGAAGGGAGGGGCGGCAAAGATCGGCTGTGACCAGCCGCACGAGTACGAGGTGACACGGTCTGGCCGCCTTCCCGCGAACGTCTCCACCAAGTACCCGCCTCCTGTGTCGACCATGGTCCGCCCCATCTGCCGGAACACCCTGCCGGCCTACCTGCGGAGCGCCGACGCCGACGCCAGCCGCCTGGAAACGGTGTCGTTCTGGCCGACTCAGGCACAGTGGAACAACGGCGATCGGTGGTTCGCCTGCCTGCTCACCGAGCGCGGCATGGACAACGAACCGGTCCCCCGGACCGGCACCCTCGCCGGTGCGCTGGCCAACGGACTCGGCGCCTTCCAGCGGTGCCAGGTGGACAAACCGCTGACCGACGGCCCGCTCAGGGTCGTCCCGTGTGACCGGCCCCATCGAAGCGAGGCCGTACCCGGCGTCCTCGTCCTCGGCAAGCCCACCGACCCGCCGCCGGATCCCATGGACATGGTCAAGCGCTACGTGGACCACTGCACCAAGGCGGTCAACGCCTACCTGGGCGGCGAGAAGCCAGGCGTCACCCCGTCCTCGGTCGGCCCCCTTCCCCAGGACTGGCCGACCGGCACCAACACACTGGTCTGCTTCGCCGTCACCAAGACCGCCGTGACCGGCTCACTGCGCGACCGCTGAGCAGGCATCCGCGGAACATCGGCCGGCCCGGACGCGTTCAGGTGCTCCATGGCGACACTGGGACTTATCGGCAGCGGCAATATCGGCAGCACCCTGGCACGACTGGCCGTCGACGCCGGATTCGACGTGGTGCTCAGCAATTCACGCGGGCCGGCCACCCTGTCCGACCTCGCGTCGGAACTGGGCTCCCGGGCCACGGCGGGAACCGCGGAAGAGGCCGCGGCCGCCGGGGACTGGGTCGTGGTGACCATCCCGGTCAAGAGCTACGGGCAGGTGCCGCGGACCTCCCTTGAGGGGAAGCTCGTCATCGACACCGGGAACTACTACCCGCAGCGCGACGGCCAGATCGCGGAACTGGACTCCCAGGCCACCACCAGCAGCGAACTGCTCCAGCGGTACCTGGAGGGGGCCCAGGTGGTGAAGGCCTTCAACAACATCTACTTCGAACACCTGCTCTCTCTGCCCCGTCCGGCCGGGGCGTCGGACCGTTCGGCACTGCCGATCGCCGGGGACAGCCCGGAGGCGAAGGCCCAGGCGACCGTGCTGCTGGACAAGCTGGGATACGACGTCGTCGATGTGGGTCCGCTCGCCGAGGGATGGCGCATCGAACCCGGCACGCCCGTCTACGGAATGCCCTACCTGGTGGATCCCACCGCGGCGTTCCCCGAGGACCCGGGCCACCCGGGCGGCGAGGCCAAGATCCGCGAGGCGGTGGTGGCGGCCGTACGCGCCGTCTGAGCGAACGGCAGGCGAGCGTTCGGTGCTGCTCTCCCGGCCACGCGGGGCGACTGATCGGTTGTCATGGGTGTCCTGATTAGGCCAACCGCCAACCTCCCGGCGGTATCAGGCGTCTCACAGCTACCATCCCCGCAGAATCGAGCACTATCCGTGAAGAGACTTCTAGCCGGAGCCGGCGGCGTAGCGATCGTCGCGCTCGCCGTCCCGACCGCCGCGTCCGCCCACACCGCGCAGCTGACCAACTGCACCACCGTGCACGACCACATCACCAAGACCGACAACGGTCACGGCACCCCCAGCGCGTGGGCTGACCTGTCGCTGAGCCGCTCCACCAAGGTGTGCGGCAACGAGACGGTCGGCTACAAGATCAAGCTGACCGACAAGGGTTCCCTCTGGACCCGCAAGGGTGCGGGTAGCCCGAACGGCACGGCCGAGCAGATCCTCAACCGTGTCCGCGGCGGCGTGTACGGCACGTACACCCTGACCGCGACCGGCGGGAAGCTCGTGAACAAGCACGGTGACGTGTCAGCGTCCTCGACGGAGTACGTGAAGTCGCTGTTCTCCGACGGCACGACCGTCACCGGAAGCACCTACGCGTGGGCGTACGCCACCCGCTGCGAGAAGTGGCTCGACAGCTCCCTGAACAACGACGGGCAGGGCGCCGCGGCCGGAAACATCACCGGCAAGCTCTGCGGCAAGCCGTCCCACTCGCCGACGCCGACATCCTCGGCCACGCCGACCCCGACGCCGAGCACGTCGACGCCGCCGGATGAGGCGCCCGTTCCGACTCCGGTCAACAGCGACCTGCCCGTCACCGGCTGACGAGTAGCACCGAAGCCCCACTCCCCCACCCGCTGACGGTGGAGAAGTGGGGCTTCTCCGTTGCGTACGCGGATTTGCTCACCGCAGAACGGTGCCCTCGATGACCGTTAGGAGCTCCAGGTCGCCCCGTGAGGGGGACATCGTGCGACACCTCGGCCAGACCGGCGACCTCCCTCTCTAGCCCGTGGACGCGGGACTCACCTGAAGGGGCTTTTCGAACCGGATCATCGCCCCCTGCAGAGGGCGGCTGATGATCTGCAGGTTCTCCGCCAAGGCGTCGATGATCTGCAGGCCGCGCCCGTGCTCGGCCGTGGCCACCTGGTGAGCGCGGGCCTGACGCAGGATGGCGGAGTCGAATCCACGACCGGTGTCGACGACCTCGACCACGCAAAGCTCGCTGGTCAGCCGGACCCGGACCTCGTACTCATCGCTGGTGTCGGCATGCTCGATGACATTGGCACACGCCTCTCCCAAGGCCAACGCGATATCGCTGCGGATCTCGGCTCCCACGTGCAACGCGCTGAGGGAGGCATCCAGCACCTCCCTGGTCAGCCGCGCGGTCGCGGCGTCTCTGGGCAGGCACAACACCAGCGAAAGCTTCACAACGACGACTCCTGACCGTGAGGATCGCGCCAACGGCCCCGGACACTTCCCCGCCAGGCCCCCGAGAAACGACAACCGCCCCAGGTTCTCAGTCGACGACATGGTCGAGCGGCACGAACTACAAGGTGGGAATGAGTCCTCCGTCGACGGTGTAGCCCTCATGCCGCAGGCGCCGCGTGACCTTGCTCCAGCGGGAGGCGTCGGCCCATGCCCGTGGACCAGGCACGATCGTGGGCTTGGCCTTGGTGTGGAAGGTGGCGGAGGCGCTCTGGCCCCCCGGAGACGAGCAGTGCCGTGACGGCCAGGGCCGCGGCCAACGCCACGATGCGTACTCTGGCGAGCCGTAGGAGCGGTGCCAGGTTCATCGTCTTCTCCGAAAGTCCATGAAGTCCGTGGAGTGCGGAGGGCGTGAGGTCGCCGCGGGGCTAGACGAAGCGTTCGATGAACGTGAGGGCGGTGTCAGCGACCTCGGGCCAGCCGTTGTCGATGGTGAGCGCGTGTCCGCGGTTCGGCATCTCGGTGAGCTCGGTGACGCCCTCGTTGCGCCTCTGCTTCTTGTACGAAGCGTCCGCGATGGCCCTCGGAACGGTGTTGTCCTTTTCGCCGGTGATGATCAGCAGTGGCCCGCGGGCCGGGTTCTTGCTGTCCACCTTCACCTCGGTCCAGGGATTGAGGTTCGCGGTCGCGGCCTGGAAGATCGGCGTCCCGGAGGCCGGCACCGCGAAGGTCTCGTACAGGTCCTTGGCGTCTTCCTCGCTGACGGCGTTGGCGAAGGCGAAACGGAACTGCTCATAGGTGAGCGGAACCGCGCGGTGCAGGTTGGCCGGATTTCCCAGCACCGGCCGGGCCGACCGCAGCGCCGAGATCGGTAGCGGCAGCACTCCGCGGAACGGCGCCGCGTCGATCGCCACGGATGCCGCCGACAGACCGCGCCCGGCGACCATCTGGGCGATCAGCCCCCCGAAGGAGTGCCCGATCACGGCCGGCTTCTTCTCCAACCGGCCGATCACCGCGGCGTAGTGGTCGGCGACCTGGCCGACGGTCTTGCGGGCGAAGACCTCCGGATGGGCGTTGGCCTCCCCGACGGTCTCGGGGTCGTCTGGCCACCCCACCGTGAACGCCGCGTAGCCGGCCTCCTCGAAGACCGCGGCCCAGCGATCCCAGCTGCTCGGCAGCAGCCACAGGCCGTGAATGAACACGACCGGCACACGGCCCGTCGCGTTGACCTGATCGATCTGCTCCACCATGGCAGGAGACACCTGGTGCGGCTGTGCGGACATGACGTTCTCCTTCGGGCCGGGCGATCGACGCTGACGCGCCACGGAGAGGCGCTCCTGGCTCACGTCACCAGCCGTGCCGGTCGGGAGCCGTACGTCACCCACCCGCCGATCAGCCAAGCGCCATCCCAGGCGCGCGGAAACCACGAACCCGAACCAGCCTCATCACCCCAGCTGATGAACGGTCGCCCCCTGAGCTGTTCGGTACCACCTGAGCTCGCGAACTGGACCGTGACCGTGTGCTGGGCGAAGGTACGAAGATCCGCGACGGTGTACGCACGCCGGTGCTCGACCATTCAACTGGCATATCCGAAGTAGATCGAGCCTTCGCCCTGGAATACGCGAGACCATGCGGCCGACGTTGCGGTCCTACCGTGCCCAGGCTTCCGCGTCGGTCGTGGCCGGCGGAAGGGTAATGATCATTCGGGTGCCGCCGGCGGGGTTGTCGGCGGCGATGATCTGGCCGTGGTGGGCGACGGCGATCTCTCGGGCGATCGCCAGGCCCAGGCCTGTGTCGCCGCTGCGGCGTCCGCGGCTGCCGTCCAGGCGTACGAAACGGTCGAAGACGCGTGTCCGGTCGGCCTCCGGGATGCCCGGGCCATCGTCATCGACCTCGACCCGGACACAGTCGGCGGTGGTCGTGGCCGTGATGAGGACACGACTGCGAGCGTAACGGACCGCGTTGTCGATGATGTTGACGAACAGGCGCTCCAGGTGGTCGCCGTTGCCGACGGTGGCCAGGCCGGGTTCGGCCTCGAGGTCGACGCCGAGGTGGTCCTTGGCGATCTGCCGGAGGAGCGCGCCCACGTCGACCCGCTGCTGCCGGACGGACAGCTGCTGCTCGTCGGCCTTGGCCAGCAACAGCAGCTGCTGGATGAGGGCTTCGAGCCGGGTGGACTGCTGGGCGGCGCGTGCGGCGATGGCCGGCCAGGGGGCCTGGTCGGGATGGGCGAGTCCGACTTCCAGGGTGGTACGGATCGCGGCGAGGGGGCTGCGGAGCTCGTGGGACGCGTCGGCGACGAAACGGCGTTGCTTGCGGGCGGCTTCTTCCAGGCGGATGAGCATCTCGTTCATGGTGTGGGCCAGATGGCCGATCTCGTCGGCCGTTCCGGGCTCGGGGACGCGCTGGGACAGGTCGGCGGAGGTGATCTCGGTGACGGCGTGGCGGATGCGCTCGACCGGCCGGAGTGCCCGGCCGACGACCAGCCAGACCGTGGCCCCGGCAAGGACGAGGATGATCGGCAGGCCGATGAGCAGGTGCCGGATGAATTCGGCGTCGACCTCATGGAGCAGGCCGGTCGACGTGCCCGTGATGATCGTGACAGGTCGTCCGTCGACGGTGGTCCTGACGCCGACGACGCGGACCTCCTCAGGGATGATCCCCTCGGCCGCCTTCTGCCGGACCGGTGTGGCCGAGCCGGCGGACAGCCGGTAGACGGCGGGCAACCCGGCCAGGGTGTGGGTGGCGGCCAGTACGTGACCGTCCGCAGCGATGACCTGCGCTTCGGCATTCGCGTCCAGGCTCGACGAGGCCAGGGGTTTCGGCCACGTGCCGTTGGCCGCCGACTGCGCGAGCTGGGTGGCGTAGGTGCGCAGTTGCCCGTCGATGGTGCGGCGGACCGAGTTCATCTGGAGCAGGTACATCACCAGCAGCCCGAGCACGACGGCGGCGGTGATCGCGAAACCGGCCACCACGGTGACCCGCGCCCGCAACGTGCTGCGCCGCGGACGCGAGCCGGCCGGACCCCGGCGTACGGTCACGGCGTGTCGTCCCGGATCAGGTAGCCCTCGCCGCGCAGGGTGAGGATCACCGGCGTCCCGGCGGCGGGCTCGATCTTGCGTCGCAGCCGGTGCACGTGGACCTCGACCACTGCTGGGACACCGTCGAAGGCGGTGTCCCAGCAGTGGTCGAGCAGTTCGGTCTTGGACACGACCTGGCCCTTGCGCCGCATCAGGTGCTCGAGGACGGCGATCTCCCGGCTGCTGAGATCGATCCGCGCTCCGCCCCGGGTGACCGTACGGCTGGCGGGGTCAAGGGTGAGACCGCCGGCGGTGAGCACCGCCGGCCTCGTCCCGAGCCCGCGTCGTGTGAGCGCCCGCAGATGCGCGAGCAGGACCGCGTACGAGAACGGCTTGGCCAGGTAGTCGTCGGCGCCGCTGTCCAGCCCTTCGGCGTGGTCGAGGTCCTCATCCATGGCGGTGAGCATCAGGATCGGCGTCCACAGTCCCTGCTCGCGAAGCTGCTCGCAGACCTGGTATCCGTCCAGGCCGGGCAGCATCACGTCGAGGATGATGACGTCGTGGGCCGTTTCGCGGGCCTTCCACAGCCCGTCCTCGCCGTTGTCGGCGACGTCCACGACATACCCCTCGGCCTCCAGTCCCCACCTGAGGGACGCGGCCATGGCCTGCTCGTCCTCGACCACCAGTACCCGCATCGCTCAAGCATCCCCTACCTGCAGCGGAACCCGTTCCGGCGCCGGCGGCTCGGCCGGATCCGGCGGAGGCAGACGGAGCAGGCGGCCGACCCGATCGGGCATCCACCAGTTCGCCTTTCCGAACAGCGACACCAGCGCCGGGAGCAGCAGCTTCCGGACCACGACCGCGTCCAGAAGGACTCCGGCGGCCAGACCGGCCGCGATCTGCCGGACCGTGATGTCGTTCGCGGTCGCCAGCGAGGCGAGCGCGAAGAACAGGATCAACGCGGCGCTGGTGACCAGCCGGCCCGTACGCGCGACGCCCTCCACGATGCCGTCGTGGGTCGAGCGCGTACGGTCGTAGGCCTCCCGGACCCGCGACAGGATGAACACCTCGTAGTCCATCGAGACGCCGAACAGGAATCCGAAGATCAACACCGGTGCGAAGCTGTCGACCGCCCCGTACGACTTGGTTCCCCACAGTGCCTGCATGCCCAGGCCGTGCTGGAACACCAGCACCACGAGCCCGTAGGCCGCCGCGACCGACAGTGCGTTGAGCAGTACCGCCTTCGCCGGCAGCAGGATCGACCTCAGTCCACGTGCCAGCAGCAGGAACGTCACGATGGCCACGATCGCGAACAGCAGCGGGAACGTGCCGTAGGTCGAGTTGATCGCATCGATGCTCAACGCGCCCGCACCACCGACGAGCGCGCCGTGCGGCACGGTGTGCCTGATGTCGCTCAGCGAGGTGCTCCCCTGGGAGCTGCCGACCTCGTGCCGGGGGATCGCGATCACGATCGCGCTACCGCCCTGCCGCCAGGCCGCGTCCGTCGAGGTGACCGCCCCGCGCAGGCTCGACACCGTGTCCAAAGAGGCCGCGATCGAGGACGCGTCAGCCGCGCGAGGTACCCAGATGGGGACCGTGGTCAGGGTGCCGCTGGGAAAGCCGTCCGCCTGCAGGGCGTGCAGCCCATCGGTGTAGGACCCGCTGGAGGCCAGGGCCGCGCTGGTCGGTTGCGAGATGTTGATCGTCGCCGCCATCCCGGCCAGGCCGAACAGGATCGCCAGGCCGACCGCAGCCGCGGCGACCCGGTGCCGGATGACCTGATGCGACCACCGGGTCCAGAACCGGCTGACCTGTCCGGCCGAGCGCCGCCAGGGCCAATCCATCCTCGGGCCGACCGTGGACAGCACGACCGGCAGCAGGGTCAATGCGACGAGCGTCGCCGTGGACGGGATGAACAGCCCGGAGATCCCGATGCCCCGTACGAGAGAGTTCGGGATGACGATCAGCGCGAACAGCCCCAGAGACGCAACCAGCCCGCTGAACCACACCGAGTGCCCGGCCCGCTTCATCGCCTCCCGTACCGCCTCGTCGTTCGGCCGGCCCGCCGCCCGCTCCTCGCGCCACCGGTTCACCACGAGCAGCGAGTAGTCGATCGACAGTCCCAGCCCGAGAAGAGCCACGATGTACTGGACCGCGGGGCTGATCGGCGAGGACGACGGCAGTACGTACGTGAGCCCGTAGATCAGCAGCTGCATCGTCAGCACCGAGACCAGCGCCATGATCAGCGGCAACAGGGCCAGGAACGACCCGAACACCCACGCCAGCAGCAACAGCGCGCCCAGCCCGCCGATCAGCAACTCGCTGAGCACGCTGGAGTTCCCCTTGGCGGTGGTGTTCCCGGCCTCCAACGCCTTCAGGCTGGTGCCGTGGACGGTCAGATCCGGCGCCGCGGCCTTGGCGGCGCGCGTGAAGGTGTCGACCGCGGCCGTGTCGATGTCGTCACCGTCATGCGGCGAGTACGCCAGCACGATCGTGCTCCTGCCGCCCGCGCCGATCAGCGTCTTGCTGCCCGTGGTGGCGTAGGACACGACGCGGGCCGCCGCCGTCACGAGCCGCGCGTCGACCGCGCGTAGCTCGGCCGCCACACGGGCCGATCGCACCGTCTGACCGGCCGGCAGATCGAGCACCAGCACGCCCGGGTCGGAGGTGGCTCCGCCGTACTGCCGCGCGATCTGCTGATCGGCCGTGTACGCGGCGCTGTGCAGATGCGTTCCGGGTTTCAGCCGTCCCGACACCGACGGTGCCAGGACGATCCCGACTGCGGTGATCACCAGCCACAGCGACCCGACGATCCATCGATGCCGCGTCACCCATCTACTGAGTACTTCCACAGTTCCTCCAGGTAGATCCCGGTCAACGTCATCGCGGACGTTAAGGGGAGCCACCTTTCGGGACGCTTTCGCGCCGGTCGCCGGGACGACCGGCCGGTTGAAAGCCTCCTGTAAGGAACCGCCGTTGATGATTGCGCCTTGTCCGTGGCCAGCGGACCCCAGCCGCCGCGGCGGCCACCGACAAGGGAAGGATCCGGTGTGACACACGCCGTACGTCACCGCTTCGTGTTCGTCGCGGCGTTGTGTGCTCTGGTCACCTGGACCGGGATCGCACAGGTGTCCGCCGACACCGCGTCCTCGGGCAGGGACCTTGCGGTCGCGCAGAGCCTCGGCGGCCGTGAGCTCACGATCGTGCTGCGTCGGGTGACCTCCGCGCCCGGTCCGTTGCGTGTGGACGTGGTCAGCCACGAAGGATCTCCCGGCGGACGGCTGACGCTGGACGTCACGCCGACGGGGACGACCGCCCGATCGTCCACATCGCCCGCGCCGGGGGCCCCGACCGCTCGGGGCGTTGTCGGCCTCGGATCCGCGCCGGGAATGTATTCGGCCACGGTGACGGTGGACCGGCCCGGACCGTGGGAGCTGGCCGTCGGCGACGGTCAGCGGGTGGCCCGGATCCCGTTCGAGGTGCCCGTACAGGCCACCTCACCGCCGGAACGTCTGGTGTACGGCGGATTCCTGGCCGCCGGGACGCTCCTGGTGGCGTCGGTGGTGGTGGCCGCCCGGGCCCGCCGCAGTGGGTGGGCGTTGCTGCCGGCGGGCGGTGTGCTGGTGGGACTGTCCGTGGCGGTGACCGCCGCGGTGCTCTCGGCGTCACTGCCGCTGCCCCCGCAGCCCGGTGGCCAGCTCGACCCGACCGTCGACAACGTCACCGACCCGTACGCGCTGAGCCAGCCCTTGATCTCGGACTTCTCACGACCACCGGTCACTCTCGCACTCAACGGCGACCCCGTGACCGCAGGGCGGCCGGGCGAGCTCGGTCTGGACCTGAGCGACGGAGCCACCGGCGCGCCGGTCGACGACCTGCTGGTTCATGACAGCGCGCTGATTCATCTGCTGGTGGCGGGGCCCGGCGGCCGGCTGTGGCACCTGCACCCGATCAGGATCGCCCCGGGCCGCTACCAGGTCCAGGTGACGTTGCCCGAGCCCGGACGCTATGCCCTGTCGGCCGAGATGGTCCGTCGCGGCGGCGGGGTCCAGCTCGTCCGTGCCGCTGGCGGACTCCACGTCCTCCCAGGTGCGAGCCCTCAGCCGCGCACCATCGACAGGCCGGTACGGCTGGGCAAAGGACGGACCACCGTGTCGACCGTCATCGACGCGACCCCCATCAACGTCATGGCGACCGACCCGATGGCGGGAACGCCCACCACCGTCGCCGCCAAGGTGGGCGACACCGCCGACCTGCAGCCCTGGCTGAACATGGTCGGGCACATGATCGTGGCTGGTCCCCTGCGCCCCGGCGCCGGCCTCGGGGAGGCGGTGCAGAACGCGCCGGTCTGGGCGCACGCGCACTCGATGGGCGGGGCGATGTCGATGCCCGACATGCCCGACATGGGCATGCCGGGCATGAGCGGCGGAGGAATGACCGGCATGGCGCCTTCCAACGGCGACAGCGCACCTGACGAGACCGTCGCCGCATACGGACCGGACGTCCCGTTCACCTACACCTTCCCCATCGCCGGCCAGTACCGGCTCTGGATCCAGGTCGAACGCCACTACAAGGTGCTCACCGTCCCCGTCCTGATCGAGGTGGCCGGCTCGGCTCAAGGAACGCAACGATGAACCTGTCCATCTCTCAGGGCTCCCGCCGCCTTCTCGCCGGCAGCGTGTTCGTTGCCGCCGCCGTCCTCATCGGCATCTGGCTCATGTGGCCGAGACAGCACAAACCTGTCGTGCTCCATACCGGCACATCCCATTACGTGGTCACCACCACGGTCGGCAGCTCACGCATCGGGACCACCGACATCGGCATCGACCTCGCCCGACGTAACGGCGATCCGGTGGACCGAGCCACGGTGTCCATCGAGGCGATCATGCCGCTCATGGGGCACGCCGAGCAGCCAGTCCCCGCGGCCTTCTCCGGGCGTGGCCACTATCGCGCCACAGGCGTGGCTCTGATGATGACCGGCCCCTGGCAGCTGCGACTGTCCATCGACGCTCCCGACGGCGTCGACCACCTCACCGTGCCGCTCGTCGTCAGCGGCTGATCTCGCACCTACCGCCTCCCCCACAGCGCAGAAAAAGAAAGGACATCGTCATGGACACCCCCTCACCATCCGATACCACCGGCGGCCGCACCGCGGCCATTGCCGGCGCCTGGGTCGTGCTGCTCGGCACGGCGATCACCACCGTGGGCCTCAGCTGGGATGTGCAGTGGCACCAAGAAGTCGGCCCTGACACCTTCTTCACGCTCCCCCACCTTGCCCTCTACTCCGGCAGCGCGATCTCCGGGATCGCCAGCCTCCTCATGGTGCTCATGGCCACCTCCGCCCAGCGCGCCGGGCGGCCCCTGCCACCGACGGTCGGCGGCACCGCCGTCCGCGTGTTCGGCGGCATGTTCACCGTGCCACTGGGCTATCTGATCTCCGGGATCGGCGCGGCGTCGTTCCTGCTCTACGGCCTGCTCGACCTGTGGTGGCACTCGATCTACGGCTTCGACGCGGTGCTGAACACTCCCTCACACGTGGCGCTGTTCCTCGCGATCCTGATCACCATGATCGGCAGCATCATGGTCTTCGCCGCCGCGCGCGACCAGCGCTGGGCGCGCGCAGGCATCCTGATCGCGATCCCGACCCTGATCACCTTCGCGCCGATCCCCACCCACGCGCTGACCAACCTGCCGATGCCCATCGACCCGACGATCGCCGGGATCATCTGCTTCTCGCCGATGCTGCTGATCGTCGGCGCGGGCATCCTGGCCCGCCCGGGCGCGGCCATCTACCTCGCCGCGGTGCTGGGGGCGATTCAGGCGTTCCTCTGGTGGTTCTCCCCCTGGGCCGCGGAGACCTACGCCGCCGGGATCGGGCTCCCACTGCGTGACGGGCTCTCCCCTCAACCGCCCGACCTGCCCGGCGCCACCCCCATGTTCCTGGTCGTCGCGGCAGTCGCCGTCGAGTGCCTGTTCTGGATGATCCGTACCCGCGACCTCAATGCCAGGAAGGTCATGCTGGTCGCCGGCGGCATCACGGGATTGATCGTCGCCGCCAGCCTTCCGCTCCAGCAGGGTCTCACCGACCCGACCTCGAGCATCTCCCCGGTCGAGATCGTGCTCATCACGATCCTCGGGATTCCCTTCGGTCTCCTCGCCGGCTTCCTCGGCGCTCGGTTCACCGTCATGCTGCGCGCCTTGGCGCCCGCCACGAAGGAAGCCCGATGATCACTCGGACCCGCCGCCTGGCGGTCACGGCACTGATGATGACCGGGCTGTGCCTCGCCGGGGCAACGCCCGCGATCGCCTACACGCCCGTCGGAATCGTCCACACCGAACGCGTTCAGGCCGGCCCGTACGGCGTGACGCTCGGGTTCTCCACCTGGCCGATCCGAGCCATGCGGTCGCTGGACTTCACCTTCATCCCCGATGGGGGCATCGCGGGCAAATCCGGGACGCTGCACCTCGACGGTCCCGGCGTCCAGTCCGACGAGCATGTGACGCCCCTCGTGCGTCATCCCCGCAAGCTCGCCTCCTGGGGCCTGGACGTGAAGGCCTTCAACTCCCCCGGCACATACAGTTTCGGGTTCGTCATCGACGGCCCACGAGGACACGGAGAAGGAACGCTGCGGGGCGTGAAGATCCTCGACCAGCCCGGGCCTCCCCTGGCGCTGAGCTGGGTCGTCGGTTCGCTCCCGTTCATCGGTCTTGTCGTGTTCCTCGGGGTGGCGTGGCGACGCACGCGGCCCGGACGCCTGCCACTCACCGTCTAGACCCCAGCGGCCGGCCTCCTCGCGTCGAAGCGAAGGAGGCTCGGCCGTAAAACCAGGTACTTAATATAAGACTTAAAGGAATCAATCCGCCGAGTCTTGACACCAAGCCTGACGGCGATCACTCTCTCGGGAGAGCGCTCTCCTACTTCAGCTCCCGGCGCCCCCAGACCCGCCAGTCATCGCCGGGAGTCCTTACGGCCACACCGTTGCGCGGCGGCGGTCTCACGCTGCTCCGCCGTGCTCGTGAAGAGGAGATGCCCATGAAGGCCGGTGTCCGGGCAGCGGTACGTCCCGCTGCGACCACGGTAGTGATCGCCACACTGACCTTGCTCATGGCATACGCCGGGGTCAACTTGTCGACTCCGGCGAACGCTGCGGCTTCGCTGCTCTCTCAGGGGAAGCCGGCCACCGCCTCGTCGGTCGAGAACGCGGGCACGCCCGCCTCGGCCGCGGTGGACGGGGACACCGGGACTCGGTGGTCGAGCGCGGCCGGCGACCCGCAGTGGCTGCGTGTCGATCTCGGCGCCTCCGCCACCGTCAGCCAGGTCGTCCTCAACTGGGAGGCGGCGTACGGGACGGCCTTCCAGGTCCAGGTCTCGAGCGACGCCGCCACCTGGACGACCATCTACAACACGACCACCGGCACCGGCGGGACGCAGACCTTGAACGTCTCCGGCACCGGGCGCTACGTCCGGATGTAAGGGACGGCGAGAGCCACCGGTTACGGCTACTCGCTGTGGGAGTTCCAGGTGTACGGCTCGATCGGCTCGGCACCTCCGCCGAGCACGACGCCGATCTCCGCGTACAAGCAGGTGCGGGCCTCATCGACGGAGGGCGGCAACGCCCCCGCGGCGGCGCTGGACGGCCGTACGAACACCCGCTGGTCCAGCCTGTCGACCGACAACGAGTGGCTGGAGGTCGATCTGGGCGCGCCCGCCACGATCACCAGTGCCACCCTCATCTGGGAGAACGCCTACGCCACCGGCTACCACATCGACGTGTCCGACAACGGCACGTCCTGGACCACCATCTACACCACGACGACGGGCAAGGGAGGCACCGAGAACCTCGACGTCTCCGGGAAGGGCCGCTACATCCGCTTCTACGGCACGGCGAGAGCCACCGGTTACGGCTACTCGCTCTGGGAGTTCCAGGTCTTCGGTTCGGTCGACGC
>JAOPYG010000024.1 GCA_025964685.1 Actinoallomurus sp. | reverse complement strand
CGATATTCACTGGCAGACTGACCGCGTGCATGACTTCGACGTGCTGGTCCTGGGCTCGGGCCCCGGCGGACAGAAGGCCGCGATCGCCACGGCCAAACTCGGCAAGCGGGCCGCGGTGGTGGAGCGGCGGGACATGATCGGCGGGGTGTGCATCAACACCGGCACCATCCCGTCCAAGACGCTCCGGGAGGCGGTGCTCTACCTGACCGGCCTGAACCAGCGTGAGCTGTACGGCCAGAGCTACCGCGTCAAGGAGGAGATCACCGTCGCCGACCTCGCGGCCCGCACCCAGCACGTGGTCGGCCGGGAGATCGACGTGATCCGCAGCCAGCTCTCCCGCAACCACGTGGCCCTGCTCGACGGGACGGGCACCTTCACCGATCCTCATACCGTCGAGATCAGTGATCCCCTGACGGGGCGCGACATCCAGGTCACCGCGGACAAGGTCATTATCGCCACCGGGACGAACCCGGCGCGTCCGGACACGGTCGAGTTCGACGACTCCACGATCATCGACTCGGACGGCATCATCCGCCTCGCCCACCTGCCGCAGACGATGGTCGTCGTCGGCGCCGGCGTGATCGGCATCGAGTACGCCTCCATGTTCGCCGCCCTCGGCACCAAGGTGACCGTGGTCGAGCGGCGCGACCGCATGCTGGAGTTCTGCGACCTGGAGATCGTCGAGGCGCTCAAGTACCACCTGCGGGACCTGGCGGTGACGTTCCGTTTCGGCGAGACGGTCGCCGCGGTCGAACGCCGCTCTTTCGGCGGGTCGCGTACCGGCGCGATGACCATCCTGGAGAGCGGCAAGAAGATCCCGGCCGACACCGTCATGTACTCCGCCGGCCGCCAGGGCGCCACGGGCGAGCTCGACCTCGCCCAGGCCGGCCTCGACGCCGACCCGCGCGGCCGCATCCAGGTCGATGAGTACTTCCGGACCGCCGTGCCCCACATCTACGCGGTCGGCGACGTGATCGGCTTTCCCGCGCTGGCCGCGACCTCGATGGAGCAGGGCCGCCTCGCCGGCCACCACGCCTGCGGCGAGCCCGCGCGTGAGATGCACGAGCTCCAGCCGATCGGCATCTACACGATCCCGGAGATCAGCTTCGTCGGCCGTACGGAGGACCAGCTCACCGCCGAGCGCATCCCGTTCGAGGTCGGCATCTCCCGCTACCGCGAGCTGGCCCGCGGACAGATCATCGGCGACTCGTACGGGATGCTGAAGCTGCTGGTGTCACCGGAGGACCGCCGCCTGCTGGGCGTGCACGTCTTCGGCACCGGCGCGACCGAGCTGGTGCACATCGGCCAGACCGTCATGGGCTGCGGCGGCACGATCGACTACCTCGTCGACGCGGTCTTCAACTACCCGACCCTCGCCGAGTCCTACAAGGTGGCCGCCCTCGACACGATCAACAAGATGCGGCAGGTGGCCCAGCTTTCGGACTGACCGGGCATATATGGCGCTGGAGTCTTGACGGCGTCGGTGCACTTCGAGCCTGCGTGCGAGTGCGGTTACCAGGTCCATGCAGCTATGAACGGCGCCCACTCCTGTGCGTGCCGAGAACCTCATCCACCTTGTGTGAGTTGTTGCGTCACCAGCTCGGCGTACTGCAGCGGCAGCAGGTTCGCAGGCCCAGATTGACATGGGCCGACCGGGCGCTCATCGCTGCACTGGCCGGTGTGATCCCAAGGCGCGACGGGTGGGACTGCGGTTGCTGGTGACTCCGGACACGGTGTTGCGTTGGCATCGTGATGTGCTGCGCCGCCGGTGGGCCGCTAAATCCCGGGTGGGCCGCTCTGGCCGGCCCGCCACACGGCGCGATATCCGTGGTGTGGTGCTGCGGTTGGCCGCCGAAAATCCGGGCTGGGGCTATAGACGCATCCATGGCGAACTCGCCGGCATTGGCATCAGGATCGCCCCCTCCACCGTGTGGGAGATTCTGACCAAGGCCGGGATCGAGCCCGCACCGCGGCGGACCGGGCCGACCTGGATGCAGTTCCTGCGTTCCCAGGCCGAAGCGATCATCGCCACCGACTTCTTCACCGTCGATGTACTCAACGGTGCCCAGGTGTACTGCATGGCCGTCATCGAACATGCGACCCGCCGCGTCCACGTCCTGGGCGTCACCGACCACCCGACCGCGGCGTGGGTGTCGACCGAACCCTGATATGGGACCAGGCGCATCTGAGGCGTGTCCTGGCCGAGTACGAAGATCATTACAACCGCCACAGGCCACATCGGACGCTCCGGCAAGCCAGCCCGCTGACCGGGCTCCCTGAGCCCGCGAACCTAGATCAATTCAAGGTCAGGCGGCGCGATCGCCTTGGCGGCATCATCCACGAATACTCCCAGGTCGCATGACATGGACGAGGTTTTCGGCACACACACGTCGATCTGACCGTCACAGGAGCCGGCGCCCGTTTTGCGCCCGAATCAATCCAGATAATTCCGACCAGGTTAGTAGATATTTCCCACCCGGCGGGTTAACCTTCGACCCATGGACTCTCGCCTGACGATCCGCGGCTATGTCGACTTCTGCCGCATCGCCAGCGCTCTGTGTCGACGCTGACACACCTTCCGGACAGTCGTCTTCCCGGTACGGCCCACCATCCGGTCACGCATCAGTCCGTCGATCTTCTTTCGCGATCCCCTCACCGTCGCCCCTTTTGATGTTCCGGAGCGGTGCGACGACCTATGCGCCTGCCACGTCCCTGGATGCGTGGCCTCATTCCGTACTCCATGACCCGTGAGGCTCAACTTGTCATGCGTCAGCTCGTCAAGCACAAGAAACGAACCTCGGTCGGCCGCGCACTGCTGATCATTTCCGTCGCGCTGTTGACCCTGCCGGCGTACGGCTCCGGCGCCGATTCCTCTGCCGTGGCCAGCGGGGGACAGCGGAGCTTCACCCTGCGCATCGGCATGACCGCGCCGAGCGGGGCCTCTGCCCGGCAGCGGCGGCTGATGACCACGCCCCTTGGCGGTCCGACCTCGGACCGAGCGTGTCCGGGCGCGTCCTGTCGTCGCTGACGCTCGCGTTCCCGTCCGCCGTACTGCGGGCCCGATTTGCCCTGGCTACCTCGACATCCGAACGGAGCCAACTCCAATGACCGACATCGCCCTCCGCTCGAGCCCGTCGGCACCGGTCGACGCCGCGCTGTTCCGTCAGGTGTTCCGGCGTCACGCCGCCGGTGTCGCTGTCGTGACCGCCGACGCCGGGCGCGGCCCTGCGGGTGTCACCGTGACCTCCCTTGCCTCGCTCTCGGCCGAGCCGCCTCTGATCTCCTTCGGCATCTCGGCGACCGCGTCGACCTGGCCGCACCTCCGGGACGCCGGCACCGCCGTCGTGCATCTGCTGGGGGCGGCGCACGCCGAGCTGGCGCGGACCTTCGCCACCAGCGGTATCGATCGGTTCGCCACGCCGACCCGCTGGCGCCGGCTCCCCACCGGCGAACCCGTCCTGGACGGCGCCGCCTGGTTGCGGATCTCGCTCGAGCACCGCCACCGCGCCGGCGGTTCTCACCTGGTCATCGGCCGGGTCGAGGAGGTCGGGCTCGCCGAGACCAGCGGCCCCCTGCTCTACCACGACGGCAGCTACCACGCCCTCCTAGAAACCCCCACCAGAGAAGGAACGTCATGACCACACCGCCACTGAACCCGGCCCTCGAGGCCCGCCGCGGATCCCACCGCCTCCAGCGCGCCGCCCGATCGCGTCGTACGGCGCTCGCGGGCGGCGCAGTGCTGGCCGCCGCCCTGACCGCCTGCGGGAGCAACGGCTCGGGCGCGGTTCTGGCGCTGTCGGCCTCGCTGCCGGACAAGGTTCCGAGCGGCACCGTGATCCGGATCGGCGACCCGTCGATCCAGGCGATCGTCCAGGCCTCGGGTCTCGACAAGGAGCTGACGGCCGCCGGCGTGAAGGTCCAGTGGGCCAACATCAGCGGCGGCCCCCAGAGCATCCAGGCCTTCCGCGGCAACAAGCTCGACTGCAGCTCGGTCGCCGACATCCCCTCACTCTTCGCCGCCTGGACCGGCACCTCGACCAAGATCATCTTCCAGTCCGTCACGATCGACCCGCTCCAGCACCCCACTTACGAGCTGGGCGTCGCTCCCGGGGTGAAGGTCACCTCGCTGGCGGATCTCAGGGGTAAGAAGATCGCCTACAGCGCCGGCCAGGCGCAGGGCGCACTCGTCCTGCGGGTGTTGCAGAAGGCGGGCCTGAGCCAGAAGGACGTCGAGCTCGTCGACCTGACGAGCACGGGCGACTCTTACGTCACCGCGCTGGGCAGCAAGGCCGTCGATGTCGCACCGCTCGGAGCCGCGAACGTGAAGGTCTACGAGGAGAAGTACCCCGCGGGCAGTGCGATCCCGACCGGCATCCGTGACGACGCGTCGACGATCTACTGCCTGACCGGCTCGGTGAAGGACGCGGCGAAGGCTGCCGCGCTCAAGACCTATGTCGCGGTCCGCACCAAGGCGCTGCGGTGGAAGAACCAGCATCCCGACGAGTACGCCAAGGCGTACTACGAGGACTCTCAGGGCCTGAGCGCCGCCGACGCGAAGGCACTCATCGCCCTGGACGGGAAGACGGGCATCCCGGCGACCTGGGACAACGCTGACGCCCGGCTCCAGCAGACCGCCGATTTGCTCGCCAGGGAGCAGGACCACAAGAAGCTCGACGTGAGCACCCTCGTCGACCGCCGCTTCGAGAAGGTCGAGGCAGCGGCTGCCGGCTCTGACGTCGTTACAGGCGATGCCTCATGACCACGACCGGCTCCATCAATGCCCGGGGCGTCGGCAAGGCGGCCGCGGCGGGCGCCGACGTCTCGGAGATCGACGTCCGCGTCGTACGCCGCCGGCTCGGTCCGGGCCGCCGGATCAGGTTCGCCTTCTGGGTGGGCCCGATCGTCTTGCTGGCCGTCTGGGTCATCGGCTCGATGCTCGGCTTCATCAGTCCGGCGGTCCTCACGGCGCCGTGGGACGTGGTGAAGGCGTTCAAGGACCAGTGGGTCGACCACGACCTGCTCGGCGCCATCGTCTCCTCGCTGGAGCGGGCCGCGCTCGGACTGGCCTTCGGGGTGACGGGCGGCACGCTGCTCGCGGTGGCCTCGGGACTCTCGCGGGTCGGGGAGTCGCTGATCGACGGGCCGATCCAGATCAAGCGGTCGATTCCCACGCTGGCGCTGATCCCGCTGTTCGTCGCCTGGTTCGGTATCGGCCAGGAGATGAAGATCGTGACGATCGCGCTGATCAGCATGATCC
>JAOPYG010000491.1 GCA_025964685.1 Actinoallomurus sp. | reverse complement strand
TACCGCGACGGTCATACGCCACGGATTCACCCCAAGGACACGGGTCCCCGGTTCCCTCGAGCCTGCAGGGATTCGGCGGTCGGCCGTGCTTCGTGTGAAGCAGGGGGCAGCCGAAACTCCTATGGAGCGTAGGAGGCCGGCTGATCGCGCGCTACTAAATCCGCATCATCAGCACATCAAGTGCAGATCGGGCACCCCTTCGTTGCGGCTCAGGGAGCCGTGCGGGGACGGCGCTGACCCCAGCGACGGGCCGCGATGTCGTCCGCGGTCATCTCCAGCAGGATCGGCATGGCGCGGCGGGCCGCGCGGACGACGAACCGCAGAGCCTCCTGATGCCG
Organism: Actinoallomurus sp.; assembly: GCA_025964685.1. Classification (GTDB taxonomy): domain Bacteria; phylum Actinomycetota; class Actinomycetes; order Streptosporangiales; family Streptosporangiaceae; genus Actinoallomurus. Next base: position 19,652 of record JAOPYG010000491.1, on the reverse strand, counting down.
GCGCCGCCGCATGACCGTACTGCGGTACCGCAGTACGGCCATCACCGTGGCCGCGACGGAACCGCCGAGAAGAAGCGCGTTCAAGGCGTACGAGGCCGGGCCGTTCGCCCCGTCGTGGTGGTGCCAGCAGTTCGCCAGCCATTCGACCGTACGGTGGACGAGCCCATGCCGGCCCGCCGACACCATGACGACGACGCCGGCGATGGCGGCCAGGGTGCCGGCCAGGACGCCGAGCCATGCCAGTGCCGCCACTCGGGGCAAGCGCTGGGTCCACCGGCTGCGGCTCAGCAGCGGGCCGGCACAGGCACCCAGGAGAAGCACGATCGCCCCGAGACTCACCAGCGGGATCACGGACGCCGATCCTCGGGGGCCGGCGCCGATCGCTGCGCCAGCTCCACCAGCAGCCGGTGGGCGTCATGCGGGTCGATCGTCTCGGCGAAGCGGGCGAGCACCGGGCCACGGTCGGCCGTCTCGGCCAGGGCCTCGGCCATGACCTGCGCGACATGGTCCTCGCGGCTGCGCGTCGGCGCGTACCGCCAGGCGTTCCGATCCGCCGTCCGGGTCAGGAACCCCTTCTGAGCGAGCCGGTCGGCGACGGTCTGCACGGTCGTGTACGCCGACGGCCGCGCTGACTCGGCGTTCACCAGACTCCTCAGCTCACGGATGAGCAGCGCGCCATCGGCATCCCAGAGAGCCTCCATGATCGCCCGCTCGAGCGGCCCTGCGATCCCCATGTACGCCCCTCCCGACGCCGGCTCGCACCATTGTGACCCATCGCCACCAGCACCTCCGACACACGATAGGACCTGTACGCGGCCGGCGGCCGACCGCGGGCAGCGGCCTGCCGCCCGTACGGCAGCGGGGACCGGCCATCGAGTGACCACTGCCGCAGCGTGGGGGCGGCGAGCGGCGAAGGTGCGTGGAAGGGGGCGGTGTCCGGACGAGCAGGATGGGGGCTTGTGGCGCTACGGCTGCACTAGCTCGTCTTTGTCCTGTGACTGGGTTTGCCGGCCTGGAGGTGGCCTTAAGCGGCGGCGCGCCGGTCGGCTAGTGTGGCGAGCGTGCCAAGGACTTCCCGCGGCGTGCCCCCGAGTCGCTGGAGGATGCATGGATCTCAGCGTTGACTCCACCGTCACCGACGATGACATCGTCGTACTGGTGATCAGCGGGCCGATGGATGTGGAGACCACGCCAGGACTACGCGACTCGCTGGTTCGTCTCGTCGATGAGGGACATCATCGGCTGGTGCTGGACCTGAGTGGTGTGGACTTCATCGACTCCATCGGCTTGGGCGTCATCGTCGGCATGGTGCACCGGCTCCGCCCGCACGATGGTTCACTGGCCATGGCCGCACCGTCGCCACAGGCCCGCAATGTCCTGGAGATCACCCAGTTGACCCGTGTCGTCGCGGTGTGCGACACCACCGATGCCGCCGTCAGTGCCGTTCGTGATGGCCGCGCCATTGTCTCGGTGAGCCCGCGCCCGGGGGGGCAGGCGCAGGCGGGCTGACAGGCACAGCCGCGGCTGCTGACGCGGAGCTCCAGTAGGCGCTCGGCGACGAGCGTGATCACGATACCGGGCATAACTCGCATCTCGGGCGGCCTTAGTCTTTGATCTGTGACCACACCCGCCGACTTGTCGGCCACAGCCGAGGTCAGGCTCCAGCAGATCCAGGCGATTACTGATGTCGCGCTTTCGCACTTGGATGATGAGGATCTGCTGGGTGAGGTACTGGAGCGGGTCCGTGAGATCCTCCAGGTCGATACCGCGGTCGTGTTGCTGCTCGACGACTCGCGTCAACGGCTGGTGGCGGCCGCTGCCAGAGGCATAGAGGAAGAGGTCCGCCAAAGCGTTCAGGTCCCGGTGGGCAGGGGTTTCGCCGGGCGCGTCGCGGCCGAACGCCGCCCGGTGATCATTGAGAATGTCGACAGCGCGAGCGTGGTCAACCCGCTCCTGGCGCAGCGGGGCGTTCGGTCCCTGCTGGGTGCCCCGCTGTTCGTTGGAGGCGACCTGCTGGGCGTGCTGCACGTCGGTTCCCTCACCCCCCGCCGGTTCACCCCCGATGAAGTGGAGTTCCTCCAGCTTGCGGCCGATCGTGCGGCACTGGCGGCGCACTCGCTGCGGGCCGGTTCGGAGCGTGCGGCGGTCAGAGAGCTCCAGCGCAGCCTCGTGCCCTCGGCCCTGCCTGTGATCCCCAACATCGAGATCGCCGCCCGGTACAGTCCGGGGACGGCCGTCGTCGGCGGAGACTGGTACGACGTGTTCACGCTTCCATCCGGTGAGCTGGGCGTGGTGATGGGAGACGTGGCCGGCCAGGGGCTGCGCGCAGCCGTGATCATGGGCCGGATGCGCAGCGCGCTCCGCGCCTACGCCCTGGAATCCGATGACCCGGCAGAGGTGCTCGGCAAGCTTGATCGCAAGATGCAGCATTTCGAGCGGGGTGTCATGGCCACGGTGCTGTATGCGGTCTGTGATCCCGGGCTGAAGTGGGCGCGGATCGCCTCGGCCGGTCACTGGCCTCCGGTGCTCGCCGTCCCGGGGGGTGGTACGGCTTTGCTGGAGATCACCCCGGGGGTCTTGATCGGTGTCGATGACGTTCCGCGTCGCCGGTCGACGACTGTGGAGATCCCGCCGGGGTCCGTGCTGTGCTTTTACACCGATGGGCTCGTCGAACGGCGAGACACCGCGATCGAGACCAACTTCGCCCGGTTGTGTGAGTCCGTTGTGCCCGGGCCACCCGACACGGTCTGTGCGTCGGTGATGGCGGCGCTCATCGGCCGTGAGGCGGTACGTGACGACGTCGCCCTGCTGACCCTGCGGCGGACGCCGTAGGGTCAGTGCGGACGTGGCGCGAGATGGCGCGTTGTGATGGCGTCATCAGTCGTTGGCGATCGGAATCTCGGTGACCAGCGATGTGCCGCCTCCTACCGGACTCGTGATCTCCAGTTTGCCGCCGAGTGCCTCGACCCGGTCTGTGATGTTGAGGAGTCCTGATCCGTGGTCGAGGTCGGCTCCGCCCTTGCCGTCGTCGCGGATCGAGAGCCGGATGGTGGCGTCGTCGACGATGAGGTCGACGTGCACGATGGACGCGTCGGCGTGCTCGGCCGCGTTCGTCAGTGCCTCCGCCACGACGTGGTAGGCCGTCGCTTCGAAACGATCCGCCAGACGCCGGTCGGCGCACATGTGGAACTCGACGGGGATCGGGGAGCAGCGGGCGAGCGCGTTGATCGCGGGTTCGAGGCCCTTCCTGGACAGGAGCGCCGGATGAAGGCCTCGGGCGATCCCCCGTAGATCTTCCAGGGCCTCGCCCAGGGCTTGAGTCGTGTGGGACAGCCGTCCTCTGAGTTCTTCCAGCTCGGCCGGCACCGTGGCCTCCGCGGAACGCAGTTCGAGCATGAGGGAGACCAGGCGCTGTTGGGTTCCGTCGTGCAGGTCGCGTTCGATGAGACGGCGGGTCGCGTCGGCGGCGGCGAGGACCCGGGCCCGGGAGGCTTCCAGCTTGTCGTGGCTCTCGGCATTCACGATGGCGGCGACAAGCAGGTCGGTGAAGTCCAGCATGCGCTCCTCGGTGTCCTCGGGCAGCGGCTCGGACGTCGACGCGGCGATCACCGCCCCCCACCCGTGCCCGGCGACCGTGATGGGGCAACCGACGGCAGATTTCACCCCCATGTTGCGCAGCGAGGTGTGGAACTCGCTGGCGCCTACGGTGGTTTCGAAGGCCTCGATACGTCCCGGTGTCCCCGTCCGTGCCACAAGTTCCGCGGCGGTCCCCTTCTCGAGTGGGCGTGAGCCAAGGGACATCGTGGCGACGCGACCGCTGTTCCAGATGCCGACCCAGGTCGCCGTGCCGTCGGGCTCGTAGCGGATCACTGCTGCGTGTCGTGCTGCCAGGATCTGTGCCACCTCGCGTGCGACCGCACCGAAGATCTCGCCTGGGGGTGCACCGTGCGCGATGAGCGTCGCCAAGCGCCGCAACGCCGCTTGCTCGTCCGCGATCCGGTGGAGCTCGTCGCGGCTGGCCTTCAGGGCGTCTTCGACTCGCTTGCGTTCCCTTGCCGCCTGGAGCAGCACCTCCATGGAGGGCACCACTCGATCCCGCAAACGCCGCAGCGTCGGCCTCGGCAGGCCGGCGGGGACGAGTAGTGACCCCACCTGGACGTCATCGTCATGCAGGGGGAATGTTACGTACCGCTCGTCCTCGGTGACCGTTTCGAGTTCGATCACCGCGGACGGAAGCTTGAGGGTTCGCACCAGATGTTGCGCGGCGGCCGGTTGCGCCGTCTTCAGGTCAGGCGCGCGCAGCAGGATGCGGGCCAGGTCGGCGGCGAGGTCGGCCTCCCCACGTGCGTCGACCTCGGCGGCCAGTGATCGGGCCAGTTTCGAGATCAACCAGGCCATCAGCGTGACAGCGATGAAGATCGCGAGCACCGCCCAGTCCTCGCCAACGGCGAGCATCAAGCTCCCGGGGGGCGGGGTGAGGAAGTAGTCGAACGCTACGATGCTGGCCATCGCGGTCGCCATCCCGAGCCACAGACCCCAAACAGACGCGACCACCAGAATGCCCAGCAGATACAGGGCGTCCAGGGAGTACACGGGTGTGGTGGGGATGAGCAGACGCGCAAGAAGCGTCTCCGCCGCGACGCACAAGGCCGCTACCAAGATCCCTAGTGCGAGAGGCGGGCGCTTGCGACACGGTAGCGTCGCCAGCAGGCCCGCACGCATGACATAACTCTATCCCGAGCTGGTTGATCACTGGCTGGCGCCGCAACAGGGGCAGCGGAGGCCGGTGATGCGACCCGCCCGCTGCGGCAGCTCAACACATCTGCTGACCTGGGATTACGGTAGGCCGGGTCCCGGGTCACGTGGCCGGCGGGGAAGGTGCCTCCATGGGGTCCGACGCGGGGGGATCAGTGTCGTGGGGCCCCTGCCCGGCGACCCGTCGCGTCGTCGCGCGTACCACCAGTTCCGGTTGGAACATGACCTCGCGGTGGGCGTGCGCGGCACCGCGTAGCGCTTCTTCCAACAGCAGGTTGGTCGCGACCCAGCCGAGTTCCGCCTTGGGCTGGCGAACGGTCGTCAACGGCAGGGGGTTCTGCTGGGCCATCTCGATGTCGTCGAATCCGACGACCGAGACCTCCTCCGGCACCCCGACGCCCTGGCTGACGAGCCCGGCCACGACGCCCAGCGCGAGCAGGTCGTTACCGCAGGTGACGCCGGTCACGTCCGGATACTGCTCGCGCAGCCGCGTGCTGGCCAGCTGGCCCTCCGCCGCCGTTCCCAGTGTTCCCACCTCGATGACCTGGCAGGAGTCCTCAGGCAGTCCGCGATGCCGCAGGGCGCGGCGTACTCCCTTCAACCGCTCCCGGTACTGATCGATCGACAACGGGCCGGTGACGTAGGCCAGTCTCCGGTGGCCGAGGTCGAGCAGGTGATCGGTGGCCAGCTGCCCGCCCGTCACGTCGTCCACACGGACGGAGCAGTAGTCGTGCCGGCGCCGGCCGAGCAGAACGACCGCCGTGCCGCGTTCCCGCAGCCACTGCAACGTGTCGTTCCGCTCGTCGACCGGGCTGATCACGACACCGAGCACCCGCTGCTCCTCGAGCAGCTCCAGGTAGCCCCGCTCCTGCTCGGCGTTCTCATCGGAGTTGCAGAGGATCAGCAGCCGGCCGTTCTCGCGGGCGGCGTCCTCCGCACCCCGAGCGAGCTCAGTGAAGAACGGGTTGCGGATGTCCAGCGCCACGAGCCCGATCGTCGGGGCCTTCCCACCGCGCATCAGTGCCGCACCGGCGTGCTTGACGTAGCCCAGCGCTTCGATGGCATCGAGGACGCGCTGGCGCTTCTCCGGAGTGACTGCGATGGAACGGTTCAAAACGTTCGATACGGTGCCGAGGCTGACCTGGGCTTCCGCTGCGACGTCTCGGATGGTCACTGCCCGCTGTTGTGCAGATGGTTCATCCGCATTTGATCCGCTGCCCGGCTGTGCCACGACATCTCCTCGAAACCTTGACCGACCCGCATTGTATGTCTAGCATCCCTGTCACTTGAAACAGTTCAACTTTGTTCAAACGAGGAGAGCCCATGAGCTCGCGACGTACCAGACTGGCCGCGGGCGTCCTCGCGGCGCTGTTCGTGCTGAGCGGCTGCTCGTCGTCCGGTCAGAAGGCGGGGACCTCCAGCACTGCCGGTGCTTCGAACGGCGCCACCTACAGCGCGGCCGAGGTCGCGGCCGCCACGGGTACCTACCAGGTCAAGCCGCTGTTCGCGGTGCCCAAGCAGCTGCCCAAGAAGTACCGGCTGGCCTTCCTCAGCCCCGGCCTGAGCTACCCCTACTTCGCCACCTGGTCGGACGGCATGAAGGCCGCGGCCAAGTTCTACGGCGTCGACCTCGACCAGGCCGATCTCAACTTCAAGTACGACACCCAGCTCGACCAGTACAAGCAGCTGGCCGTCAAGGGGCCGCAGGTCATCGGGTCGCAGCCGATGAACGACGCGACCTACAGCCAGGCAGAGCGGGACGGCGTCAAGACGGTCCTGATCGACGGGACGTTCAAGGACGCGCCGCACTTCGGGGTCAACGACGAGCAGGTCGGCAAGCTGGCCGTCGACACGATGGCGCAGGCCGCCAAGGCCAAGATGAGCGGAGCCTGGAAAGGCAGGAAAGTCGATGTGGTCGGGCTGACCTCGCCCAACTGCGCGCCGTGCGACGCCCGCGTCAAGGCGTCCTTCGCCGAGGCCGAGGCCACGCTCGGCATCCCGGCCGCGGACACCACGATGCTGACCCCGCAGGGGCAGGACCCGACCACGTCGGCCGGCTCCACCTTCAACGACTTCCTCACCTCCCACCCCAAGGACGCCGTGCTGGTCGTGTCGTACGGCGACGAGGCGGTGATCGGCTCGATCAACGCGGCGAAGGCCGCGAACCGCGGTGGCGATGTCCTGGCGGTCAGCAACGGCGGTGACAGCGCCGCCCGGCTGGCGCTGCGGGACAGCAGCGACAAGGACATCCTCGTGGCGGCCATCGACTTCCAGCCGTACGCCGAGGGATGGAACTGGGTCGAGGTGGCCATCGCCACGGCCATGGGCAAGCCGTTCCAGACCTTCTCGGTGGAGCGAGTGCTCACCTCCGCCAACGTCAGCCAGTACTACCCGCAAGACAAGACCAAATGACGGCGCTGGACAGCCTCGGGGTGCTCAACCCGGTCAGCTGGTTCAGGCCCACTCGCCCGTCCGGCTCGGATCGAGACGGCCGCCGCCGTGTGTCCGATCGGCTGCTCGACCTCGGCATCTATCTGTCCCTGGTCGCTCTGGTCCTGTACTTCTGGCAGGCGTCTCCGTACTTCATGACCCAGCGCAACCTCCTCAACGTCGGCGCCGCCGTTGCCGTGACAGGCGTCCTGGCCGCGGGAATGACGATCGCCTTGATCGCGGGGCAGCTCGACCTCACCGTCGGCGCCAACATCGCGGTGACCAGCGTCGTGGTGGCCCTCGCCGTCCAAGATCTCGGGTGGAGCACGCCGCCGGCCGTGCTGCTGGGCCTGGCCGTGGGCGTCGCGATCGGGCTGGTGAACACCGCCCTGGTCGTCGGGGTCGGCATCAACTCCATCATCGCCACGCTGGCGATGGGCATCGTCATCCGCGGCATCGCGCTCATCAGCACCGACGGCCAGACCAAGCCGCTGACCAATCTGGCGCTGCCGGACTTCCTGCAGACGCGGCCGCTCGGTGTGCCGACATCGGTGTGGATCCTGGCGGCGGTGTTCGTCGTCTCCTGGGTGGTCATGTCGTTCACCCGGATGGGCTGGCACATCTACGGGGTGGGCGGCAATGCCAGCGCCGCGCTGCGCGCCGGCGTCCGTACCAAACGTGTGTACGCCGGTGTCTTCATCACGACCGGGGTGCTGGCCGCCCTCGGCGGGATCCTCACCACGGGCACGTCGAGCAGCGGCGGGCCGAACTACGCCAACGGTGCCGAGTTCGACGTGCTCACCGCGGTGTTGCTCGGCGGGATCGGCCTGGCCGGCGGGTCCGGGCGGGTCCAGCGCACGCTCGCCGGCGTGCTGGTGATCGGCGTCCTCAACAACGGCCTCACCCTGATGTCGGTCAATTCCTACTATCAGCAACTCGCCCGGGGGGCGGTCTTCGTGCTCGCTGTCGTCCTCGGTGTCATCGGCGAGCGGCGGAGGGCCCGATGACCGAGACCACCAGCGCACCGCTGCTCAGCGCGGACGGTGTCGGCAAGCTGTTCGGCCATGTACGGGCGCTGCGTGACGTGTCCTTCGACCTGCAGGCCGGCGAGGTGCTCGCCGTCCTGGGCGACAACGGCGCCGGGAAGAGCACGTTGATCAAGATCCTCTCGGGCGTGTACGACCTGAGCGAGGGACGGCTGCGCGTACGTGGCGAGGACGTGACCTTCGGCAAGCCGGCCGACGCCGCCGCGAAGGGCATCGCGACGGTGTACCAGGACCTGGCTCTGGTCGACACCCGTGACGTGGCCGCGAACCTGTTCCTCGGCCGGGAGTTCCGTCGTGGGCCGTTCGTCGACCGGCGCCGGATGTACCGGGAGGCCGAGCAGGTCCTGGCCGGGCTCACGATCCAGCTGCCGTCCGTGCGCGTCCCGATCTACCTGCTGTCCGGTGGCCAGCGGCAGGCCGTCGCCATCGCCCGGGTGCTGGTCGGCGGCGCCGACATCGTGATCATGGATGAGCCGACCGCCGCGCTCGGGGTGCAGGAGTCCGAGCGTGTCCTCCGTCTGGTGAGGGACCTTCGCGATGCGGGGAAGGCGGTGATCCTGATCAGTCACAACCTCCAGCAGGTGTGGCAGACCGCGGACCGCATCATGGTCATGCACCTGGGCCGGGTCGCCGGCATCCGGCGCCGGGCCGACAGCACGGTCGAGGAGATCGTCAAACTGATCGTGTACGGCGACCCCGACGAGACTCCGGGCCACGGCGGAGATCAGCAGGTGCCGATGTGATCGAGCGGAGCGAGGGAACCGACAGGCACGGCACCTTGGTCATAAGGCTGACGGAGGAGGTCTCATGACCATTCCGGCGTACGGCGACCCGACGGTGTTCCGGGCCGATCCGACCGTGGGCGAGCAGGCTCGTTTCCGACCGGATGCCGCGGAACCGGTGACCGTCCTGGCGTACTACTACCCGCAGTGGCACGTCGACCGGCTCAACGTGTCGATGCACGGTTCGGGCTGGACGGAGTGGCCGTTGGTCCGTTCCGCGCGGCCACGTTTCGACGGGCACGTACAGCCCAAGCGGCCCCTGTGGGGTGCGGTGGACGAGGCGAGCCCGGCGGCTGCCGGCCGGGCCGTCGACACCGCCCTGAACCACGGGATCGACGGCTTCATCGTCGACTGGTACTGGTACGACAACCAGCCGTTCCTCAACCGCGCGCTGGACGACGGCCTCCTGAGCGCCGAGCGGATGCCGGAGTTCCGGTTCGCGCTGATGTGGGCGAACCACGACTGGAACGACCTCTTCCCGGCGCGGTCCACCAACCCGGGCACCCTGCTACCGGCGCCGAACTCGCGGTACCACGCGCGGTGCGCCTTCCAGCACGTCATCGAGCGCTACCTGACCCATCCGTCCTACTGGCGCGTCGACGGCGCGGCGTACTTCTCGATCTACGACGTGCCCGCGTTCGTCGCCGGCATGGGCGGCGTCGCCGCCGCCGCGGACGTGCTGGCCAGGTTCCGCGCGGCGGCGGCAGCGGCGGGCGCCGGCGACCTCCACCTCAACGGGGTCGTCAACTTCCAGATCGCCGATCCGGGAGCGATGGCAGGCCGGCTCGGCTTCGACAGCGTTACCCACTACACGTGGTGGCACCACCCGGAGGCGGGCTTCGACACGTTCCCGACGACGAGCTACTCCGCCGTGCACGCGCGCGCACGCCAGGTGTGGCGTGAGTTCGAAGCCGCCCTGCCCGTCCCGTACCTGCCCAACGTGACCGTCGGCTGGGACCCCAGCCCGCGCACCGTCGACTGGGACATGCGACGCGAGGACGGCTACCCGTACACCAGCCTCCTGGTCGACAACACTCCGGACGCCGTCGGCGCCGCGGTTCGCGACGCCGTGTCCCTCGTCGCGGCCCGAGCCGACCACCGCGTGGTCACCATCAACGCATGGAACGAGTGGACCGAAGGCAGCTTCCTCGAGCCCGAACAGCAGTACGGATTCGGCTATCTGGAAGCGGTTCGGGACGCGGTCGCCATCCGGCTCAGGGGGACCGCATGACCCACCGCTGAGCCGTCAGCACACGTTCCGACCGTCCCGAGCCTTGGAGCCGTGTCATGTCCCTTTCGCTGCTGCGCAGAACGACCTGCGCGGGGGTTCTGTCCGTTCTGATGGCCACCATGGTCGCCGTCGGTCCGGCGACCGCCGCCCGCGCGGGTGCCGGTTTGACCGGGGTGAACGCCTCGGGACACCACACGGACATCGACGCGTTCCGGTCCGGCACCCCGAACGCGGCCCTGACCGGCGTGTATTACGTCGACAACGCCTCCGATTCGCACTGTACCGATGCGGGGCACGGCACCTCGCCGTCCGCTCCATGGTGCGACTTCGCCCGCCTGAACGGGCAGACCTTCGGCCCCGGGGCGCGGATCCTGCTCAAGCGGGGCGACACCTTCACCGGGGAACTGGGCAAGTTGTACGGCAGCGGCACCAGCGCCGTCCCGATCGTGCTCGGCGCGTACGGTTCCGGGGCACGGCCGCACATCACCGGTACCGGCCAGGCCGCCGATCGCGCGGTATGGATCGAGGACGCCTCGCACTGGACGGTTCGCGACCTCGAACTGAGCGACGTCGGTGCGGGCCTGGTGTTCTGGTACTCGACGAACGGGCACGCCGGCCTCACCGTGACGGACGTCTACACCCACGATGTGAAGGGCGTATTCGCCGGCTCGCCCGCGCAGAGCGACCTGCCCGGCATGTACCACTCGGCAGGCTTTCTGATCACCGGCAACGTGCCGGTGACCCCGTCGGACAGCGCCGTGACCGGGGTCACCCTCTCCCACCTGGAGGGGTACAACAACAACGACGACCTGGACATCTCCGGCTTCAACGCCAACAGCGGCGGGCAGCAGGGCTTCCTCAGCACGGTCCTGGGGCACCACAGCGTGTCCCAGGTCGCGCTGACCGAAAGCTACTTCCACCACAGCCTGTCCGGAGAGAACTTCGACAACCTGCAGAACATGACCATCACCGGGATGCGGCTGGACGACACCGGGCACGGCGGCAACACGTGGGGGACGACCGCCCTGTTCTTCTGGTCATCCAGCAGGGTCACGGTCGCGAACAGCATCCTCAACGGCGAGGCTTCCACGAACAGCCCGGACCAGTCCGAGACCGACCTCGAAGCGTTCAACGACCACATCTCCTTCCTCGGTGACTTCTTCGGCAACAGCGCAGGCTGGCCGATTGAGATCCTGGAGACCAAGGGGCTGTCCAACGACAACTACCAGTCCTCACACGAGATCGCCGACAACCTGTTCACGGGTTACGGGGGTGGGGCGGCCGTGCACGACGGCACGGTGAACTCTCCGATGAACTTCTCCGGCACCGCGCGCCACAACATCTACGCGGCGCCCGGCTCGGTGTTCACGGACGGTCTTGGCGGCTGGGCGCATACGACGGGAAAGGACGGCTATCTCGACTCCGACGCGCACTTCATCGGCGCGGAAGGAGCGACCGCTACCCATACGTTCACAGGCACCACCGTCACCTGGATCGGAGGCAAGAGTTCCGACCACGGACGGGCCGACGTGGTCGTCTGTGACGCGAAGGGAAACAACTGCGGCCCGGTGACGACCGTTGACACCTACGCGTCGTCCGTTCTGCCTCAGCAGGCCCTTTACACCGCGTCGAACCTGGCCGATACGGCTCATACTCTGAAGATCACGGTCCGGGCCGACACTAGCGGGACCGGTCACTACACCGATGTCGACGGCTTCATCTCAGGGACGTCATCCCACACGACCGAAGTCAACGACACCGACCCTTCGATCGCGTACTCGAACGCCTGGACGCTGACCGACAACACCGCGGCCACGGCGGGCGCCGTGTACAACGCGGCGTACGACTTCTCGGCGACCCAGGGCACTCACCAGTGGCGCGAGCAGTACTCCACCCCGGACCATGGCTGGCGCGACATCACTCCCTACGACACCGCGCACGAGCGCTGGGGGAGCAACGGGTACGTGTCGCGATTCGCCCTGTCGCCGGACGCCTGCGCCGCCTGCCCGATCGCCCGTGCCTGGGTGGCGCCGAGCGGCGGGACGATCGCCATTCGCGGGCGCGTGCTGAAGGAAGCGATGGGTGGAGACGGCGTGACCGCGCGGATCACCCGTAACGGCACCCAGATCTGGCCGTCCTCAGGTGGCGCGCAGTCGTTGGGCGGTTCCGATGCCGTCGGACATGACACCAATGTCACCCTGCCGGTCGCCGCAGGCGACACCATCAGGTTCGAGGTGAGCAACGGCGGCAACGGCGCCGCCACCTCCGACGCCACCGCCTGGGCGCCGTCCATCGCGTACCAGTAAGGGGGCCGCGCCCTCACCTTCGAGTTTCGGGACTCATGTCTGCTCCAGGCAATGCGGAGGGTCCTCCGGTTCTGCTACTTTGGGGATAGCGGAGGACCCTCCGCATCGCTGCACTTTGGCACGACGGGAGCACGCACTGATGACGGCAACCAATCCGCTGGCGCATCCGTCCGAACCTCCGTCGGGGGACACCGCGAAGCTGGCGGGGCGTACGGTCGCTCGCATCGGCTTCGGTGTGATGCAGATGGAACGCTCAACGGCCGGACGAGACGCTCTTCTCGCCCTACTGCGCCAGGCGGTCCAATACGGCGTCAACCACATCGACACCGCGCAGTTCTACGGCGCCGGCACGTGCAACGGCCTCATCCGCGAGGCCCTGTCGCCTTACCCCGACGACTTGGTCCTCGTGAGCAAGGTGGGCGCGGACAACGCCACCGACGGCGCACTCGTCCCCGCGCAACGGCCCGAACAACTGCGTGCCCAGATCGAGGCCAACCTCGCGACGCTCGGTGCCGAGCGGCTGGACGTCGTGAATCTGCGGCGCCTCGACGCGCCGCCCGGCCTGATCGCTGAGGGAGACCAGAGCGTCGACCTCGACAGTCAGCTCGACGAACTGATCGCACTGCGCGATGCCGGCAAGATCGGCGGCATCGGACTCAGCAACGTCTCCGCCGACCAACTCCGACAGGCGCTGCCCGTCGGCGTCGCCTGCGTGCAGAACGCTTACAGCGTCCTCGACCGGTCCACCGAGCCGGTGCTCGCTCTGTGCCGTGAGCATGGCATCGCGTGGGTGCCGTTCTTCCCGCTCGGTTCGGCTTTTCCAGGCCTGCCGAAAGCAACCGACGATCCCACCGTTGTCGCCGTCGCCGGCGACCTCGCCGCCACGCCGGCTCAGGTGGCGCTCGCCTGGCTGCTGGCGCACTACGAGCACACGCTGCTGATCCCGGGAACGTCGCATCCCTCCCATCTGGCCGAGAACATCGCGGCGGGAAGCCTCCGGCTCGCCCCGGAGGCCGTCGTGGCCCTGGATCGGCTCGCCGCGGACAGCTGACGCGGCGCCGGACTGCTCTTCAGCAAGGTCGGCGTGGCTCAGCCGCGGTGGCCGGCCGTTTCCAGGTTCTCCCAGCCCCAGCTCGAGGCGCGTGTGCCGTCGGGTCGCGTCCGAACCGGTACCGGTGCTCGGTGCCGGTCACCCGGGTGAACAGCTCGAACCAGGGAGACGTGCTGGGCGGGATCGCGGCCGAGCAGGATCTCGATCTGGGTGTCGGCCCTCGCTTCCCGCAGACTCTGCAGCAGGCCCGCCACTCCATGGGGATCGGAGAGGGAGACCTTGCGCGAATCAATCTCCCCAGCGTGTCCAGGAGAAATGAATCACATCGGCGTACGCTCGGGTGATGTCGCTTGATCACGTACGGCAGGCCGACGAACGAACGTTCAGGGAAGCGGTCGCGGCGCTGATACGGTCCGCCGAACCGCTTCGTCCCGACAAGGAGACGGCCGCGCGTCTCGCCGCCATGCTGCAGGAAGTGCGCACGTTGGCAGAGCTCGGCGCCGATGCCCCTCTCGACCAGATCGTGCGGCCCGCCCATCGCGCGGTGCACGCGTACCGGCCGGTCTGCATCGACGCCGCCGCGGACGGACAGGTCCAGGCAGGAGACGGACCGATCTTCATCGCCTGGTCGCGACTCCATGAGGCCCTACATCGGCTCGAGGAGACGACCGGACCGCTCTCTCAGTAGCAAGCCTGCCCCGCGCGCGGCTGACCGCGCCCGTGCGTTGCCCCGGTCACGTGTCGACCTTGAACGGGTCGTGTTCGGCCAGCAGCTTTTCCGACCGTGCCTGGTCCACACGCCCGGTGAACGTGGCGGTCTCCTGCCGGTCACGCACGCAGTTGGCAAGCGTGAACGTGGAGGTCACCGCGTGCAACAGCGTGAGCCCGAGAAACGCCATGATGGAACGCCGCGTGTGTCGGATCGGGGAGGTTTGCCTTGATCGCCACGCTGACGAGCGTGACCAGCAGTGTGATGTCGGTAGGGGTTTCCAGGCGCATTCCGATCCAGTCGTCATCGGGGATGACGTCGATGCCCGCTTGCGTCAGGACATCGTGGAACCGATCGATCACGGGGCGGGTCAGGCAGAGAGAGGCATGGTCCTCGTCGTGGAAATGGAGGATCTGCCCGGCGTAGGTGCCCACGCCCATGCCGAGGCCGCAGTCCGCCTGGCGTGCCACGACCGATGGCCAGGCGCTGAGTTGCGCAAGGGCGTGCCCGGCACAGGACGTGCCGGCAATCTTCGTTGCGCTCACGGTGACCAGCGTGGCGTGCCCGGCTCATGATCGGAACCACCTGAGCCCGAACTGTTACCAATGTGATCTCTGGGGCGTCACGTGGTGTTCAGCCGCTTGACAGCCGATCTGACCTCACTGAGTGATAGCCGGGGGGACGTGGACCTCGAACTCTCGATTGGGCGTGGCCAGGTGAACGGGTCCGTCGAAGATCCGCTCCGCGTCGGCTCTGCGTGCTTCCAGCCAGGTACGGTCCGCGGATCTGAAGTGGGTGAGCACCAACTGCCCGGCCTGGGCCGCTGCGGCGACCTGGCCGGCTTGTTCGGCGCTGAGGTGGCCGTGCGGGCCCTTGTCGGCGCTGGCCAGGGTCGCCTCGCAGAGCAGCAGATCCACGTGGTCGGCCAGCTCCAGCAGCGTGTCTGTCATGCCGGTGTCGCCGGTGTAGGCGAGGCTGCCGCCGGCGGTGTCGACGCGTGTCCCGCAGTTGGGCGCGGCGTGCCGCAGTTGGTGCATCGTGATGCGGCAGTCGCCTAGCTGGAAGACGTCGTGCGGCTGGTACTCGCGGACGTCGAAGGCGAGGTCGAAGACGCGGTTCAGCACGGGCATCGTCGTGACCGGGAACAGGGCGGCGAGCCGGCCGAGAACCGAACGTCCGCCGGCCGGCACGTACAGCGGAACCGGCGGGGCCAGGGTGGTCGCGGCGGGCGGGTTCGCGTCACCCGGGTAGGGAGTGCCGGCGGCCAGCAGTCCCTTCCCGACGGGCAGCAGGTCATAACAGTGATCGAGGTGCAGGTGGCTGATCACCACACCGTTCAGGCGCGGGCGGTCGATTCCGCTGAGCGCGGTGGCCACGCCGGGCCCGCAGTCCAGCAGGAGCGACGTCGAGGCGGTGGTGACCAGGTATCCCGAACTCGCCTGGCCGTCGGCCGGCATCCCCGCCCGGCAGCCGAGCACTTTGACCAGCATCGAATCATCC
Organism: Actinoallomurus sp.; assembly: GCA_025964685.1. Taxonomy (GTDB): domain Bacteria; phylum Actinomycetota; class Actinomycetes; order Streptosporangiales; family Streptosporangiaceae; genus Actinoallomurus. The sequence continues at coordinate 3,842 of JAOPYG010000491.1, read as the reverse complement.
GATCTCCAGGCGCACCGGCATGTGATCCACCCCAACCATCAACGGGACGGGCCATGCACGCCCGTACGGGCGATGGAGGACACGCATCGAGTCGATGAACACCACCGGCCCGCTGGTCCGCGATGCACAGTGCGCGCGTCAGGTTTTCGGTCTGCGCCGCGACGGGCCACTGCGTGTGCCGCTGGCCGCGCCTCGGGAGGTGTCCCGGAAGACGAGCCAGCGCATGACGCTGTACATGTAGATCGCTTCGCACGCACCGGCGGTGATGCGGGCAAGGTGATATTCCAGGCCCAGGTGGACCAGTCCGTCGCCGACACCGAGGATGAACACGACGTAGTTGATCCCGATCGCGGCCAGATAGATCGCGGCCTGCGGCCCCATCGGCGCGTGCGAGCGGAAGTTGAGATTGCGGTTCAACAGGAAACTCAGCCCGAACGCCAGCAGGTAGGCCAGTGTGATCGCCAAGGGCAACGGCCAGCCGAAGCCGCTGCGGAAGGCCGTCAGCAGGCCGAGGTCGACGGCGAACGTCGACCCGTTGATGAGCGCGAAGCCCAGCAGACTGGGCGCGACGACACCGGAGAGACCGAGCGGCAGCCTGCGCACGACCGCCGCCATGACGGCGTGGAACCGCTCCTGGCGAACCGCCGAGGCCGTGAGTGTGGCCGGGGGGTCCGTCGTGGTGGAGACGGTGTCGGTCACGAGGAAGCTCCCTGCTGGACATGGTGCTGTCCTGGAAACGGTACGGGACCCGGCGACTCGCCACGCGGGAGGCGGAGGAGGCGATCACCGCCGGCATCGGAGCCCGGACAGCCGCCAAGAGGGAGGACCGGATGTGAGCGCCGACGTTTGTTTGATGTTCTCCCCGGCGGTGCCGCGACGCGGTCGGAGGGTCGCACGGCGTGGTCACGATCGGTGCCGTGAGGGTCGCCATCGTGACCGAGTCGTTCCTGCCGCAGGTGAACGGCGTGACGAACTCGGTGTGCCGTGTCCTTGAGTACCTGGCCGGTCAGGGCCATGAGGCGCTCGTCGTCGCGCCCGGGCCCGGGCCCGGCTCTGACGATCATGCGGGTCAGCCGATACGACTGACGCCGGGAGTCGCTCTGCCGTTCTACCGTTCGTTCATCGTCGGGCTGCCCACGCGCCAGGTGACGGCCGTGCTCCGTGACTTCCAGCCGGACGTCGTCCACCTGGCCGCGCCGTTCACACTCGGCGCGTCCGGCGTCGCGGCCGCCCGGCGGCTGGACGTTCCGGCGGTCGCGGTGTTCCAGACCGACCTTGTGGGTTTCGCCCGCCGGTACGGCCTGAGGGGCGCCGATCAGTTGATGTGGGCGTGGCTTCGCCATCTCCACGAAGGGGCCGACCGTACGCTGGTGCCGTCTCGGGCCACGTTCGAGGCGCTCCAGCGGCGGGGCGTGCCGCGCCTGGCACTGTGGGCCCGTGGAGTGGACGGCCGTCGTTTTCATCCCTGCCACCGGTCGGCCGCGTTGCGTGCACGGCTCTCCCCGGCGGGAGAGGTCCTGGTGGGGTACGTCGGCCGGCTGGCCACTGAGAAACGTGTGTCGATGCTGCGGCACCTGACCGGCATTCCGGGGATGCGGCTCGTCGTTGTCGGCGACGGTCCGGCCGAGCGGCGACTGCGCCGGATCCTCCCCGACGCGGTCTTCACCGGGTTCCGTACCGGTCAGGAACTGTCGGAGCTGGTCGCCTCCCTCGACGTGTTCGTCCACACCGGCGCCGACGAGACCTTCTGCCAGGCCGTTCAGGAGGGGCTCGCCTCCGGCGTGCCGGTCGTGGCCCCCGCGGCAGGTGGTCCTCTCGATCTGGTCCGGCCGGGCGCCAACGGCCTGCTGTACCCGCCCGATGACGCGGACGCGCTGCGGGCGGCCGTGGAGACTCTGGTGGCCGACCGGGCCCTGCGGAACCGGCTTGCCGGTGAGGCGCGCCCGTCGGTACGGGGACGTGACTGGAGCAACATCTGCGCGGAACTGATCACCCACTATGACGCCGTCCGGTCCGGCGCCCCTGAGAGGCGGGCCGCTTGACCATGCGAGGAGACCAGGGGCGAGGAGAGGCGATGGCCGGGGATTCGCCGACACGGCTGGTGGTGAGCGTCCACGACGTCGCTCCGATCACCGCTGACCAGACGCGGCGGTGGTGCGCGGACGCCGACTCGCTCGGGATCCCGGTCTCGCTGCTGGTGATTCCCGGACCGTGGCGCGGTGCTTCCCTCGCCGACGAACCGGGGTACGCCGACGTGCTGCGGGCCAGGGCCGCCCGCGGTGACGAGCTGGTGATGCATGGGTGGGCCCACAGGGCCGGCCCTGAAGGCTCGCTGCCGCGCCGGCTGGCGGGCCGGATCGTGGCCCGGGGCGCGGCCGAGTTCGGTGCCCTCGACGAGGTTCAGGCGGCCGACCGGCTGATGAGCGGCCGCGCAGTGCTCAGAGAGCTCGGCCTGACCACGGGTGGGTTCACACCACCCGGCTGGCTGGCCTCCGCCGCCACCAACCGCGCGCTGCGCCAGGTCGGATTCCGTTACACCACCTCCCACTTCGGCGTGCTGGACCTGCGGAACAGACGGATGCGGCGCGGGTTCGCACTCTCCCACCGGCCCGGCGGCACCGGGGAGCGGCTGGGCGCTGCCATCATGGTGCGGTCGGCGCGGTGGGGCGCGAACCACGGCGGCCTGGTCCGCGTCGCGCTGCACCCCGACGACCTGGCCCGGCCCGGACTGCGGGATGCCACGCTGCGCGCGATCGAGGCGGTGCTCGCGGCCGGGGGACGGGCGGCGACGTATTCGGATGTGGTGCCGGAGACCGCGGGGGCGCATTGAGAATCGTGCAAGTCGCCAATTTCTACACGCCGACATCGGGTGGCCTGCGCGTTGCTCTCGACGAGACCGGCCACGGCTTCCGGCAGTCCGGCCATGAGCGAGTACTCATCGTGCCGGGGCGCACCGGAGCGGTGGAACAGACGCCGTCCGGGCAGCGCATCGTCGTACGCGGTCTGAGCCTGCCCGGCCTTGGCGACTATCGCCTCCTGACCGGCCGGCGGCGGGTGCGCCGGCTGCTCGACGCGCGGCCACCGGACGTGCTCGAGGTCAGCGACAAGACCAGCCTCCTGTGGCTGGCCCGCTGGAGTCGCCGTCGGGGTGTGCCGCTGGTGTTGTTCTCCCACGAACGCCTGGACGCGATCCTGTACTCGCGGGTGCCGCGCTGGTTCCCGTTGCGAGCAGCCGCGGACACCGTCAACCGCCGGCTCGCCCGCCTCGCCGACCAGGTCATTGTCACGTCCGCCTTCTCGGGGGATGAGTTCGAGCGGATCGGCGCGCGCAACGTGCGGCGGATTCCGCTCGGCGTCGATCTCGACACGTTCCGGCCGGCGCCCTGTGATCCGCCGCCGACCGAGACCGTGGCGCCGCGCGATCGGCCGGTGCGGCTGGTCACGGTCACCCGTCTGTCCCGAGAAAAACGCCCGGAACGCGCGATCGAGAGCCTGCGTGCACTGCGCGAGCTGGGAACGGCGGCCGAGCTGGTCGTGATCGGTGACGGCCCGGAGGGTGAGCGGCTACGGCACCGCGCCCGCGGCCTGCCGGTCACCTTCCTCGGGCACATCACCGACCGGCGTACGGTGGCCGCGCTGGTCGCGAGCGCCGACGTGGCGCTGTTTCCCTCCCCGGCGGAGACCTTCGGGCTGGCGACACTGGAGGCCCTGGCGTGCGGGACACCGGTCGTGGTGCCGGCGGCCGGCGCCGCCCGGGAACTTCTGGATGGTCCGGGCTCCGGGGTGGTGTGCGACGGGACGCCGGGCGGGCTGGCCGAAGCCGTACGTGCCCTCCTGTCGGT
>JAOPYG010000132.1 GCA_025964685.1 Actinoallomurus sp. | reverse complement strand
CCGAGCGCCTCGCCGAGATCGTGGCGAGCCTCGACCGTCATGGGTTGCCCAAGACTCCCCAAGACATCGGCCTGACCGCGGAGCAGTTCGCCCAAGCGGTGGCGTACGCTCCGTCGACCAGGCCGGGCCGGTACACCATCCTGGACGTGTGGTCTAGTCCGGACTAGACCAGTATGAACCATACTTCACTCCCCGACTCTGCTGCCAGAGGTACCCCATGGGCAAGATCGATCCGACCAGCCCCGTACCCAAGTACTTCCAGCTCCGGGAGATCCTCCTCGACCTGATCGAGGACGCCGAACTGCCGGTCGACGCGCCGATCCCGTCCGAACGCGAGCTGTGCCAGCGGTTCGGGCTGTCGCGGATGACGGTTCGGCAGGCCGTCGACCATCTGGTCACCGAGGGGCGGCTGTACCGCGTCCCGGGCAAGGGCACGTTCGTGGCCCGCCCCAAGATCGAGATGCCGCTCCGGCTCGTCTCCTTCACCGAGGACATGCGGGCCCGCGGCCTCGAACCCGGCGCGCGCGACCTCGACCTCCGCACCACACCCGCCAACGCCCACCTCGCGCGGCTCTTCGACGTGCCGCCCGGCACCGGCGTCCACGTCATCGAACGCCTGCGCACCGCCGACGGCGAGCCGATGGCGGTCGAGCGTTCCCATATCCCCGCGACCGTCGCCCCCGGCCTGCTGGACACGCCGCTCAGCGGCGCGTCGCTGTACGACGTGCTCGAGACGCGTTTCGGGGTGGTGTTCGACGCCGGCGAGCAGACCATCGAGGCGGGCATCGCGGATGTGGCCGACGCCCGCCTGCTCGACCTGGCCCGTGGCAGCGCCGTGCTGCTGCTCCAGCGGCGGTCGTTCATGAACGGCACCTGCGTCGAACTCGCGGTGTCCACCTACCGGGCCGACCGCTACCAGCTGCACAGCGCCCTGGAGATCCCCCGGCGCACGCGGACGCTCTCGAAGTAGCGGGATGTCCGCATCCGGCCACGGCGTATCACCGCGGGCCGCGAGACCTCTTTGTGGCTGCCGCCGCGTGGCGGCCGACACCTCCGGAGGCTCACAATGCGCAGACGATCACCCGTACGCCGCCCGTCCCCGATCCGGCTGATCCCGTACGGCGACCGTGTACCGGCCGGGATCGCGGTGCACGGCTCACTCGCCCTCGCCCTGGACTCCAGCCCGCCACCGGGGCACACACCCCGGCCCGTGCTCGGCGTCGTCCGCGAAGGACGGCCCGGACCGCGGCCGGAGGCCCGGCTGATCGCCCAGCTCGTGCTCGACGTCCTGACCGGCGCGCGGCCTTACCACCAGTTGGCCGGGCGCACCACGCCGGCTCTGTTCGAGCGGCTGGAGTCCCTCACCGCCCGGCTGTCCGTGCCTTCCACTCCGCGTCTGGGCACGGTGCGGGTCTACGAGCCCGAACCCGGAGTCGCCGAGGTCACCGCGGTGGCCACCATCGGGACACGCGTCCAGGCCCTGGCACTGCGCCTCGAACACGACCGCCGGTGGCGCTGCGCGGCCATCGAGACGACCGTTCCGCCCGGCTGATCCCGCGAGGACGGCCGTTCTGGGCGACCCCAGAACGGCCGTCGGGGAGCGTCCCACCTCAGGGCCGCTGACCTGGGCGTTCAGCCGGGCCCACGCCCGCGCCTTCGCCGCCGGATCCTCCTGGAGGCCGCCGCCTGGCCCGCGCGATGAGAGCGATCTCCTCGTCATTCATGCGTACTCCTCCTGAAAGCGCGTCGGGTCGCCGCCGAACGCCCGGCGGATCTTCTTGCGGACGCGGTGCAGCCGCGACCTGACCGTGCCCATGGGCACGTTGAGCGCCTCCGCCGCGTCCTCATACGTCAGGTCGGCCCAGGCGATCAGCAGCCACAGGTCACGCTCGGCGGCCGACAGGCCGGCCGGCGCCGACGCGATCCGGGGCCGCAGACGCTGGGCCGTCAGCCGTCCGTCGCTGCTCTCGTCGAACGACCCGCTGACCCGCTGGGCGTCCGCCCGGGCGAGTGTCCGCTGGTGGCGGCGCTCCACGCGGCGGTGCCGCCCGATGAGATTCGTCGATGCGCCGTCATCCGGTACTTGGTGGGATCACGCCCGCTTGTTCCCCCTTTTTCGCCGGAACGCCGAACGGCCCCGGGCGAATGGCGGATTCCAGGGGTCCTCGCAACGCCTGATGGTCTATGTGGCTGTCAGTAGATCACGCAGGCGCTCGGCTGGGGTTTGCCAGCCGAGCGTTTTGCGTGGTCGGCCGTTGAGTTCCTGGGCGACGTGTTCGAGGTCCTGGGGCCCGTGGACCGACAGGTCCGTGCCCTTGGGGAAGTACTGGCGCAGCAGGCCGTTGGTGTTCTCGTTGCTGCCGCGCTGCCATGGTGAGTGCGGGTCGCAGAAGTAGACCGGCACGCCGGTGGCCACGGAGAACTGTTTGTGCGCTGCCATCTCACAGCCCTGGTCCCAGGTCAGCGAGCCGCGCAGGTGCCCGGGCAGCGAACCGATCAAGGGCACGAGCACGTCGCGGACTTCCTCGGCGGTGTGCCCGCCGGGTAGGTGCCCGAGCATCACGTACCGGGTCGAGCGTTCGACCAGGGTCACGATCGCGGACTCGCTGCGGGTGCCGGCGATCAGGTCACCTTCCCAATGCCCGGGCACGGCCCGGTCCTCGATCTGGGGTGGCCGCTCGGCGATCATCACCATCTCCTCAACGAACCGCCGCGTGCGCTCGTGAGGAGTCTTGTGTGGCTTGCGGCGGGTGCGCCCGGTGCGCAGGGCCGCGAGGACCTCTCGCCTGAGGCCGCCGCGGGCCTGGACGTAGATCGTCTGGTAGATCGTCTCCACGCTCACCCGCATGCTTTGCTCGCCCGGGAACTCCTTGATCAAAGCGTGACAGATCTGCTCGGGTGACCAGTGCACGGCCAGCTTGGCAGTGACGTAGTCGCGCAGCGGACCATCCTTGGCCAGCTTGCCTTCTTTGGGCCGTGAGCGAGCCTTCACCCATGCCCGGTGCGCCCGGTAGGGCCGGTAGAGGCCGTCGGCGGATCGGTTGTCGATCTCACGCTTGATCGTGGACGCCGGCCGCCCCAGCTCGCGGCCGATCGCGCGCAGCGAGGCGCCCTGGCGGTGCAGGTCCGCGATCTGCTCCCGCTCGACCAGCGTCAAGAACCGCGGATGCAGGTCCGCCTCCAACGCGCAGACGGCCGGCGACTGCGACGTATCGACGTAGGTGGTCACACCCGCCTTGTAGTCGATTCGGCGCCCATCTGCGTGGAGGCGCGCGTTACCGATCTTCCGGATCCCCTGGTCCCAGTCCCGCGCAGTACGCACGTTGACTCCGACCTGCGCTGCAGCGTCCCGCCGCCGCATACCGGCCGCCCTCAGCGCGTCATACTCCGCCCGCCCCGGGTGCCCCTTCGTGCCTGACTTACCTCGACCTGGCACGCCAGCCTTGCGAGCCCACCCGAACGCCGTCGCCCGGTTCACCCCGACAGCACGAGCAGCACCCGAGATACTGCCCGCCTCCCGGTCCAAAGCCTCAAAAAACCTCGCCCTCAACTCCCCAGAAACCACGATCCCCGCAACCCCCTGAAATCCAAGGTGTTGCGGGGACCGCTAGAACCCGCCGAATCGCCCGGGGCCGTTCGTGAATGACGCTGTCAGCTGTTGCGCGGGTCACCGTGGCAACGCTTGTACTTCTTGCCCGAGCCGCAGGGGCACGGGTCGTTGCGCGAGACGTTGATGTAGGCGTCCTCGCCGTCTTCGGTGTGGGTCTCGACGCCACCCTCGCCGTCGACGGTGGGAGCGGTGTAGCTGAGGTTGTGCGGCCGGTTGGACTCGCCGAGGCCCTTGGCCACGATCTCGGGGGTGTCCTCGACCGTGTCGGCGACCTGGACGGGCGCCGTGCCGACACCCGCGACGGCCGGCTGCTGCTGCTCCTCGTCGGAGATCTCCACCTCGAGGTTGAACAGGTAGCCGACCGACTCCTCCTTGATGCCCTCGAGCATCGCGGTGAACATGTCATAGCCCTCGCGCTGGTACTCGACCAGCGGGTCGCGCTGCGCCATGGCCCGCAGGCCGATGCCCTCCTGGAGGTAGTCCATCTCGTAGAGGTGCTCGCGCCACTTGCGGTCGAGGACCGACAGGATGACGCGGCGCTCCAGCTCGCGCAGGACCTCCGCGCCGAGCTCCTCCTCGCGGCTGACGTAGGCGGCCTGGGCGTCGGCGGCGATCTGCTCGGTGAGCAGCTCGGCGGTGAGGCCGGCCTGACCACCCGCCTCCTCGATCAGCTCGTCGGAGCTGACGGAGATCGGGTAGAGCTGCTTGAACGCCTTCCAGAGCTTGTCGAGGTCCCACTCCTCGGGGAAGCCCTCGGCGGTGGCCGCCGTGACGTAGCCCGCGACGACCTCGTCGATCATCCGCTCG
>JAOPYG010000124.1 GCA_025964685.1 Actinoallomurus sp. | reverse complement strand
GCGCACACCGCGATCGAACACGCGGTGGTCTTCGCCGGGTACAAGATCGGCGCGCCCGGGGGCGAGGACGGCTATTGCTCAGATGAGGAACTGCACGAGCTGACTCAGGCGGCCTTCGCCGGTACGGGCAGTCCGAGCAGTCCGTAAAGCACGCAGCGGGCGCGCTGTTCGGCTTGCCCGGGGTAGGCGAGGATGGCGCGGCGGTGCGCGGCGAATACCCCAGGGTCGAAGGATGACAGCGCTTGTTCGACCGCTGGCCGCAGGGCAGCGGGGGTGTGGGCGAGTGGCGAGGCGGCGCGCAACACCGCGAGCGGTGCGGTGAGGTTCATCTCGTACGCGGGCGCGGGTACCGCGACGCAGGGGCGGGCCAGCAGCGCCCAGTACAGGCCGAGCGATCCGTGATCGAGGACGGCGACGTCGGCCGCAGCCAGGTAGGGCACCCAGTCCTGGTCAGGCCCGCACACGAGCAGCCCGTCCGCCAGGCGCGGCGCCAGCAGTTCGGCGAGTCGGGCCCGTTCATCGTGTCGGCCGGTCCACACGTGTGGATGTGCCGTCAGCATCACCCGATACGGCGAGCCCCAGGACAGTGCCTCATCCACATAGGTCAAGCCTGTGCCGTGCCAAAAGTCGTGCGGCGTGGTTGAGCAGGGCATCTACCCTGGGCGGTCATGTCCCCCAGGCTCCTGTATTTGATCTTTGTGCGGCTGATCGGCTGGTTCGTGTTGCTCGCTCGGAGTGAGGTGTCCAAAGATCTGGAGATCTTGGTTCTGCGCCACGAGATCGCGGTGCTGCGGCGGCAGGTTCGTCGGCCGCGACCGGATTGGGCTGACCGGGCGATTCTGGTCGCTCGCGCGCAGGCTGCCGGTCTGGCTGCGGAGCCGTCGGATTGTGACGCCCGGCACGCTCTTGGCCTGGCACCGTCGCCTGGTCAAACGGCACTGGACCTACCCGGCCAAGGCCGGGCGCCCGCCAGTCTCCGATGAGATCCGCGATCTGGTGGTCTGGTTGGCACGGGAGAATCCCCGTTGGGGCCATCGACGCATTCAGGGAGAACTCCTCGGCCTCGGGCACCGGATCGGCGAAGGCACGATCCGCCGGATCCTGGCCGCGGCGGGGCTGGGCCCCGCACCGCGCCGGACCTCGCCGACCTGGCGGCAGTTTCTGACCGCCCAGGCCTCCGGATTGCTGGCGTGCGACTTCGCCCACGTCGACACGGTGTTCCTCAAGCGCCTGTACGTGTTTTTCGTCATGGAGATCCAGACACGCCGAATCCACATCCTGGGCGTCACCGCCAACCCGGCCGGTGCCTGGACGGCCCAGCAGGCACGGAACCTGCTGATGGATCTGGGGGAGCGCGCCGGTCAGTTCACGTTCTTGATCAGAGACCGTGATGGCAAGTTCTCAAGGGCGTTTGACGAGGTCCTCGCCAGCAGTGGCATACGGGTCATCAGGACGCCGCCGCGATCGCCCCGGGCGAACTCCTACGCCGAACGGTTCGTCGGCACATTGCGGCGCGAGTGCCTTGACCACCTGCTGATCTACGGTGAACGGCACCTGCGGCAGGTGCTTGCCGAGTATGAGCGGCACTACAACGGTCATCGGGCTCACCAGTCCCGCGGCCAACGGCCCCCACTGCACAATGCCGGCCAGCCGATCGATCTCATGGATGTGATCGAGTGCCGCAGCGCCGTCGCGGGTCTGATTCATGAGTATCGAAGGGTCGCTTGATGATCACGTGAACACCCAGGTCAGACGCCTAGCGATGAGTTTTGGCACGGCACACGGTTACAGCACTCCCGCGTCCCGTGCCGTCCACACCGACGGGATCAGAGGGCGGTAGCCCAGCTCGTGACGGATGCGTGTCGTCGACATCACGCTGTGCCACGGGTCCGGGGCATCCTTGTCGTAGGCCTCCTGTGGCACCGGCAGGCCGTGGAACTGGAAGAGATCGACCATGGTGACCGGGGCATCATCGGCGATGTTGTAGACGCCGCGTGCCCCGGGCGCGTACAGCAGCCGCCGCAGGCCCTGCGCCACATCCATGTGGTGGCCCATGTGCAGGCGCTGCATGGCGGGCCAGTTCACCGCCCACTCCATCACATTGGCCAGATGCGGGTCCCCGTCGCCGTACACGAACGGCAACCGTCCGATGCGGAGGTCATCGAGGCCGTCCAACGCCTGGAGCGCGCGCTCGGCCTCCCACTTGGACTCGGGGTAGGCACCCCACAGATGACCGTCCGGCACCGTCTCGTCGCTCTCGATGAGCGCCCTGCCCCGCCCCGCGCCGTACACGAGTCCGGTGCTGACCTGCACGAACCGCCGCACGCCGGAAGCCACCGCGGCCCGGCCGAGCTCGATGGCCGCGTCCCGGTTGACCGCCCGCGCCTCCTCGTCCGGCACCCCGCGGAACGCGGCGGCGACGTTCACCACCGCGTCCACGCCGGCCGTCGCCTTGCCGAGCACCTCCGCGTCGCGCAGATCGCCGACCACTACCTGGGCGCCGATCTCGGCGAACCGCTCGCCGCGCGCCGCGTCCCGCACCAGGACCCGCACTTCGTCGCCGGGGGCCGCGCTCTGCAACAGCCGCGGCACGAACCGCCGCCCGACCTGACCCGTCGCTCCTGTCACCAATGTCAGCATGGCCGCCTCCTCATCGTCATTGCCATGTCTGAAGCGTGCGGGACGGACGGGAGCGGCGGGAGAGACGCGGTCATCCAGGGACCGGCACTCCCTGGATACGGGTCCGAGACCGGGGGATCCTGAAACCGTGGACCGAACCGAACTCGCCGACTTCCTACGCCGCGCCCGCACCCGTCTGGCCCCCTCCGACGTGGGCCTGAGCGCGGGTCCGCGGCGCCGCACCCCGGGCCTGCGCCGCGAGGAGGTAGCGCAGCTCACCGGGATGTCCACGGACTACTACACGCGGCTGGAACAGCGCCGCGGCTCCCACCCGTCACGGCAGATGCTCACCGCCCTCGCCCGCGCCCTGCGGCTCACGAACGTGGAGCGCGATCATCTGTTCCACCTGGCGGGCCAGGAGCCGCCCCGGCCCGGCGGCTCCTCAGCTCACGTCCGCCCGGGACTGCTGCTGATCCTGGACCGGCTGCACGACCTCCCGGGGGCGGTCCTGAGCGACTGGGGCCAGATGCTCGCGCAGAACACGATGTCAGTGGCTCTGATCGGCGACCACGTAGGGACGAACATGATCCGCCGCTGGTTCATGGTGCCGAGCGCACGGGCCCTGTCCCCACCCGAGCACCACGAGCAACATGCCCGTGCGCACGTGGCGAGCCTGCGGGCGGTCAGCGCGGCCCGCCCCGACGATCCGGGCCCGGCCGCCCTCGTGACCGAACTCCGCGCCGCGTCACATGAGTTCGAGGAACTCTGGGAGTCGCACGACGTCGTGGTGCGCCGCCCGTCGCCGAAGCGTTTCCTGCACCCCGTGGTCGGCGTCCTCGACCTCGACTGCGAGGTGCTGCTCAGCGACGGCCACGGCCAGCAACTCGTCGTGCACTCGGCCCAGCCGGGCACCCAGACGTACCAGCGGCTCGAACTACTGCGGGTCATCGGCCTCCAAGACCTGACCCCCAGCTCGTAGGAGAGGCATCGTGCCGGACCGATACCCGCTCATGCCGCTGGTCAGGCGTCAGTCGATCCGTGTGAAGGACACGGCCGGATCTGCCGAAGAGCGGATGACTGGGCGATCTCAAGTCACCTGACCAATCGATTCCTCAGACGCGGACCCTCCTTGAGCGGCGGTGTCGGTTGATCATCGCGTTGATGGGCATTGGGCGGTAGTCGGCGAACGTCCCCGGCAAGCTCCTCCATAGTCCGCAGCAGGTAAGTACCCGTCGTGCTGTTATTTCGCGTTCGGGCCATGCCGATGCCCTGGAAGAGGTAAGCCACGTGGTAGATCGCCCGGCGGGCGTCATCAGGAAGGCCGGAAATCCCAAGCTGTGGATCGTGTTCGACGCGCAGCCGCGTGCACAGGTACCCATAGTGATCGTGGAACTCCAGGGTCCGGAATTCGTCTATCAGCCTTGTGTAGTAGGGCAAGAGGTTCGCGCGCCGCTGCTCGAAGCGATGCTGAAGAGCCAGGTAGGCGGAGGTGGTAAGCGCATATGCGGACAGGAGAATTGCGATGACGTTGTAGACCATCGACCGTGGGCTCCTCGTATCAGCGATCCATTTGAATGTCGAGACCAGGCAGCCGCGATACGGGTTCCCGCGTTCTGTCGGACAAGTTTCCGTCCACTAGCAACCCCGTCACATACGCCCGCGCCTGACGCCGCGATTCCACCCGGAAAAACCGGCCCGAGACTATAGACCACGAAGCCTGATAGTAATGTTAGAGCCAGCTACGGACCGTCCCGACAGAGGTCGCCCGAGTCTGCCCGTACATGGAGGGAATCGTCAGCGGAGAATCTTATGTGGAAGTCCGCTAGTAGAGGAATCTTGAATAGGAAAAAG
>JAOPYG010000439.1 GCA_025964685.1 Actinoallomurus sp. | reverse complement strand
AAACCTACGTCGCGATTCGCTTCGAGGAGTGTCAGGGCGGCCGTGCGTGCGTCCGGCCCCAAGTCACCTAATCGCGGGCTCGCTGCGGCATGTCCACGGGCCTTCTGGAAGAAATTGTAGTTCTTCGCGACGTAGTGGTCATAGGTCCCGAGCCCGCGCCCGGTTTCCTTATTGATATAGCCCCTGCCAGTACCTGACAGGATCTCGTTGTAGTTTACATCCCCGCTCGGAACGCGCGTTCCATCCATCAGACCGCCGAGATCGAGGAAGTGGGTCGCCAACGCGTGGTATGTCTCGTTGAATGCTGCGTGCCCTACTTTCCAGTTACAGTCCATAATCGTCGAGCGGTATGTCCGGAATCGCATCTTGTCAACTTCGAATTTCGCGAGCCCGTCGGCGACGGGGCCGAGCTGTGTGAGGAGTGGCTCCGGGTCCTCGGACATGTTGATGAAGACGAACCCACCCCAGAGGCCGACGTGGACCTCGGCCAGTTGGAGGTCCGCGCGCGACAGGCACTCCGGCGCGAAGTCGTCCGCGTCCGGGATCTCGAGGATCGTTCCGTCGAGCTTCCATGCCCACCCGTGGAACGGGCAGCGCAGCTCCTCGTCGGTGTTGCCGGTGCCAGAGCGGATGCGCGTCGCACGGTGCGGGCAGGCGTTGCGGAACGCTTTGATCGAGTCCTCGTTCTCGCGTACGACGAGGATCGACTGGGTGCCGATCATGTATTCGTAATAGTCACCGTTGCGGGGGATCTGCTCCATCCGGCACGCCATCTGCCAGACCTTCGGCCACAGGCGCTCGTACTCGGCCGCGAGCCAGTCGGTGGAGATGTACCGTTGCTTCGAGACCAGCGCGGATTCGGTGTAGCGCGCGTGCGTCGTTGCCATCTTCGTTCACCTTTCTGACGGCGGTACCGGTGTGGTGATGCGCTAGCTGCGCAGTGTCTGACGGATCGCAGCCTCGATCTCCGTCGGGCCGACCATGAATCGCGACTCGAGCGGCGGGCTCGCCGGCACCGGCGTGAACGGCGCTCCGACCCGCTGGATGGGGGCGGCGAGCTCTCCGTAGAGCTCGTGGTAGATCTGTGCTGCGATCTCGGCGGATGGCCCGAATGTCGTCCGCGCCTCGTGCACGACCACGGCCCGCTTGGTCTTCGCCACCGAAGTAAGAATCGTCGGGACGTCGAACGGCGCGATGGTGCGCAGGTCGACCACCTCGACCGAGATGGCCTCCTCGGCCAGGCGCTCCGCCACGCCGAGTGCGTCCGCGATCTGGGCTCCGTAGCCGATCACCGACACGTCGGTGCCCTCACGGCTGACGTTGGCCTTGCAGAGCGGGAAGCGGGTGCCCGGTTCAGGGGCGGGCATGCGGACCGGCCGGCCGGTGAGTGCGGACTGCTCGATGAACACGACCGGGTCGTCGTCGAAGATCGACGCGGTCAGCAGCCCGTAGGCCTCGACAGGGTTCGACGGCTGGACGACCTTCAGGCCCGGGCTGGCCGCGAACCAACTCTCCAATTGGTCGCAATGCTGAGCGCCGACGCCGCTGCCCGCGCCACCCAACGTTCTGATAGTGATCGGTACCGAACTCTTACCTGCGGTCATGTAGCGCCACTTCGCCGCCGTGTTGTGGATCGGGTCCATCGCCAGCGTGATGAAGCCCATCAGCATCACCTCGACAACGGGGCGCAGGCCCGCCTGCGCGGCGCCGATCCCGGCGGCGACGAAGCCCTCCTCGGCGATCGGGGTGGAACGGACGCGCTCGGTCCCGAACTTCGTCGACAGACCGGCGGTCGCCTTCCAGACCCCGCCGTCCTCCGGGTCGGCGATGTCCTCGCCCATGAGGAAGACCGAGGGGTCCGCTGCCAGGGCATCGTGCATGGCCAAGTTGACGGCCTTCACGAAGTTGATGTTCTTCCGATTAGTGCCGCCCATCCGGGGCCTCCTCGTAGTCGGGTCGATCGATCTCGGGCGACGAGCAGCGCGTTCTCGTCGCGTCGTGCTGCTGACGGCGTGGCCGGTGGGAGGTCGCCGTCGGGACGTCGCTGCACGGGGGCGCGGGCGCGGCTACTCGATCGTTCCGATCTCCGTGCCGACCGGATAAGCCTCGCCGGCGGTCGCGGTCTGTCGCAGAACGCCACTCGCCGGAGCGGTGATCTCGTTCTCGACCTTGTCGCTCTCGAGGAGGTACAGCGGATCACCGGCAGCGACGGTGGCGCCGTCGTCAACGAGCCACTCCGTCACCGTGCCCTCCTCCATCGTCCATCCGAGCTTGGGGATGTTGATCGGCGTGCCCACTGTCACGCTCCCGCGGGCGGGCCGGACACGGCATGATGCCCCGTCGGTGTACCGCTGAAATGGTCGTGCATGCGAATCTATGCACCTTTCTAAGCAATCAAGTTCTCCTGGCGGCGCCCAGGTCAGCGGGTGCACAAGATCGGATAATAAATGCACCTAGCCGAACTCTGCCGCAATGCGAACCCGGTCACATTGTGATCAAACGCGTCTGTCGCAGCACTCCTATCGAGATGCTAGGACGCCCAACTATCTCGGTACTATAATCCGTGTTGCGCGATTGTCAACGGCCAATTTCCCTCATGTTTCGGCCAAGCGCCTTGCGCTCTGACCTGCTACTTCCGCACGATCCGCAGGAGGCCCTTACTCAAGCGATGCTTGATCCCCATCCACGCCCATCGGAATCTCACGGACGTTGCATCACATTGTGATCTGGTCACTAATGTTCGAATCACAATGTGACTATGGGGACCGCCCCACGCCTCGCCCACTGGTGCCCGCATTTGCCGGGAACCAACAATGCTGAACTCAAGCCATACCGCGGATTCCGGCGGTTCGAAGGCGCGACGTCACGGGTGATCGCGCCGAGCAGAGACAATTGACGGACAGGCCCGACGTCCGGCTCCCAGGGCTTATCGAGTTCTCGGATGCTGAGACAGTAAGAGCGGGGTGTGGGGGACCGGAGTGGAAGATCACGTGTTGATCGCAGGCGTCGTGCCCGCGCCGGAACGTAACGAAGCTCCTGTAGATCAAGAGATAACCGGCAGTACAGCTAGTCCAGTCCGAACGCCTCCAGCAGGTTGGGGTGCCCTTGTACCGCGGTGCGTTGCATGTGGTGGGTCAGCGCGCGGAGCCCGCCGAGTTCCTCGCCACCGCCGGCGCGTCCGGGCCCACCGTGCAGCATCTGCGGTATGGCGACGCCGTGGCCGGTCGACTCGGCCGCGTCGTCGCGGTCGAGGACGAGCAGTCGGCCGTGCCAGGGTGCGAGCCCGGCGACCAGGCGCAGCGCGACCGAACGATCATGCGTGACGATCGAGGCTGCGAGGCTGCCCTGGCCGAGCGCCGCCGCGGCGATGACCTCATGCTCGTCGGTGTAGGGCAGCAAGGTGCTCACCGGACCGAAGGCCTCCACCGTGTGCGGTGCCTCGGCCCAGATGTCGTCGCCACGCAGCAGGACCGGCGAGAGAAACGCGCCGCGCTCGGCATCGGCCCCGGAGACCTTCACCTGGTCCAGGGCACCGAAGACGACCTTCGTGACCGGGGACAACCTCCTGATCGCCGTGCGCACCTCCTCACGCTGCACGAGGCCGGCCACCGGCCCCATGTCCGTGTCCGAGTCGCCCGGGTGACCGACGACCACCGCGGCGAGCCGCGCCGACACCGCCTCGGCGGTGGCGTCGGCGAGGGAGGCAGGGACGAACGCGCGGCGGATCGCGGTGCATTTTTGCCCGGCCTTCACCGTCATCTCGGTGACGAGTTGCTCGACATACAGCTCGAATTCCGGGTCGCCGACCGAGACGTCGGATCCGAGGATGGAGCAGTTCAGCGAGTCGGCTTCGGCGTTGAACGCGACCGAGCGGCCGGCGACGACCGGATGGATGCGCAGCGTCAGCGCGGTGCGGGCCGACCCGGTGAAGCCGAGCGTGTCCTGGGCGGTGAGACTGTCGAGCAGGCCGGCGGGTCCCGCGCACAGAAGCGACAGTGCCCCGTCC
>JAOPYG010000415.1 GCA_025964685.1 Actinoallomurus sp. | reverse complement strand
GGCACCGGAGGCGTGAACCCGGCTGCCGGCGCCTGCGGCGGCGCACTGGGCCGGGGCGGCACGGGCCGCGGTGCCGGGCTGGGCGAAGGAGTCCGCGGTGACTGCGGCGCCGGCCTGTCCGCCGGCTCCGGTGCCGGTCGGGACCCCTGCTGCGGCGTCGGCGCCTGAACCGGCCTGGGAACAGGCGGCCGCACCGGCACGTCCGGCGCCGGCGGACGTGCCTCGCGCTGGTCCTCTCCGTGGGACCGGCCACGGGTCTGCCCGCCAGGCCGGCCGAACGGCCCCGGCGGCACGCCCTGAGACGGGGCCTGCGGTGAAGACGTCTCCTGCGGACCTTCGGCGCCCGGCCGCGAGCCGACCTCGCGCCGAGCATCCGTGCTGGGTCGGGAGTCGTCCTCGCCCGGCCCATCGGTGCCGGGTCGTGAAGCAGCTTCGCCCGGACCGTCAGTACGGGGACCCGAGCCGGCCTCGCCTCGACCAGCGGTGTCGGGGTGCGGGACGCCTTGGCCTGGACCGGCGGTGTCGGGGTGCGAGACGCCTTCGCCTGGACCAGCGGCGCCAGGTCGCGAGGCAGCCTCGTGAGGACCATCGGTGCCGGGCCGGGAGGTGGCCTCGGCTGGATCGTCGGTGCGGCGTGGGACCGATCCGGGTGGGCCGCTGGCGGGCCACACGATCTGGTCGGTGCGTGCCTCCGCGAACGTCTCGTCGTCCTGCGGCGTCGTGCCGCCTTCGGCCGTGGCGTCGGCCGGCGACCGTGGCTCGTCGCGGTCGTTTCCGGAGTCCCGGGACGTGGATGCCGTGGACGGCTCGTGCTCGGACGGGCGGATGGCGCCGGGCTTGGCGTGTCTGCCGCCCCGCACGAGTGGGATCACCCGGGCCGTGGGTGTGTCCTCGTCCGGCCGCTCGGTCTCCGGGCTGCTCGCGGGTGGCTCGTCGACCGTGGGAACTCCCTGCTCGCCTTCGGCGATGGGCTCCGGCGGACGCCCTGTGGGACCGGTGTGCCGCCCGGCCGTCGTGTCCGACTCGGCGGGCGGGGATGGGAACGCGTGCGGCGGGGATACCGGGTCATCGGGGTGCGATGGGGACGCGCCGGGCCGTCCCGGCCCCGACGGCCCGCGGGACCCTCCCAGGTCGGAGAACTCCCCAGACCCCGACGGCGCGCCGGACCGTCCCAGCTCGGACTTCCCCGACCCTGACGGCGCGCGCGAGCGCCCCGGGTCGGAGGACTCCCCCGGCGCCGACGGTGCGCGGGAACGGCCCGGGTCGGAGGGTTGACCGGGCCGTCCGGGCGTGGGGCCTGGGCGTCCCAGCGCGGGTGGCGCGCCGGAACCCGAGGGCGCGCCGGGCAGGCCGGACGAGCCGGTCCTCGGCGGTGCGGCGGCGGGCGGAGCACCGGAGGCCGTGGGACCAGAGCCTGCGGGACCAGAGGTCGCGGCCGGGCGCTCGGGCTCGTGGGAGGCGCTGCGCTGCCGTCCCGTGCCGTGCGCGGGACCGGACGCCCCAGCACCGGATGCCCCAGGGGCGGACGTCCCGGGCCCGTAGGACGCGGGACCGGCCCCTCCAGGGACGTAAGACCCAGGACCCGACGACGTGGGAGACGTGGGAGCGGATGAAGCGGGGCCCGGTGTGGGGCGGTCGGTGTCCGCGACTCGGGCGGCGGGGCGGTGGGCCGGGTCCGTCGTCTCTCGGGGGTCCGGCGGGCGACGGTCGGCCGGACGGCTCGGGGGCGCGGGGAAGCCGCGTACGCGCTGGGGCGGTGGCGCGGCCGGGTCGCGCCGGACCGACTCGGGGCGCGTCACCCGAGGGTCGGTCGACTCCGATCGGCTCGCCCTCGACTCGGCCGAGTCGACGCGGGTGGCGTTGGGGTCGTCGTTGCCGGTCACGTGCGGTTCGTCGACGCGCGTCGCCCAGGGGTCCGCGGAACCGGGGCGGCTCCATCGGTCGCCCGGTCGGCGGCCACCGCGGCCGGTGGGCGGCGTCGATGAGGCGGCCGGCGACACCGTCGCGGTGCCGTCCTGAGGGGTGGGCCTCAGTCTCGGGCGCGGCACGGGAGGACGTGACCGCCCCTCGGCGGCACGCGCGGCGGCGCCCGCGTGCCGGAGGGGTGAGGCGTCAGGAAGGGGCGGCGCGCTCTGCTCGGCCGAGGCCCCGGCGTCCGCGACCGGCCGGCGCGCGCGCTCGTCGCCCGCGTGCACCCGGCCGACCGCACCGTGGTGCCGCAACCAGACCCGCCCGACGACGGTGACCTCGTCGGGCTCGCGGATCGGCGTCAGCCGCGCCCACGTCTTGGCCTCGGTGAGGTAGCGGACCTGCGAGATCATCAGCTCGGTCAGCCGCTTGCCCTCGATGACGGGACGCGTGGCCAGCCACGTCAGGACGCCTGGCGGAACGAGATACACCACGTGCCAGGGCGTGTGAAACGGCACCTGGATCACCTGGAGCAAGATGATCCAGGGCACGAAGATGCCAAAGAAGACGCCGATCTGCACCAATGGCAGGGGCATCGGCAGCCTGAGATCATAAAGCTTGTAGAGCCGCTTTTCGATGCGCCAGATATTGGTGTACGTGGGCAGATCCACGCGGGCCCCACTCCCCTAACTGAGACTGGCCATATTCAGACCGACACGGCATTTGAGCGATCAGGTAAGACTTACTCCAAGCGCTTTCGCGATCGCCTTGGCCGTCGTCTCGATGATATTAGGAACGTAGAAGATCACTCCGATTCCGATGGCGAGGATAATGAACTGAACAAAGCGCGTGATCTCTCTTGTGAACAGAAAGAAGATCGCAACAATCGAGACGATGACCAGGAACAGCGGTCCGAAGATCTGGCGAAGCCATGTCGCGAGATTATCGGTGTTCAGGCCATTGGCGGGCGCCGCACTCACATGGTCCGGAACCATCGCCAACATCTGCTGAATCATCGACCTAGCCTTCCTCGGTCGGGTAGCGAATCGTAGCGTTCGGCTGAGACCGGTCCGTGTCTCATGACGCGGCCGGAAGAGTAGAACCTCGAATGTCCGTTACGTACCAATTGCCGTCTTTCTTCGCCATGGTGAGCTGGTACGTCTGCTCGAGCGAGCCACTGGCGGCTTTGCTCTGAACGGGCGCGACCTGCCAGATCACGGTCGCATTGACCGTCCGTGAGACGGCGTTACCGTGCGGCGCGTTGATCTCCTTCAGCGCGCTGAACGTGAAGGCGTTGCCCAGGCCCGCGACGGGCGGGTCGGAGTAGCGCTGCAGGGACGCCGTGTCACTGATCCCGTAGGCCTTGAAGAATCCCGAGAGGGGCTGCTGCAGCTCGGTTTCGAGCGCCGAGTCACGGTCCTGTCCGGCGGCCGGCAGCGCCGCTCTCGGCGGTGCCGGGAGCGCCGCGGGCCGACCGGAGATCGCCAGCGCGCCGTCCTTCGCGTAGACCGGGACGGCCAGCTGGAACAATCGTCCGTTGGCCTGCACCAGCAGCGTCACGACCGCCCGATTGACGTCCTGGGCACTGACCGAGGCCACATGGGCCGATCGCAGCGCGGATTTTCCGGTGTTGTCCCAGCCGAGCTGCGGATCCACACCGGGTGCGATGAATTGCGCCAGCTGCTTTTGCCGTTCCGCCGCCGTCGCCGGGTCGTAGTTGAGATAGACATCGGCGAAAGACAGCGCATAGGAAGAGGCCGCTTGCTGCGGGAACGCCGGTCCCGAGGTCGGCGTCGTCGGCGTCACGGTCTTGGCGGTGAAGCGCTGGAACGGCGCCCTGATGCCGTTGACCAGCACGACGATGAGGAACGCCCAGAGAATGAGGCGGCCGACATAGACCCACCACCGCCCGCCGGAACCTCCCCAGCCGCCGCGGTCACCGCGACCGCCACCGGACCCACGACGAGCCTTGCCACGCCGCCCCTTGTCCTCTGGTTGATCCCAGGGGTCGGCGGGTGCAAAAGCACCCGGCGGGTAACCGGGCGTGCCAGCGTCTACGACGCCGGACGACCTGCGAGCCATCGTCCCTCCGCTCGCGCCCACCCAGCCGGATCGGCGCGCCGTCTTATCCATCTACTGGTGTTCGATTTACCACCTTAACCACGGCGGTCAATTGTTCCAGTGTCGAGCGGAGATGCACAGCCCCGGCACGCGGTTGTGGATAACTCC
>JAOPYG010000411.1 GCA_025964685.1 Actinoallomurus sp. | reverse complement strand
AGCTGCGCGACCGTTATCGCGATCTTCGCCAGGACGGCGTCGGCGTACGTCGGCCCCAGCACGGCATTGGTCATCAGGCCGATCCGCGATGTCGCGCCCGCGACCGCGGCCAGCGCGGTCAGGGAGTCATAGGACGGATAGCCGACCCGGCCGATCGTGGAGACGAACGCGAAACCGCGCTCCTCGGCGCGGCGGGCCCAGTCCATCATCAACGGGCCGTTGGTTCCCGGCACGGTGTTCGGCACACCGATCCCGATCCGCATGCTCGGCCTCTCCTGTCCCCGGCCGCCGACGCAGGCGGCCACGCCTTCGACGTTATCCCGGATCTCAGCGGTCGGCCTCGCCGCGTCCGCCGTGCACGTCCCGGTCCCGAGGGGTTTTCGACGGGACCGATCGGGAAGCGGCCCTAAGGGGATCCGCCGTCTCGTCCGCGGCGTCATCCCGCCGCACGTGCCGCGCGCCCGACGGGCGGGCCGGTCGGCTCGTTTCGCATGGTGCGGGCTGTGACGGGTAGCGCCGTCAGGCAACGACGAATCCAGAGGAGTTGATGATGCACACGGTGACGGACGCCGCGCGGGACCAACGACGGGAATACCGCCAGGGAGACGATCGGCCGCTGGGTTCGTACGGCGCGCTGCTCGCCGTCTACGGCCTGACCGTCGGCGCGGGCTCCCTGATCGCCCGGCTCACCGGCCGGCGGCCTCCGGAGCTGAGCCTGCGGGACGTCGCACTGATGGCGGTCACGACGCACCGGGTCTCACGAACCCTCGCGAAGGACGCGGTGACCAGCCCGATCCGTGCGCCGTTCACCCGCTACCGAGGCGTGTCGGGGCCCGCGGAGCTGTCCGAGGAGGTCCGCGGCACCGGTACCCGTCATGCGGTGGGCGAGCTGCTGACCTGCCCGTTCTGCCTGTCCCAGTGGGCCGGCACGGCCTACGCCGCGGGCATGATGTTCGCGCCCCGTGCGACGAGGTTCGTCGGCGCGACCTTCACCGCGGTGGCCGCGGCCGACTGGCTGCACCTCGCCTACACCCGGTTGCAGAGGTCGGCGGAAGGCTGATTCATCCGGCTCCGGGCAGACACACCCGCAGCACACCGTCACGCACGTCGGTCTCGAACGCCGGCTGTGGCGCCGTGGCCGGTCCGTGGACCACCGCGCCGTCCGACAGCCGGAAGACGCTGCGGTGCCATGGGCAGGTGACACACCCGTCGCCGAGCTCGCCGTCCGAGAGCGGACCGGACAGGTGGCTGCACTGGTCGGCCAGCACGTCGGCGTCGCCGCCCCGCCGTACGACCAGGAGCGGCACCTCGCCGAGCATGACGCGGGCGGGGCGGCCGTCCGGCAGCTCCTCGATCGGGCCCAGATCGTGCCAGCCGGGCTTCACGAGGTGGGGCACCGCCTCGGCGTGGTTGGCGCCTCCGGCCTGGTGGAAGGAGATGTGGCCGCCGAGCAGGGCACCCAGCCCGGCCACCGCGAGCCCCGCGTAGCGCAGGACCTTGCCCTTCGCCTCGCTCCGTGCGGCCAGCGACGCACCGTACAGCCCGATCGCCGTGCCGTTCGCCAGCGCGTGCACGACGCCGACCCGCATCTGCTGCTCGTGCTGCTCGGACCAGTCGACCGCGCCGGCCAGCACGGCCGGCGCCGACGTCACCAGCCCGAACGCCACGAGCCGCCGGGCGGCGCGGTCGTTCCCCGGCCACAGGTCGAGCGTGCCGGCGGACATCCAGGCGCCGACGGACGCCTGGACGAGCATGGGGTGGACCGGATGCCCCAGCCAGACGCCGTGCAGGACGTCACGGACGCGCTGGGGCCGCAACCATCGTGCGGCCTTCTGCCCCGGTGCCACCGCTCGATCGAGAACCTCGGCGTTCTCCAGCCTGCTGAGTATGCCCATGTGAAGGCACGGTTCCCCGGGGACCGGGATCAAACCCCTGGCCAACGACGCGCTCTATGCGAAGATGCCGGATATCCCATTCGTGCCAGCCTTTAGGGGCAGTACTTATCTGCCGTTTCTGTCGCACGAAATGCGCGAATCTCCCCTCGGCTTTACGTCTTGTCTTACACCTAGATAACCGTACAAACTTGCCATATGCGCATCGGCGCGCGCAAAACCGTCCTTGGGGGATGATCGGCGTGGCAGGCACCACGAGCGAGCGCGAATGGCCGGTGGACCTCGACGTCACGAGCCTGCTGGACGGGGGATGGCGGCCGACGCCGTTCCGGCAGTTCATCCTGAAGATCCACAGCCGCTGCAATCTCGCCTGCGACTACTGCTACATGTACGAAATGGCCGATCAGGGATGGCGGCTTCAACCCCGTTCCATGACGCGCGCCACCATTGACCAGGTCGCTCACCGGATCGCCGAGCACACCCGCGCCCACGGCCTGACGGATATCGACCTCATCCTGCACGGGGGCGAACCCCTGCTCGCCGGACCCGACCTGATCCGCCATGCGGTGACCGCGGCGCGTTCCGCGACCGGTTCCTCCGTCTCGGTGAACGTCCAGGTCCAGACCAACGCCGTCCTGCTCGACGCTGAGTTCCTCCGGCTGTTCGACGAGCTGGACATCCGGGTGGGCGTCAGCCTGGACGGCGACGAGGCAGGGCATGACCTGCACCGCCGCCATGCCGATGGGCGGGGCAGCCACGCGGAGGTACGCGCGGGCCTGCGCCGGCTGACCGAGCCCGCGCACCGCCGGCTTTTCGGCGGGCTGTTGAGCACCGTCGACCTGCGCAACGACCCGGTCGCGACCTACGAAGCGCTGCTGGACTTCTCGCCGCCGGCCGTCGACTTCCTGCTCCCGCACGGCAACTGGGACACCCTGCCGCCGGGCCGGGCGCCCGCGGATCCGGGGACACCGTACGGGGACTGGCTCGTCGCCGTGTTCGACCGCTGGTACGGCGTCCCGGTGCGGGAGACGCGCGTACGGCTGTTCGGCGAGATCATCCGGCTGCTGCTCGGCGGCGCCTCCCGTACCGAGTCGGTCGGCCTGTCCCCCGTCGCGATGGCCGTCGTGGAGACCGACGGAAGCATCGAGCAGGTCGACACGCTCAAGTCGGCGTACGAGGGCGCCGCCGCCACGGGCCTGCACGTCGCGCGGGACACCTTCGACACGGTGCTGCTGGTGCCGTCGATCGCCGCGCGGCAGATCGGCGACCGGGCACTCTCGGCACACTGCGGTGCCTGTGAGATCCAGCGGATCTGCGGCGGCGGTCTTTACGCACACCGGTACAGAACCGGCAGCGGTTTCGCCAACCCCTCGGTCTACTGCGACGACCTCGTCCGCCTCATCGCGCATATCCGCACCGTCGTGGCGCGGGACCTGGGTGATCGGTGGCGCGGGAAAGGAGCTCGATGAGACGGCACTGGATCCCGGGAAAGGTCTTCTCCGCCCTGGCGGCGGGCAGCGGTGGCGCGCACGCGATCGGCCACCTGCAGGCGGCCCAGTACAGCAAGCGCCTGCTGCTCCTCCGCGGCGTACGGGACGTGGCCAGGGAGGAGGACCCGGTACGCGCCAGAAGGGCACGGCAGGCGTTCGCGTTGCTGGCGGAGATCCAGAGTGAGTCCCCCGACGTGGTCGAAGCCGTCGTACGGCACCCGTCCGTGGGCGCTTGGGCCCAGCAGACGCTGCGGGGCTCGGGCGACACCGACGGCCTCACCGCACTGGCCGCCGCGGCCGCCGTCCGCGCCGGTTTCCCACGCCCCGTCGAGGTGACGGTTCGCGACGGCGCGGTCATGCTGCCATCGCTCGGCCGCGCGCTGGTTCCGGGCGTCACCGGCACCGCCACCGTACGGTGGGGGCCGGCCGAGGTGGTCTCCGCCGGTGTACGCGTGCGCATCCCCGCCGACCCGCATCGGGACGCACCGGGCTGGGAGGGGCTGCGGCGGCTGGACGCCGAGTATCACGGCATCGCTCTTCGGCTCCTGCTGGACGACGTCGACCCGTACCGGCTCCCCGGCGCCGAGATCGCGCCGTCGCGGCCGCTCGATGACGAGCTCGAGGTGTGGCGGTCGATGCTGCGCCGTGCCTGGCGCCTGCTGGTCCGCTGGCACTGGACCACGGCCGAGGAGGTCGCGGCCGCGATGAGGGTGCTGACTCCGCTGAGCCCACCGGAACAGGGACTACGTAGCGCCACGTCGACCGAGACCTTCGGCACCGTCGGCATGTCCACTCCGCCGGACGAGCACGCACTGGCGGTGAGCCTGGCGCACGAGGCGCAGCATGCCAAGCTCGGAGCGCTGACCGACGTCGTCTCGCTGACGCTGCCGGATGACGGAAGTCGCTACTACGCGCCGTGGCGGGACGACCCCCGGCCGATCTCCGGGCTGCTGCACGGCGTGTACGCCCACCTGGGAGTGGCCGGCTACTGGCGCCGGCAGCGCGTCCACGAGCGGGGAGAGGAAGCGATGCGCGCGCACACGGAGTTCGCGCGGTGGCGTGACGCCTCCGTACTGGCCGCACGCACGCTGTCGAACAGCGGCCGGCTCACGGCCGAAGGCGAGGTGTTCGTGGCCGAGGCGAGCCGTACGCTCCAGGGCTGGTGCCGCGAGCGGGTACCGGCCGCCGCGCTGGACCAGGCGCGCACCACCGCCCAGCACCACCGGGAGCGCTGGGCGCAGCGCTGATCCTCGTCAGATCGGTGGCGGGTCGAAGTCCAGGTCGAGGTGGCGCCCTTCGAGGGCGACGATGGTGTCCGGGTGGTTGGGACTCAGCACCTTGGCGTAGGAGTCGAGGGTCGCCTCGAAGAGCCGCGTCCCTTCGTCCTCTTCGCCGTCCGCCCGTATGTCGGCCGACAGGTTCGCGGCGCAGGCCAGGGTCATCGGGTGCTCTTCCCCCAGCAGCTTGCGCAGCCGGCGCAGCGTGCCCTGTTCGAGGCTGCGCGCGTTCTCCAGATCCCCGAGGGCGGCCAGGTCGCTCGCCAGGTTGGTGGCGACGGTCAGGGAGTACAGATGGTCGCGGCCCAGTTGGGCCTCCAGCCCGGCGAGTGCCGTCTCGTTGAGCTTCCGGGCCTTATCCGTCTCCCGGTTGACCCGCAGCAGGAGCGCCACGTTGCAGGCACAGCCGTGGTAGTAGGGGTGATTCGCCCCGTAGACCTTCTTGTACAGGTCGAGGGCGGCGGAGGCCAGCTCGAGCGCCTTCTGTGTGTCTCCCATGCTGCGGTGGATGTTGGCCAGGCACATCGCGGAGGCGAGGGAGTCAGGGTGGTCGGGCTCGAGGATCCGGAGGTAGCGCGCGTGGACGTCCTCGGCGGTCTCCAGTGACTCCTCATACCGCCCGGCGCGGCGCAGGCCGATGGACAGGTCCTTGGCGGTCCGCAGGGTCCACGGGTGCTCGGCTCCCAGCTCGTCCGTGCCGTAGGCGTATGCGTCGTCGCCGATGTCGCATGACTCGCGATAGTCACCGCACAGGCGAACGGCACGGGCGAGGCCGTTCCAGGAGCTCAGGACGTTCGCGGCACTGATCGCGGGGCGGCGGGCCCACATGCTCTTGAAGCATTCCTCGTGCAGCACGCGTGCGGCCTGGTATTCACTGACCAGCCCCAGGTCCAGTGCCAGGTTGTTCATCACCCGTAGCGTGCGCGCGTCGCGGGTGCCGAATGCCGCCTTGTGCCGTGTCAAGGAGTCCTGGTCATGCTCGCGCGCGGCGATGAAGTCTCCGGCCGCCCGCAGGTCCGCGCCGATACTGTTGACGATCTCCAGCAGCGCGGCCTGGTATTCGGGATCGGTGTCCGAGACCTGCCGCGTCCGCGCGAGTGTCTCCTGGTTCAGCGCGTAAGCGTCCGTGTAGCGGCCGAGCTCGCGGATGATGATGCCGCGATTTCGTCGCGCCTCCAGCACATCCGGATCCAGTTCCCCCGAGTCGGCCTCCCAGCTGTCCTCACACGTCTGGACGAAGCGCTCGGCCGACCCATAGTCGCCGGAGATGTAGAGGTACCAGACGAAACGCAGGGCGAGCCGGCGTACGGAGCGATCTCGGCTCGTCGCCACTCCGGCCGGAACGATGTGGGCGAGCAGTTCGGAGTATTTGGCCCAGTTCGCCGTGTCCTCCGCGGCTTCGGGCGTAGCACCGGTGAGGAGAACATGGACGTCCGCCCGCAGGCGCTGCCGATCCTCCTCGGACAGACCGTCGCGCACCAGCGCCTGGATCAGGCGGTGCACCTGGATCGTCCGCCCCGAAGGGCTGGCTTGGGGGTTTCCATGGGCGTTGCCACGAGCGTTGCTCTGGGTGTTGATCTTGGCGAGCGCATAGCGTCCGAGCTCTCCGATGGTGCGGCTGAGCCTGATCGGATCACTGATCAGGCTCGCCATCTGTTCGCCGAGGCCGGGCGGGGCCTGACCGAACACCGCACGCGGAATGGGTTCCGGTCCGAAGAAGGCACAACAGTTGAGCAGCTCCACCGCCTCGGGGACCTGCTCGCTCAGTTTGGTCACCGAGAGTCCCCACGCCGCGGTCATCGAGACCGGGTACTCGCTGGGCTTTCCCTCAGCCAGCAATTGGCTGGTCTGGTCGTCCAGCAGCCGGAGATACTCATCGACCGGCATGCCGGTCTCGGCCTGAAGCGCACCGGCCTGCTCCAGCGCGAGTGGCAGGTCACCGAGGGCTTCGGCCAGCCGGTCGGCGTCCTCGGGGCTCATCGTGCCGGGCACCCGCTTGTCGAAGAACTCGATGCTCTCCTTACGCGTGAACACATCGATCGGCACCGTGTCGACGACGCCCATCCAGCGGTTGTTGCGCGAGGTGATCAGAACATGCCCGGGCCCATGCGGGATGATGTCGCTGATGTCCTCTGGCTGGTCGGCGTTGTCGAAGATGAGCAGCCACTTGTCAAAAGGATCGCCCAGCCGCAGTTTGTCGAGCACCGCGCTCGCCGCGTCCTCGATGCCCGTGGCCGTCGCCGGGGGAAGGCCCAGGTGCGGAGCCAGGCTCGCCAATGACGAGCTCACGAGAACCGTCTGGTCGGAGGGAATCCACCAGACCAGGTCGTACTCGTCCTGATACCGGTGGGCGTACTCCACGACGGTCTGTGTCTTTCCCACGCCCCCTTGACCGTGCAACGCGTGGGGCAGCACCTGGGGCAGCACCGCGGTGACGTCACCGGCGACGCTCTCACGGAGCTTGACCAGGAGTTCTTCACGTCCGGTGAAATTCATATTGCGCGGTGGGATCTTTCCCCAGACCTCGGGTGTACGCCCCCCGTGCCTTCTCCTGGACGCCGAACTCGTCACGGACCCGCCTCCGTGTCCCTATAACCCGCGTTATCGTCCGGTCATACTATGCCCAATACTTTGATCATGCGGGATTCGGTCCGCCGTAATACGGTCTTTGACAGACCGCAAAACGCCCAACCCACCGAAAAGAAACCGGTCACCTTTCCGGTCTACGCAAGCCCTGATCAGCGTGGTAGAACTTGTCCACGAGCCGCCTACCGCACCATCGGTAGGTAGTTCGCACGGTTTGGTCAGCTTCGCGCGCACGCGATCGGGGAAGGCTCCCACTCGTGGGCGCTCGGCAGCCGACACGAGGAGGGCGCATGCGCGACGAAATCGAGTTCGGCGGCCTGCTGGTCGACCTTTCCGTATTCTCGGTGCAGGAAATCGGCGATCTCGACGACTCTCCCCTGAGTGCGGAGCTGCGTGAGGTGCTCGCCGACGCTGGAAACGGCCCTGGACTCACCGCGGGCTTCCAGGCTTATATCTGAAGCACCCGGCAAGAAGGTCCGCCACGGAAGGACGATCATTGTGGGATCTCCGTCCTTTCCGCCGGCCGACATCGACGCTCCCTATCCGGGGACTCGCCCGTTCATCGAAGATGACCACTTCCGGTTCTTCGGCCGCGCCGACGCCGCCGGGGAAGTGGCGCGATTGTGGCACCGCAACCGGATCACCGTGCTGTACGGCGACAGCGGAGTGGGCAAGACCTCTCTGCTCCGCGCCGGCGTGGTGCCGGCCATAGCGCCGACCGCGGCCAACGTCCTACCGGTGGGCCGGGTGTCACGAGGCTCGGTGTTCCCGACCGCGGCCCTGCCCGAGCAGAACCCCTACACCCTCGCCCTCCTGTCGTCGTGGGCGCCGAGCGAATCCCCGACGCGGCTCTCCGGCATGTCCATCGGCGCCTTCCTGCGGCGTCACGAGCGCACCGACCGGTACGGCGCTCCCCTGCCCACGCTGGTCGCCATCGATCAGGCCGAACGGCTCCTCCAGGACACCGATCCGGGTCGCCGTGACCAGTTCTTCGGCGAGCTTCTTGAGGCTCTCGACCGCCGGCCGGGCACCCACGTGCTCCTTGCCGTCCGCGAAGACCACCTCGACGCTCTGCGGAGCGTCACGTCGCTGGCAAGCGAGGCGTTCGCCCAGTTCGCCCTGCCGCCCCTCGACCAGCGAGGCGCCCTCGAGGCCGTCGAACAGCCGATGGAGAAGACCGACCACTCGTTCGCCCCCGGAGTCGCCGCCCAGATCGTCGCTGGGCTGCGCGGCACAGGCGCCATCGGTTCCGGTGAGGACGACGACCCGGACACGTTCGAGCCCGTGCTCCTCCAGGTGGTGTGCCGCAGGCTGTGGGATGAGCTCTCTCCCGACGTCCGGACCATCTCCAAGGGCAGTGTCCCCGGCCTCGATGAGACACTCAGCGCCTTCTGCTCGGAGGTCCTGGCGACGGTCGCGGCCGATCACGACAGGCGGCCGGCCGACCTCCTGGCCTGGCTGCGCAAGGCCTTCCTCACTCCGCTCGGCGAGAGCACGGCGGTGCGGGAAGGGCGCACCCACACGGGCGGCATGGCCAACTCCGTGGTGCATGCCATGGAGGACCAGCATCTGATCAAGGCCCGGTGGCGAGACGCGTCCCGATGGTACGAACTCCAGCGCCCGCAGCTGGGCACTCCCATCGCCAGGCTGGAGGGAGCACGGTGGCCCGCCCGGCCACCGGACGCCGTGGCCCAGCTGCGCGCCGCGGACGCCGCGCTGGACCAGGGCGACACCGAGCTCGCCCGCTGGCACGCCAAAGAGGCGATACACGCCTGCGGCCCCGGTGACATGAGAGTCCGGGCCGAAGCCGAATCCGTCCTCGGAAACGTCGCACACGAAGAACGCGACCTGAAGGGCGCCACCGACCACTATCGCGCGGCGACGAGCCTGTTCGAGGCGCTCCAGGACACCCCGGCCGTCGGTCGCCTGCTCGCGGCGGTGGGGCGGCTTCAGCTCGCCCAGGGGCATCGCGCCGACGCGGTCGGAAAACTGGAGGCGGCGGTCGGTCGCATGCCGAACGACCCGACGGTGCAGACGGGCCTGGGCGAGGCGTTGTGGGACGCCGGGCAGCCCAAGGCGGCACTCGCGGTTCTCGACGGGGTGCTGCGGCGCGACGGCGACACCCCCGATGCACTGCGCGCACGCGGCGAGATCCTCGCCGACATGGGTGACGCGGAGTCGGCGCTACGGGATCTCGACCGGATCGACCGGAGGACCCGTCCTTCGGCCCGTGCCGCCCGAGCGCTGGCGCTGGCCACGCTCGCCAGGGTGGACGCCGCGCGACAGGAGCTCGACGACACGGTCATCAAGGCGGCCGACAGCGGCCCGGTGCTCCTACGGGCGGCACGGATCCAGCGGCTCAGCGGTGACCTCCCCGCCGCGGCCGAGCTGGCGTCCCGCGCTCTCGACGCGGAGAATCCACCGCTGCCACCTCACCAACGCGTCGAAGCCACTCGCATATCGCAACAAATGTGACCTGCGGCACGACACCGGCCGTTGTCCTCACCCATCATTGCGTCATGCAGGACACCGCATTGGTCGCACTGTTCACCGGCTCCTCGACGGCCATCGTGGCGGCGCTGGGAGGCGCCTGGCCCGTACTCGCGGAGAACCGGCGGGCCCGCCACGAACGTCAACGGATACTGAACGAGCAAGAGGCGGAGCGTAAGGCGGCTCATGCGCGCCGGCTCCGGCGGGGACTCACCCGCACCCGCTCCGCCGTGCTCCTGCTCGCTGTGACCGTCCGCGTCTGCATGGACATCCGCGGCAGTGAGCATGCCCGCCTGAACGAACAGGACCTTGTCGACGCGCTGGCCCGCGCGCGCGACTGTTACTTCCAGGCCAACGTGACGATCGAGTCGCTCCGTACGCTCGTCGGCGACAACGACCAGGCTCTGAGCGCGATCGAGAAGCTGCTGTCCGCCGTGGCGGAGGCCTTCTCCCACGTGCGGTCGGCGAACAGCGCACGTGTCGATCCCGACCAGGCCGAGGCGCTCATCCGCCGTGAGCTTCGTGAGGTGAGCGAGGCCGTACGAACGGCCTCAGAAAAGTGACGATCACCGCGAGCACGCCGATCAGGCCGGCGATCACGATGGCCGTCCTTCTGGCCCCGAGCGTGGCGATCACATAGCCGCCGCACAGCGTGCCGAACGGCACAGCGCCGAGCGACAGGAAGCGGTTGGCGCCGGCGACGCGGCCGAGCAGCTCGTGCGGGACCTCCCGGGCCTGGTAGGTGTTCAGGGCGATGTTCATGCGCGCCCCTGTGTAGCCGACGCCGCCCCATCCGAAGAACCAGATCAGCGGGTTCGTGGACACCGCGACGACGCCGATCAGGAAGGCCCAGACCCAGGCGCACTGGATGGTCACCGCCAGCAGGCTCTTTCCACTCCGGACCGCCGGGGAGTAGAGAGTGCCGATCACACCGCCGAGCCCAGGAGCCGCGAGCAGGGCACCGATCAAGATCGTGGGCAGGTGCTCCTGCTTGCCCAGCACGACCAGGAGCACGATGACGGCCTGGAAGAAGAAGTTCGTGATCGTACAGACCGTAAGTGCCGTGCGGAGGAGCTGGTCCGTCCAGAGCCTCGCCAGCCCTTCTTTGAGCTCTCCGGCAAGTGATCTGACTCCGCGGCGCCGCCTTTGAGGATCGGGCCGGAAGGGCATGGCGCGCATTCGCTTGAGCGCGACGGCGGAGACGAGGGACGCGATGGCGTCGACGGCGAAGGGCAGGCACCGGTCGAAGCTGTAGAGGAGGCCGCCGAGCGGGCGCCCGAGCAGGAGGGCGGCGTGGCTGCGGGCCTCGTTCGTCGCCACCGCGTCGGGCAGGTCCTTGGCCTGAACGATCTTGGGGATGGCGCTGACCTCGGCCACGCTGTAGAACGTCAGGCAGATGCCTGAGAGGGCGGCGGCCATCGTCAGCAGCGAGATGGAATGCGCACCGGCGGCCACGGACGCGGCGAGCAGTATTCCGACCGCGCCGCGGAGCATCTGGCTGGCGAGCATGACCCGCCGGCGGTCCAGGCGGTCGGCCACGACTCCCGCCGGCAGGAGCAGCAGAAGGCCGGGCAGTGTCCCGGCGGCGGCCACCCGCCCGGCGTCGATCGGCGATCCCGTTAATGCGAGCGCGAGCAGTGGGGCGGCGACGTTGGTGCTCATGCTGCCGAGCAGCGAAACCGTCGAGCCGCCCCAGAGCAACATGAAGTCGCGCTGCCACAGCGTCTCGCGGGCAGATTCCGGCCTGAGGGCGGGGGCCGTGGAGGATTGGGTCATCGACCTTCGCCTCCCGTGACGGCCACGACTCCTACATCCGTGTGAGATCAGGACTTATACGGCGTAACACCTAAGGCGGAGCCGGCTCGGTGGAGCCCTGCAACATGCCGCTGCCGTACGAGGTGTGGACGACCAGCCGACGTTGCAGAAGTTACCCCTGGGACGCGGCGCAACGCCGGGGAACTCACGATAATGATGATCTTTTTGCGCGGCCGCGACCAGGTTCTCCGCCGAGGTCCCACTCAGAAGCAAACGCCCGATATGTTGCCTAATGAGAGCTGAGAGGCGGTATATCAATGTCCGCGAAGTTGATGAACTGGGCGGGAAGCGTCACGTTCCAGGCCGGGGAGGTACACCGGCCCGCCTCCGTCGGGGAACTGCAGGACCTGGTGGCGCGGAGCGCGAAGGTCCGCGCCCTCGGCAGCGCGCACTCGTTCAACGACATCGCGGACACACCCGCGGTCCTCATCTCACTCGCCGAGTTGCCGTCGGTCTTCGAGATCGACAGTGCCGGGCGTACGGTCCGGGTCGGCGCGAGCCTCCGGTACGCCGAGGTCGGCCGGCGGCTGCACGAGCACGGCTTCGCCCTGCACAACCTGGCGTCACTGCCGCACATCTCCGTGGCCGGCTCGGTGGCCACCGCCACGCACGGCTCCGGCGACGCGAACGCGAACCTCGCCACGCAGGTGTCCGCGCTGGAGATGGTCACCGCGGACGGTGACCTGATCGAGCTCAGCCGTGAGCGGGACGGGGAGACGTTCCACGGTGTCGTCGTCGGGCTGGGCGCTCTCGGCATCGTCGTCACGCTGACACTGGACATCGTGCCGGCCTTCGACATCGAGCAGATCGTCTATCAGGGGCTGCCGTTCGAGGTCCTGGACGACCACTTCGCCGACATCAGCGCAGGCGCTTACAGCATGAGCCTGTTCACGAGCTGGAACGGCCCGCTGATCGACCAGGTGTGGATGAAGCGCAGCGCCGGGCATTCGGGCACAGACGACCTGTTCGGCGCGCGACCGGCGGACGAGCCGCTGCATCCGGTGCCCGGGGTCTCCGGCGAGACCTGCACCGAGCAACTCGGCGTTCCCGGCCCGTCGTACGCGCGGCTGCCGCACTTCCGGCCGGAGTTCACCCCCAGCAGCGGGGTGGAGCTCCAGACGGAGTTCTTCGTTCCCCGGTTGCACGGCGTCAAGGCGCTGCGCGCGGTGGACGGGATCCGCGATCGGGTCGCGTCGGTCCTGCAGATCTCCGAGATCCGCACCATCGCCGCGGACGAGCTGTGGATGAGCACGGCGTACGGGCGCGACTCCGTCGCGCTGCACTTCACCTGGGTCAAGGACATGGACGCGGTGCTGCCGGTGGTCGCGCTCCTGGAAGAGCACCTGTCCCCGTACGACGCCAGGCCGCACTGGGGGAAGGTCTTCACCTCCGCGCCGGATGACCTGCGGGCGCGCTATCCGCGGCTGGCGGACTTCTACAAGCTCGTGCGCGACCACGACCCGGGCGGGAAGTTCACCAACGACTTCCTCGCCCGGCATCTCTTCGGCTGAGGTCAGCCCTCCGAGGGCACGGCCATCTCGCCGAGCTCGGACCAGTCGTCCTGCGGCACCGTGGCGTTCACGATCCGCGGCGTCTCGGCCAGGTGCGGCGGCAGGGTCTGCTGCGCGCTCTTGAAGTGGTCGGACTGTACGTGGGCGCCGCCCGCGTCGCCGTCGCGGAACGCCTCGACCAGAACGTACTCCGTAGGGTCGTCCAGGCTCCGGGACCAGTCGAACCACAGGCATCCGGGTTCACCGCGGGTCGCCTCGGTGAACTCCCGGGCGATCTCCGGCCATCGGTCGGCGTCCTCGGGCCGGACTCGGAACTTGGCGGTTATGAAGATCATGACGCTCCTCGATATCTCGAAGCGACGGCTCACACGGGCGCCCCTGAACCGTCGAGTTGGCTCTGTCTAGGATCAAAGCATGGAATATCGACAGCTGGGGAGTTCGGGGCTGAGGGTGTCGTCGCTGACGATGGGCACCATGACCTTCGGTGGCCAGGGCGACTTCGCCAACGTGGGCACGACCGACACCGATGAGGCACGACGGCAGGTCGACATGTGCCTCGATGCGGGCATCAACCTGATCGACACGGCCGACGTCTACTCCAACGGCCGCTCGGAAGAGATCGTGGGCGAGGTCATCAAGGGGCGCCGGGACGACGTCCTGCTCGCCACCAAGGTCCGCATGCCGATGGGTCCTGGGCCCAACGACGCCGGCCTGTCGCGTCACCACCTCGTGGAGGGCTGCGAGGCCAGCCTCCGGCGCCTCGGCACCGACCACATCGACCTGTACCAGGTGCACGAGTGGGACGGCGTCACCTCGCTGGAGGAGACGCTCGAGGCGCTGGACTCGCTGGTCGCCTCCGGCAAGGTCCGCTACGTCGGCGCGTCCAACTACACCGGCTGGCAGCTGATGAAGGCGCTGGGCACCTCCGACCGGCTGGGCTACGAGCGGTTCGTGAGTCAGCAGATCTACTACTCGCTGCAGGCACGCGACGCGGAGTACGAGCTGGTGCCGGCCGCGATCGACCAGGGACTCGGCATCCTGGTGTGGAGCCCGCTCGCCGGCGGGCTGCTGTCGGGCAAGTACCGCCGCGGCCAGACGCCGCCGGAGGGCTCACGGCAGCTCACCGACTGGAACGAGCCGCCGGTCTACGACCAGGACAAGCTGTACGACACGATCGAGGTCCTCGTCCAGATCGCCGACGGCCACGGTGTCTCGGCCGCCCAGGTCGCGCTGGCGTGGCTGCTCGGCCGACCGGCCGTGACGTCGCTGGTCATCGGCGCGCGCACCACTGAGCAGCTCGCCGACAACCTCGCCGCCGCGGAGCTGACGCTGAGCGAGGAGGAGCGCGCCCGGCTGGACGAGGTCAGCGCGATGCCGCTGAACTACCCGTACTGGCACCAGGCCAACACCGCTCAGGACCGCCTGTCACCAGCGGATCTGTCCCTCCTCGGTCCCCACATCGGCTGACCGCGCCAACCCTTTGGACCTTCTTGGCAGTGCCTTCGGCTCGGACCGGGGAGGTCCGAGGGGTGTCCGCCGGCAGAGAAGAGGCCCCTGACGGTTCCTACGTCACGTCGGCGCGCGGCCTGCCGGTGCTGCAGGACCCGCTGCTGAACAAGGGCACGGCGTTCACCTCGGCGGAGCGCGCCGAGCTGGGACTCGACGGGCTGATCCCGCCGGTGGTCGAGACACTGGAGGAGCAGACGCGCCGTACGTACGCGCAGTATCTGGCCCAGGGCACCGACCTGCTCAAGAACGTCTACCTCGAGGCGCTCCGGGACCGCAACGAGGTGCTCTACTACCGGCTGCTGTCCGATCATCTGCGCGAGATGCTGCCGATCGTCTACGACCCGACGGTCGCGGAGGCGATCAGGTCCTACAGCCAGGAGTACCGCCGGCCTCGTGGCGTCTACCTGTCCATCGACGACCCGCGCGGCATCGAGCAGGCGTTCGACAACCTCCGCATGGACGAGGCCGACCTCATCGTGGCCTCCGACGCGGAGCAGATCCTGGGCATCGGCGACTGGGGCGTGGGCGGCGGTGCCGGCATCGCGGCCGGCAAGCTCGCCGTCTACACCGCCGCCGCCGGCATCGACCCGGCGCGGGCCGTACCGGTCGCGCTGGACGTCGGCACCGACAACGAGCGGCTGCTGCACGACCCCGCGTACGTCGGCCTCCGGCACGCGCGGGTGCGGGGACAGGCCTACGACGACTTCATCGACGCGTACGTCACCGCCGCCACCCGCAGGTTCCCCGGCGCGATGCTGCACTGGGAGGACTTCGGCCCCTCCAACGCCCGGCGGATCCTGGAGAAGTACACCCAGCGGATCCCGACGTTCAACGACGACATGCAGGGGACCGGAGCGATCGTGCTGGCCGCCATGCTCGGTGCCGTACGCGTCTCCAGAACGCCGATGCGCGACCAGCGGATCGTGGTGTTCGGCGCCGGGACGGCCGGCATCGGCATCGCCGACCAGTTGCGCGACGCGATGGTCCGCGACGGCCTGGCCCCGGACACCGCCGCACGGCGCATCTGGGCGGTCGACAAGCAGGGGCTGCTGACCGATGACATGTCCGACCTGCGGGACTTCCAGGTCCCGTATGCCCGGCCCGCCGCCGAGGTCACCGGCTGGGACGACAGGGGCCTCCAAGGGGTCGTCGAGCAGGTGAAGCCGACCATGCTGCTCGGCACGTCCACCGCGCACGGCGCCTTCACCGAGCAGATCGTGCGCGCGATGGCCGCCGGCGTCGACCGGCCCGTCATCTTCCCGATCTCCAATCCCACCGAGCGGATCGAGGCGATGCCGGCCGACCTGATCCGCTGGACCGAGGGGCGCGCCCTCGTCGCCACCGGCATCCCGGTCGCGCCGATCACCTACGACCAGATCACTTACACCATCGGCCAGGCCAACAACGCCCTGCTGTACCCCGGCCTTGGGCTGGGCGCGGTCACCGCGCGGGCCCGGCAGGTCAGCGACGGCATGCTCCACGCCGCCGCCGAGGCCGTCGGCGGGCTGGTGGACGTCACCGCTCCGGGGGCGTCGCTGCTGCCCCAGGTCGATGACCTGCGGGAGGTGTCGGCGACGGTCGCCGCCGCGGTCGCCGAGCAGGCGCTGAAGGAGGGCCTGGCCGGAGCCGACCTGCCCGACCCGGCCCAGCAGGTGCGGGACGCGATGTGGCAGCCGGAGTATCGACAGGTCCGGGCGAGGTGAGGACGCTAGAGGCGTACGTCCCGAGCGCCTCACCCGGCCAGACACGGCGAGGCTGGGGCAAGCGGCCGGTCAGTGGAACTGCGGGACGATGAGGTAGATCCCGTAGGCCGCGATGAGGGCGCAGGCGAGGAAGCAGACGGCGGCGGCGGCGTTGCCGAGCGCTCCGCCCCGTGCCGCCGCCTCATCCTCCCCGGAGCCGCCCTGTGACCAGGCGAGCGCCCCCACCGCGAAGATCACCACGATCCCGACGCCGGCCCCGAAGCTGACCAGGGCCACCTCGCTGAGCGCGCTCCACTTGATGTCCATCTCGGCTCCCTCCTCACGCCGCGGTCGCCGACGGGACGGGTGCCGCCGGCTGGTCGTTGACGTTCCTGGCGTCGACCGGGTTCCGTCGCGAGAGCGCGTAGATGGCGGTGGCGACCGCCACGGCGGCGACGCAGATGACGACGATTCCGGCCGTGCCCTGCCTGGCCACGGCCGCGGACAGGCCACCGACCACGGCGGCGGCCGGGAGTGTGAACAGCCACGCCAGGGCCATCCGGCCGGCGACGCTCCAGCGCACCTCGGCGAGCCGCCGCCCGATCCCCGCGCCGAGGATTCCGCCGGAGCACACCTGCGTCGTGGACAGCGCGAAGCCGAGGTGGGACGAGGCGAGGATCACCGTGGTCGCGGCGGTCTCGGCCGCGAAGCCCTGCGGCGACTGGATGTCGGTCGGTCCCTTGCCCATCGTCCGGATGATCCGCCAGCCGCCCGCGTACGTGCCGCACGCGATCGCCAGTCCGGCCATGAGCGCGACCCACCAGGGTGGTCCGGAGCCGTGGGAGAGGATCCCGGCCGAGATGAGCGTGAGCGTGATGACGCCCATCGTCTTCTGCGCGGTGTCGTGGAAACCGTTGGTGAAATCGAATGCCAGGGCCGCGATCACCACGACCACGACCAGGAACGACCAGTGGTCCATCAGGGCCTTACCTCGCTGCAACGGCTACGCCGACACCGATCAACGTAGATTTCCGTCATGAACGGAAGGTGAAGTGCATTGGATCCTTGCCAGGATGTCGAGAATCCGAGGACTGCTTCTACCTATACGTGAGAGCGCCGATGGACGGCGCGGAACGTGAGGAACACAGCCATGAAGTACATAATGTTGATGCAGTTCAGCGCGGCACAGACGGACTTTCCCGGGATCGACACCTGGTCGGCGGAGGAGGTCAAGGCGCACATCGAGTTCATGGGGCGCACCAACGAGGAGCTCGTCAAGTCCGGGGAGTTCGTCGACGCGCAGGGGCTGGCCATGCCCGACCACGCCAAGATCGTCCGGGCGAACGGCGGCCAGGCGCCCCTGGTGAGCGACGGGCCGTTCCCCGAGACCAAGGAGTTCCTCGCCGGGTGGTGGATCGTCGACTGCGAGACGCCCGAACGCGCGGTCGAGCTCGCCGCGGCCGTGTCGGCCGCGCCCGGCCCCGGCGGCAGGCCGCTGAACATGCCGATCGAGGTACGCCCCGTGATGTCGGCACCGCCCAGGGAGGTGTGAGTCCTGGAGCTGGAGACGGACGTCGAGGACCTGCTACGCCTTCTGGCGCCGCAGGTCCTCGGCGTGCTCGGCCGCCGTTTCGGGGACTTCGAGACCGCAGAGGACGCGGTCCAGGAGGCCCTGCTGGCCGCCGCGGCGCAGTGGCCGCACGATGGGGTGCCGGACAACCCGCGCGGGTGGCTGATCCAGGTCGCGGCACGCCGCATGACCGAGCAGGTGCGGAGCGAGCAGGCCCGGCGCCGCCGGGAGGACGTCGTCGTGCGGCAGACACCGGCCGACCAGTGGTCCGCGCCGTCCGCGGATGATGAGTACGAGGGGCACCGCGACGACACGCTGACGGTGCTGTTCCTGTGCTGTCACCCGTCACTGACCCCGACGTCGGCGATCGCCCTGACGCTGCGGTCGGTCGGCGGATTGACCACGACGGAGATCGCCAACGCGTTCATGGTGCCCGAGGCGACCATGGCGCAGCGGATCAGCCGGGCCAAGCAGCGCATCCGTGCCTCGAACGTCCCGTTCCGCATGCCGTCGGCCGAGGAGTGGGCGGGACGCCTCCGTTCGGTGCTGCACGTGCTGTATCTGATCTTCAACGAGGGGTACGCCGGCAGCGCCGGTCCCGAGCTGCACCGTGGCGACCTGGCGTGGGAGGCGATCCGGCTGACCCGTGCGGTCCGCGAGCTTCTCCCGGACGACTGTGAGGTGGCCGGGCTGCTCGCGCTGATGTTGCTCACCGAGGCGCGGCGCCCGGCGCGTACGGGACCGGCCGGCGAACTGATCCCGCTCGCCGAACAGGACCGGACCCTCTGGGACGCGGATCTGATCGCCGAGGGAGTCGACCTCATCACCGCGACCCTGGCCAGGGGCACGGTCGGGCCGTACCAGCTTCAGGCGGCGGTCAGCGCCGTGCATGACGAGGCCGCCGGGGTCGAGGACACCGACTGGCCGCAGATCCTGGCGCTGTACGGCCTGCTGGAGCGCATGTCGGACAATCCCATGGTCTCGCTCAACCGTTCCGTGGCGGCCGCCATGACGCACGGCCCGGCCACCGGGCTCGGCATGCTCGACGCGCTGGAGTCCGACGCACGCCTGGCGAATCATCATCGGCTGCACGCGGCACGCGCCCACCTGCTGGAGATGGCGGGCGACCGATCGGCCGCCGCCGAAAGCTACCGTACGGCGGCCAGGCTCACGATGAGCCCTCCGGAGCGGGGGTACCTCCTCACCCGCGCCGCCCGCCTCGGCGGCTAGGGCGTGTCTGACAAATCCCTGTCCGGCTGCGCGGCGCTCGCTACGAACGGGATCTATCAGACACGTCCTAGGCCGGTGGGGGGCCGATCGCGGGGTAGGACTGGAAGCGGCGTCGGCTGCCGAGGAAGGTGAGTGACATGGACGGGTCGTCACGGACACACCGCGGTGGCGCGGCGTGAAGGCGGTGGTCTTCGCCGGCACCCGTACGGTCACGGTCGAGGATGTGCCGGATGCGACGCTGGAAGAGCCGTCCGACGTGGTGATCCGCGTGACGTCGAGCGCGATCTGCGGCACCGACCTGCACATGTACGACGGGCGGACCGGCGCCGAACCCGGGCTGGTCCTGGGGCACGAGCCACTCGGCGTGGTGGAAGAGGCCGGTCCCGCGGTGGAGATGGTGAAGCCGGGTGACCGGGTGGTGATCCCCACCCATCTGTACTGCGGGGTGTGCGTCAACTGCGCGAAGGGGCTCTCGGCCGCCTGCCTGCGGGTGCGCCCGGGCGGCTTCGGCGCCGCGTACGGCTACGCGGGGATGGGCGGCTACCGCGGCGCGCAGGCCGAACTGCTGCGGGTTCCCTTCGCCGACGCGAACTGCGTGCCCGTGCCGGGCGAACCCGGGGACGCCCTGGAGGACGACTTCGTGCTGCTGGCCGACGCCTTCGTGACCGGCTGGCACGCGACCGAGCTGGCGCGGGTCTTCGCGGGATCGACCGTGGCGGTGTTCGGGGCGGGCGCCATCGGCCTGCTCGCGGCCTACAGCTCGCTGCTGAAGGGCGCCGCCGAGGTCTACGTGGTCGACGGGGTGACCGAGCGGCTCGACAAGGCGGGCGAGCTCGGCGCCACGCCGGTCGACTTCCGGCAGGGGGACCCCGTCGAGCGGATCCGCGACCTGCGCCGGGCCGGCGGACTGCCCATCGGTGAGGAGTCCATGTGCGGCGTGGAGATCGGCATCGACGCCGTGGGCTTCCAGGCCCGCGACCGCGAGGCACCCGAGCGGGAGAACCCCATGCAGGTCATCGACGACCTCGCGCGCCTGGTCAACCCGACCGGGCACGTCGGTGTGATCGGTGTCTACGCCGAAAAGGATCTGCACCCCGCGCCCGGCGGCCACGCCGACGGCCGTCTCACGGTGCCGTGGGCCACGTTCTTCTCCAAGGGGGTGTCGGTCGGGTTCGGCCGCACCCACGACCGCCGGTACACCGTTCTGCTGCGCGACCTGATCCTGTCCGGCCGGGCCCGCCCCAGCGTCATCGTCACCCACCACGGGGGGCTCGACGACGCACCGGACCTCTACCGGGCGTTCGACGAGCGCGCCGACGGCGTGATCAAGGCGGTACTCCGTCCTTGACCGTTGTCTGCTACAACAGGATTCGCACCTTTTCGCCGGGGCCACGGATCCGCTGCGGGCTTCGGCGCCCACAGCTCGGGCGGGAACACATGGCAGACGAGACGTCGCTGACCGATCAGATCGACACCGGCAGGCCCAGCGTCGCGCGCATGTACGACCACTACCTCGGCGGCAAGGACAACTACGTCGTGGACCGGGACGCCGCGGATCAGATGATCTCCGCGGTCCCGGAGTCGCGGGAGATGGTGCGCGCCAACCGGGCGTTCCTGGTGCGCGCGGTGCACTACATGGCCGCCGAGCTGGGCATCCGCCAGTTCCTCGACATCGGCTCGGGGCTGCCGACCCGGCAGAACGTCCATGAGGTCGCGCGGGCCGCCGCCCCGGACAGCAGGGTGGTGTACGTCGACCACGACCCGCACGCCGTCGTCCACGGCCGGGCGCTGCTGGCCACGGACAAGAACACCGCCTTCACACAGGGCGACCTGCTCTACCCCGACCAGATCCTGGCGGATCCGAAGGTCGTCGAGCTCATCGACTTCGACCAGCCGGTGGCAGTGCTGATCGTGGCCATCCTGCACTTCGTCTCCGACGAGAGCGACCCCGCCGGCCTCATCGGACGGCTGCGCCAGGTCATGGCCCCAGGCAGCTACCTGGCCCTCTCCCATGTCCTGGACGACCCGCGCCCGCACGCGATCGGGAATATCCTCACGGCGTCCGGCGCGCCACCGTGGCACCCGCGGACCCGGGAGCAGATCCTGCCGTTCTTCGACGGGTTCGACCTGGTGGAGCCCGGTCTGGCCGTGCTCCCGCAGTGGCGCCCGCCGGCATCCGACGTCGTGCCGCTGCACCGTGCGCCCGGCTCGGCCGAGGACCTGCACTGGCAGGTCGCGGGAATCGCCCGGCGGAGCTGAGCCGCCCCCGCGGACTCGGTCCGCCGGGCGATGTCCTAGGGCGGTCCGATGAATCCCTGTCCGGCTGCGCGCTACGAACGCGAATTCATCAGACACGTCCTGGCGCCTGCTGGTCAGGCGGTGACGCGCAGCGGCGCGAGCGCCTCGCTCCAGGCGACGACCTGGTCGAGCGTCGAGGCGAGCGGCTGCAGCTGGTGGTCGCCGGGCGTGAAGACGGTGAAGTTCTCAAAGTCGGTGAACAGCGACAGCGCCACCTGGGAGCGCACGTCGGCCATCTGCAGCTCGGCCGCGATGAGGCGCAGGTGCTCAACGGCGCGGGTGCCTCCGGTAGCTCCGTAACTGACGAAACCGCAGGCCTTGTTGTTCCACTCGCCGTAGAGGAAGTCGATGGCGTTCTTCAGCGCGCCGGACGTGGAGTGGTTGTACTCCGGCGTGACGAAGATGAAGCCGTCGAAGGAAGCGATCTTGGCGGCCCATTCCTGGGTGTGCGGCTGGGAGTACTGGCCCAGCGAGGGCGGGAGGGCCTCGTCGAGATGCGGCAGCTTGTAGTCGAGCAGGTCGACCAGTTCGAACTCCGCGTCGCCGCGCTGCGAGGCGATCCCGTGAACCCAGCGCGCGACGGCCTCGCCTACGCGTCCAGGCCGGGTGCTGCCGATGATGATGCCGATCTTCGTCATATGTGTCTCCTGCGCATTCCCTGTCAGCTACTTGCTTTGTGAAGCAAATACGCTTGATGGTTGATTTGTCAAGCAAGTAGGCTGAGGGCATGTCCGACACCGGCTCGTCATCGGCGACGCCTCCCCAGCGGCCGCTGAGCCCCGAGGAGGAGGCGGTCGTCAGGGCGCTCGGTCGGGTGATCATGGTCGTGCCGCGCGCGATCGACGCCGACCTGACGCGCGAGCAGCGGCTGACACTGAACGAGTACGGCGCGCTGATGCATCTCTCGGAGGCGCCTCACCGCCTGCTGCGAATGAGCGAGCTCGCGGCGGCGTGCGACGTGTCACTGAGCGGCATGACCCGCATCGTCACCCGGCTGGAGGCCGACGGCCTGATCGAGCGCGTCCAGTGCGCCGAGGACGCCCGCGGCAGCAACGCCGTGCTCACCGACGCCGGCCTGGCCCGCCTGGAACAGGCATACCCCACCCATCTGTCCAGCACGCGGCGGCACATCACCGATCACCTGGGAGAGCTGGACCTCATCCGGCTGGCCGACGCGCTGTGGAGGTTCGCGACCCCGGCCGAGGACTCCCCGGCCACGACGGCCGGCGACTGACCGCTCAGCCGGCGACCTGGCCGGTCCGGGCCCAGCCTTCGGCCTGGAAGCGTGGCGTGAGGGAGCGCGGTCCGACCTTCTCGCCACAGTCGCGGCACACGACCATCGGGTCGAGATCCGCGCCGCAGGAGTGCTCGAAGACGACCGGCGGCCGATCCGACAGATGCCGGTCCCCCCAGGCCATCAGGGTGAGCAGCACGCCCTGCAGCTCCCGGCCCGCCTCGGTCGGCACGTACTTGTGCCGCAGCGGCCGCTCGGAGTATGGGACCTTTTCCAGCACACCGGCCTCGACCAGGTGGTTCAGGCGTGCGGTCAGGACGTCGCGCGGTGCACCGGTGTTGCGTGCGATGTCGTTGAAGCGCCGGACTCCGAAGAAGACCTCGCGCAGCACGAGCAGGGAGTACTTCTCACCGATCACGCTCAGCGTGTTGGCGACAGAGCAAGGGCGCGACGTGGTCATACCCCTACCGTACCCCTGCGTTTGCTTTTCCAACTCCATGCCTCCTACAGTGAGTTCACTTTTCAAACTTCGTGGGCAGGAGCCGAGAAATGCGGGACGCCGTCATCGTGGAGGCCGTACGCACCCCGATGGGCAAGGGCCGGCCGAACGGCACGCTCGCGAGCGTGCACCCGGTCGAATTGCTCGCCCACACACTGCGGACCCTGATCGGGCGCACCGGCATCGACGCCGGACTCGTCGACGACGTGATCGGCGGCTGCGTCGACCAGGTCGGCGAGCAGGCCGTGAACACCACACGCAACGCCTGGCTGTCGGCCGGCTTCCCCGACTCCGTGCCCGCGACCACGATCGACCGGCAGTGCGGCTCCTCCCAGCAGGCCGTCCACTTCGCCGCCCAGGGCGTGATCGCCGGCGCGTACGACCTGGTCGTCGCCTGTGGCATCGAGTCGATGAGCCGCGTCCCTATGTGGTCGAACGTGCCGCAGGGCGCCGATCCCTTCGGCCCGGGCATGGCGGAGCGCTTCCCCGGCGGGCTCGTCCCGCAGGGCATCAGCGCTGAGCTGATCGCCGCCAAATGGTCGATCAGCCGCGAGCAGATGGACGACTTCGCCACGCTCTCGCATCGGCGCGCGGCCGAGGCGCACGCGGGTGGGCTGTTCGCCACCGAGCTCACCCCGGTCCGTACGGACGCGGGCCTGATCAGCGGCGATGAGTCCGTACGGCCGGGCACCA
Source organism: Actinoallomurus sp. (assembly GCA_025964685.1). Classification (GTDB taxonomy): domain Bacteria; phylum Actinomycetota; class Actinomycetes; order Streptosporangiales; family Streptosporangiaceae; genus Actinoallomurus. The sequence goes on along the minus strand of JAOPYG010000411.1, from coordinate 20,398 downwards.
CCCCGGAGATCCTCGCCGGGCTCCGCCCCGCCTTCGCCGATCCCTCCTACTCCGAGCGGTTCCCGCAGATCGACTGGTCGGTGACGGCCGGCAACTCCAGTCCGATCAATGACGGCGCCTCGGCGGTGCTCATCACCTCTAGCGAGACCGCGGCGCGGCTCGGCCTGCGGCCGGTGGCCCGGCTGCACAGCTTCGCCGTGACCGGCTCGGACCCGCTGCTGATGCTGACCGGTGTCATCCCGGCCACCGAGAAGGTGCTGCGCCGGGCCGGGCTGCGACTGGACGACATCGACCTGTTCGAGGTGAACGAGGCGTTCGCCAGCGTGGTGCTGGCCTGGCTCCAGGAGACCGGCGCCGACCTCGCCAAGGTCAACGTCAACGGCGGCGCGATCGCGCTCGGCCATCCGCTCGGCGCCAGCGGCACCCGCCTGATGGCCACCCTCGTGAACGCCATGCGGCAGCGGGGCGCCCGCTACGCCCTCCAGACCATGTGCGAGGCCGGAGGCCTTGCCAACGCCACTATCCTCGAAGCCGTGTGACCAGGACCTCTGATCAGGACCACCTGGCCACGCCTCCCGCCAGGCCGTCGCACCGCTCGCGGTGGCCCGGGGATCGCGAACCCCGGCCAGGGCGCGGCTGCGGCCGGCCGGTTTTGTATACCGGATACCAAACCTGCCCACATGGCTGATACGGACGCCGCCGGCCCCGCGAAGAATCAATGGAGTCGCCGCTTCGAGCTCGCGGCGGGGAGTCCGGCTAGCCGAGCCCACTTCTGGGGCGGCGGCTCGGAAGCGTCGGAGGACCTGCCCGGTGGCCGGCATCGCCGCGAGCTCGCGGTGACGCGGACGGCTGGGTCTCAGCTCAGATTCCGGGGGGCGTGCTGAGGCCCGGCCGGCCGCATGACCGTTCGGCGCTCTCCATCACGCCGAACGCCCGGCACACCCTGCCCGGTGGTACCAGAGGCGCAGCGCCGGCTGGCAAATCGGCGGTACGGGCAGGCCAAAAACGGCATCTACCAGGTAAGTTGTAGGTCTGGTGTCTCACGGACTTACGGCGGCGGGTGCACCGCCGTCCGCCTCGGGACCCGCGGCCGGAGTCGACCTCGGGCGATCGTCGCGGCGCGGTTGGCGTGGGCGGACGCGAGAGTGGCGGGTCGTCACCACGGCCCTGCGCGCCGCCGAGCACAGCCGGGGCGGCGTGCTGCTGGTCGAAGGCCACTCGGGGATGGGCAAGAGCCGTCTCCTCACCGACGCGGTGGAGGCGGCCGCGGCGCGCGGTTTCATGCTCGCGCACGGAGCGGCCGACGAACCCAGTCAGCTGGCACCGCTGGTCCCGCTGATGGCGGCGCTCGGCGAATCCCCACAGACGCTGCGCGAAGGCCAGAGGGTGCCATCGGAGACCGTCGACCTGCGGCTGCGGCTGATCGAGCAGTTGCAGACACGCCTGGAGGAGCGCGTAGCGCGCGGGCCGCTCCTGATCGCGCTGGATGACCTGCAGTGGGCCGATCCGACGACGATGCTCGCGCTGCGGTCATTGATCCCCGAGCTGGCCTCCTATCCCGTGCTGTGGGTCCTGGCGCGCACGACCGCGACCGTCGACTCCGGTGCGGACCGGCTCTATGAGCTCCTCGAACGCGATGGCGCGACGCGCATCACGCTCGACGCGCTGAGCGACCGCGCGATGACCGAGATCATCACCGATGTGCTCGGCGCGCCACCGGGTCCGGACCTCCTCGCGCTGACGGCCACGACCGGCGGCAACCCCTTCATGCTGGTCGAGCTGCTCTGCGGCCTCCACGACGAGGGCGCGGTCGACACCAGGGGCGGCCAGGCACGGCTGGTGTCGCGGCAGCTTCCGCGGCGGGTGCACGAGATCGCGCGCAGCCGCCTGGCCCGACTGTCCCCCCACACCCGCCATCTGCTCCAGGTCGCGGCCATCCTGGGACGCTCCTTTCGCGTCGACGACCTGGCCGACATGTTCGACGAACCGCCCAGCCGGCTGCTGCCCGCCTTGGAGGAGGCGGAGGAGGTGGCCGTGCTGGTCCCCAGCGGTGACCAGCTGACATTCCGGCACGACCTGCTCTGGCGGGCCGTGACCGAGACCGTCACCAAGCCAGTGCGTCACGCGTTGCACCGGCAGGCCGCGGAGATGCTCCTGAGGCGCGGCGGCTCGGCCATCCCCGCGGCCACGCACCTGATGCACTACGCGCGTCCCGGTGACTCGCGCGCGCTCGCAGGCCTCGACCAGGCCGTGAACGAGGTGCTGCCATCATCTCCGCAGACAGCGGCCGACCTGGCCGTACGCGCCCTCGAGCTCACCGCCCCGGGAGACACGGGCCGGTTCGACCGTACGGTGACGGCCGTCTACGCCCTCACGACCTCCGGACGGCTGCCCGAGGCGGCGGAGTACGCCCGTGCCGCGATGTGCCAGACCGGTGTGCCCGGCCAGGGCGCGCGCCTGCGGTACGAACTGGCGTACGCGCTGCTGCTGGCCGGCCGGCCGGTGGACGCGGCGGCCGAGGCCGAGCAGGCGCTCGCCCAGCCGGATCTGTCCGCGGAGCTGCGCGGCCTCGCCGAACAGGTGCTGCTCCGCTCGCTGTACGCGAGCCATGCCTTCCGGCGCGGGCAGGAGCTGGCCGACACGATCGTGGGCAACGGACGGCAGCACAGCCGCGCCTCCCAGGTCGGCGCCCACATGCTGCTGTCCTACGTCGCCTGGGGGGACGGGCACGTGACGGAGGGGTTCGGGCACGTACGGGAGGCCGTCCGCATCGCTCCCCGCGACGAGGTACAGGCCCGGCGCGTGCACCCGCGGCTGCACCTGGCCACCCTGCTCACGGACATGCGGATGCTCACCGAGGCGGACGACGAACTCAAGATCGTCGCCGACGAGATCGCGGAGTTCGGACACACCGCGTATGCCCCCTGTCCCGCGATATTCCGCGCTCGGGTGCGTCTTGCCGAGGGCCGGCTCGACGACGCGGCCGTCGAGGCCCAGGCCGGAGTGGCCCTGGCCGACCAGATGGGCATGCACGCGTTCGTGCTGCTCGGGCTCGCCGTCCTCACCATCGTGGCCGTGCACTGCGGTGACATCGACGCCGCCACCGGATATGTCCAGCGGTACGCCGAGCGACGCCAGGCCGGCGCGATGTTCGGTATGGCCTGGGGCAGATGGGGTCTGGCGATGCTCGCCGAGGTCCAGGACGGCCCCCGAAAAGCCCTGGACATGCTGCAGGTCTGCTACACCGACCCGAACGAGCGACGCTGGCTGCTCATGTCCGAACCCGACGCCGCCGCCTGGCTCATCCGTATCGCGCTCACCACCGGCGACCGCGACGCCGCCGAGACCGTCGCGGCCATGGCCGCGACGCTCGCCGACGACAATCCCGACTTTCCTACACTCGCGGCCTCGGCGGCCCACTCTCAGGGCGTTCTGCGCGGCGACCGGGCGGCCCTGTCACAGGCCGCCGCCGCCCATGTCGGGCCGTGGGGCCGCGCCTCGGCCGCCGAGGACCTCGGTGTTCTGCTCACCCGGCCGAATGGCGGATCCAGCGCCGACGCGGCGATCGAGGCCCTGGACCTGTCGTTGGAGGGCTACCAGGACATCGGCGCGCTGCGGGACGCGGCCCGGATTCGCGCCCGGCTGCGCAGGCTCGGCGTACGCCGGCGGCACTGGACCCAGTCCGAACGCCCGGTCTCTGGCTGGTCGAGCCTGACCGAGACCGAACGCAACGTCGCCGCGCTCGCCGCGCAGGGACTGACCAATCCGCAGGTCGCCACCCAGATGTTCGTCTCACCCCACACCGTGAAGTTCCATCTGCGCCAGGTGTTCCGAAAGCTCGGCATCGGCTCCCGCGTCGAACTCGCCCGGCTCGCCACCGAGCACACCTCCGGCACCCCGCCGGAGAAGTGACCGTCACCCCATCGTCTTCGAGCCGTCGAGCGACTCGCGGATGATGTCGGCGTGGCCGGAGTGCTGGGCGGTCTCGGCCAGCACGTGGAGCAGGACACGACGGGCCGACCAGCTCGCGCCCGGCTCGAACCAGGGCCTCTCAGGCAGCGGGCGCGACACCTCCAGATCGGGCAGGTTCGCCACGATCTCCTCCGTCCGGCGGGCGACCTCCTCGTACTCCTCCAGCGCTCCGGCCAGAGTCTCCCCCTCGAGCAGCCGGAACTCGTTCTCCCATTCCTCCGGGCTCATGTCCATCGCCTCGGCGCCGCGGACGATGAAGTCGATCCATCCCCTCTCGACGCACGCGACGTGCTTGATCAGGCCGCCGAGACACAGCGCGCTCACCGTCGTACGCCGGGCGGCCTGCTCGTCGGTCAGGTCGCGCACCGTGTGGCGAAGGAAGGACCGCTGGCCGGCCAGCGTCTCCAGCAGCGTCGCGGTCTCGCCGGTCATGGTCTCGTCCGTGGTGGTCATATCGTCCGCCCTTTCCTCTCGGTCGTCACGCACGACGCTAGGGAGCATTGCGGTCAGGTTCGGTCCGCAATGACTCTGATTCCGGACGCGAAAAGACCCCCGGGTGCTCGGGGGTCTTTTCGCGTGCGTGGATCTAGTTCAGCGCGTCGGCGTGACCGGGCGTCGCCTGGCTCTTGGCAGAGGCGGGCGGAGGCGTCGGGTCACCGAGCTGCGACACGTGCACGGTGTCGGTCTTGGGCAGGGCGCCGTTCAGGAAGTAGGCGTCGAAGTAGGAGTCGACGCCGCCGGGACGCAGGTCGCCGCGGTGCACGATGCAGTGCGTACGGTCGCCGTCCTGGACGACCAGATGCGAGCCCCGCAGGATCTTGTGCAGCTCCAGCGCGCCCGCGTACGGCGTGGCGGCGTCGTCGGTGGCCTGGAACATCAGGATGTTCGTCGGCAGGTCCTTGGTCTGGCCCACCTTGACCGGTGTACCCGCCTTGGCGTGCCAGAACAGGCAGGGCGCGTTGAACCAGACGTTGCCCCAGGTCAGGAACGGGTGGTCCTGGTTGGTGCGGACGGCGTCGGCGTGCCACTTGGCCCAGCTCGTCGGCCACTGGGTGTCGGTGCACTGCACGGCGTTGTAGACGGCGAAGGAGTTGTCATCGCTCCCGCCGGTGGTCTGGGCGCCGAACGTGCCCGCGAAGGTCGCCACGTCCCCGGCCTTGTAGGCCGACAGCGCGGACGCGTACAGGTTCCAGACGGCCTGGCTGCGGCGGTACGCGGCGTTCTGGATGTTGTCCACCAGCTCGTCCTGGCCGACCGCCACCGTCTGTCCGTCGGCGGTGTAGGTCAGCGGGTGCGCGGCCAGCTTGTCGTAGAGCTTGTAGTAGTAGCTTCGGACGGCGGCCTGGGTGGTGCCGAGGTGGTACTTGGAGTCGTACTTGGCGATCCAGCCGAAGTAGTAGTCCATGTTCTTGTCGAACGCGACGTCCTGTGTGAGCTGGGCGTCGTACCAGACGTTCTTCGGCGTCACGTTGCCGTCCAGCACCATGCGGCCGACGTTCTTCGGGAAGACCGTGGCGTAGGTCTGGCCGAGGTAGGTGCCGTAGGAGGCGCCGTAGTAGTCGAGCTTCTTGTCGCCCAGCGCCGCGCGGATCGTGTCCATGTCGCGGACCGAGTCGATGGTCTTGATGTGGTCGAGCAGGTCCACCTTCGCGCCGGCGCCGAAGTTGCGGGCGCACGCGTCGGCGTAGGCCTTGGACTTCTTCAGCCAGACCGCGTCGTCCTTGCGGCCGCCGGTGCCGTACTCCGGCCGGGGCGCGTTGCTGTAGTTGACGTCGCAGGTCAGCTTGGGGGTGCTGAACCCGATGCCGCGCGGGTCGAAGCCGATGACGTTGTACGCGGCCTGCATGGGCGCGGAGTTGCGGGCGTAGACGCTCGCGCCGAACAGCGCGCCCTCGCCGCCCGGGCCGCCCGGGTTGACCAGCATGTCACCCTTCGCCGCACCCGAACCCTGGTGCGGGAGCTTGGTCAGCTCAAGGGTGATCTTCTGGCCGTTCGGGTGGGCGTAGTCGAGCGGCACCTGGAGCTCGGCGCACTGGATGATCGTCGAAACCTTGACCGGGCCGACGGCGTCGTACGCCTTCGCCCCGTTCACGATGTCGGCCTGGCAGGCGTGCCAGGCCAGGCTCGACGGCTGGAACCCGCCGGGCGCCTGCGTGGTCGCCGACGCGCTTGTGGCACCGAGCCCGAGGCCGGTGAGGCCCAGGCCGGCCGTCGCGGCCACGGCAAGAAGCTTCTTCACGAAACCCCCTAGAAGGTCGGACTGCGATTCGTCCGACAAAAGGTGAACAAGGGGTGATTGTCGCGGCGACGAATGGGCGACAGAAGATGGCGGTCGGGATGGTTGCCGAATCGTGACAAATTACGCAGGCGGGATGGGGCCGCCAAGAGTCCCCTTTTCTCACCAGGGCTTTCATCGGGTACCGGCAGTCCCGTGGCCCCCGCTGGACCGTCAGGTGCGAGAGGGACGTTCCCTCAATGTTTCCCGGCGCGGTGCCGCAGCGCGGTCGCCGGGTCGCGCCGTGCGGTCACGCTCACGGCCGTGAGGATCGCGATTGTCACTGAGTCCTTTCTCCCCCACGTAAACGGGGTGACCAACTCCGTCTGCCGTGTCATGGAGCACCTGGCCCAACGGGGCCATGAGGTGCTCGTCGTCGCGCCGGGGCCCGGCCCCGACGACCACGACGGCCGGCTGCGGCTCACGCCCGGAGTCCCCCTCCCCTTCTACCGGTCATTCGTCGTCGGGCTGCCCACGCGGCAGGTCACCTCCGCATTGCGTGATTTCCGGCCCGACGTCGTCCATCTCGCCTCCCCATTGCTGCTCGGAACCTCCGGGATCGCGGCCGCCCGCCGGCTCGACGTGCCCTCCGTCGCGGTCTTCCAGACCGACCTCGTCGGGTTCGCCCGCCGGTACGGCCTGCGCGGTGCCGACGCGATGGTCTGGGCCTGGCTCCGGCACATCCACGAGCGGACCGACCGCACGCTGGTGCCGTCACGGCCCACCCTGAACGAGCTGCGGCGGCGCGGCTTCCCCCGGCTGGCACTGTGGGCCCGCGGCGTGGACGACCAGCGCTTCCACCCCCGGCACCGGTCGGCGGAACTGCGCGCCCGGCTCGCCCCGGGCGGGGAGGTGCTGGTCGGCTATGTCGGGCGGCTCGCCCCGGAAAAACGCCCGTGGATGCTCTCCCACCTGACCGGACTGCCCGGCGTGCGCCTCGTCGTGGTCGGCGACGGCCCGGCCAGGCGCAGGCTCGAACGCCTGCTGCCCGACGCGCTGTTCACCGGCTTCCGTACCGGCCAGGACCTGTCCGAGCTGGTCGCCTCGCTCGACGTCTTCGTGCACACCGGCGCGGACGAGACCTTCGGCCAGGCCGTACAGGAGGGGCTCGCCGCCGGGGTGCCGGTAGTCGCGCCCGCGTCCGGCGGCCCGCTCGACCTCGTACGGCCGGGACACAACGGCCTGCTGTACCCGCCCGACGACCCGGCAGCGTTGCGCGCGGCCGTCGCGGCACTGGCCGCCGACGCGTCGCTGCGAACCCGGATGGGCGGCCACGCCCGCCTGTCCGTGCACGGCCGCGACTGGGCCGGTATCTGCGACGAACTGCTCGGCCACTACGAGGCCGTCCTCCAGGGCACGGTCACGGAGCAGGCGGCATGACCGGATGAGAAGAGCGCTCCCGTACGCCGCGGCCGGCGGGCTCACCACGAGCCTGGCACTGATGGTGCTCGTGGGCCTCGGCCGGTTCCCTGCGGCGGTCCCGCGCATGGACGGCGACGGCGTGTTCCCGCGCCTGCGGTGGCCGGCCGTCTCCGACCTGGGGGTCACCGGCATCCTCTGGACCGCGATGATCACCGGGGCGGTCGGCCTTGGGGCGGGGCTGGTGGCGGTACGCCACGGCTGGCGGCCCCGTGGACTCCTGGTCGGCGGTCTGCTGGCGGCGGCGGTCCTCGTCGCCGCCCCGCCGATGGGCAGCAGCGATCCCATGGACTACGCGGTGTACCGCCGGATGGCGGTGCTCGGTCACGACCCGCACGTCATGACTCCACGGGAGTTCCGCGCCACGGGCGACCGGGTCGGCGCACTGGCACCGGAGCCGTGGCAGGACATCCCTTCGGTGTACGGGCCGCTGGCCACCGCCACGGAGTGGGCGGCCTCGGCGCTGTCGTACGGCACCGCGACGTCGACGGTGTTCTGGCTGAAGGTCTGGAACGCGCTGGCCTTCCTCGCCGCGGCACTCGCGCTGGACCGGCTGGCGGGCGCGGACCCGGCCCGCCGCACGCGGGTGCATCTGCTCTGGACGCTCAACCCGCTCATGCTGTGGGCGTTGATCGGGGGCGCGCACGTCGACGGACTCGCGGCCGGCCTCGCGGTGGCGGCCCTCGCGACGACCGGTCCAAGCGTGTGGCGGAGCGGGGCGGCGGGCCTGCTGCTGGGTGCCGCCGGCGCGGTGAAGGCGCCGTACCTGCTGCTCGGCGCGGCGATGGCCTGGGCCGTACGCCGCTCGCCCCGCGCGCTGCTCGCGCTCACAGCAGGTGCGATGACCGTCCTTGGCATCGGCTACTCCGTGGCCGGCGGGGCGGGCGTCGCGGCACTCGCGCGGCGGAGCCGGTCGCCGTCGTGGAACACTCCCTGGCAGCTTCTGATGCCGCTCACCGGCCGGCTTCCGTCGTGGCTCCCCTTGGCGGCTCTCGTCCTCGCGCTGGTGATCGCGCTGCCCCTCCTGCGCGCTCGCACGGACGGTCCGCTCTGGCTGGCACCCGCCCTGGCGATCTGCACGGCTTGGGTGATCACCACTCCGGTCTACTACCCGTGGTACGAAGCGCTGGTCCTTCCGCTGCTCGCCCTGGCTCCGGCCACTCGGCTGGACTGGGTCCAGCTCGCCCGCGCTCTGGTGGCCACCGTCGGCAGCCTGCCCGGGCTCACCGTCCGGTTCGGCGACGCGTGGCTGCGCACCGGGCCCCTGCCGTACGTGGTGCCCGGTGCGCTGCTGTTCCTTCTGCTCGTACTGCTCGGCGAGGCCGTGCTCAGCTCGCGATCTGGACCGGCGTGCCGAGCGGCAGCATCTTGGCCAGCCGAGTGATCATCGTGTTGCTGATGCGTATGCATCCGTGGCTGACCGAGGTGCCCAGCAGGTTCGGCTGGTTGGTGCCGTGGATGCCGATGATCGGGTCATGCCCGTTGAAGTCGGTGAGTGCCGTCGACTGCCCGGACAGGCCATAGGCGTAGGGGCCGTAGTCACCGTTCGGGTTCGGCGGCTGGAGCAGCTCGGTGAGGTAGTAGGCGCCACCGGGCGTCGGGGTGTCGGTTTTGCCGATCGCCGCCGGCGTGGTGATCAGTACCTTTTTGCCCTGGTAGACCTTGAGCCGGTGGGCCGACTGGAGTACCTGGACCCAGTAGTGGGTCTTGGCGGTGCTGACCTCACGGGAGGCGATCCAGCCCGTGCTGCCGTTCGGCTGCACGGGCAGAAAGACGTGCAGCCAGCCCGCCTTGTGATCCATCACGAGGAACACCCGCGGCGCTCCGTCGGGGTTCGGGCTGCGCAGCGTGATGCTCGGCGACGCGTCGCCCGGCTTCTTGTAGATGTTGACCGTCGCGTTACGCGCGGTGGCGATCGTGCTCGCGCCGTTCCCGAAGTCGTACGACGCCGCGGTGGTCGCCTGGGCCGTCGGGGCGCCCGCGGCCGGTTGGCTGCTCACGGTCTTGTTGTCGGAACCGCCGCAGCCGGCCAGGGTGAGGCTCAGCACGGCGCCGGCCGTCAGGGCGGCCGCTCGCGATCCCGGGCTGAATGACATCTGTCCTGCTCCTCGATGATGTCGGTGATGAAGACGGCCCGGGAACACGATCGTTCCCGGGCCGGCCTTGTCGATCTGCGTCAGCCGGTGAACTCAGGCTGGGCCTTCACGGGAGTCGCGGGACCCGCCTCGCCGCTCGGCGGGGTGGTCGGCTTGGTCGACTGGCTAGTGGTGGCGGTCGGCTTCGGCTGGGGCTTCGTCGGCTTCTCCGACGGCGAGGCCGGGGGCTTCGAGGCGCAGTGCAGCAGGGCGCCCACCGCGCCGTGGTTCTTCCAGACCGGCAGGTTCTGCTGGTCGATCCGGTACGCGGTGACGGTCACGTTCTTGGCGTGCGTCGGCAGGGCGACACCGCCGCGGGCCGGTACCTTGATCTTCTCGATGCTGTGGCCGCCCTTGTCGTCGACCCAGGTGGCCGGCACCTCGAAGGTGTTGGGGTTGGTCAGCATCCAGTCTGGCTGACCCAGTTTGCCGCAGAGCGACTCGAGCTTGAGCGCGGGGTCGCGGTCGTTGCAGGCCCACGCGGGGGACGCGGCCATGGTGGTCACGGCGACGGCGGCGGCCGCACCGGCGAACGTAAGACTCGCCTTCTTCAGGCGCATGAAATTCCTCCAGCTAAGGAGTGGTCAGTGGCACGCCGTGAGACGGAAACATCATCGACGCGTGGTGCACACTATCGGTCAGAGACCACTTATGCCCCGTAAGTAACAACCCTTTACCATTCGGTCATGTCGCGTCTTCGGTAGCGCATACCTCGCCGTTCACATACGGCACTTCGCTGACCTGGACGGCCCCACTCAGACGTCAACGATGGTCACAATCCGCGCATATGGGATACTCGATCGCATCATGATCAGTTTGCACGACCCCTCCGCGCGGGGCTTCAACAGCGACAACTGCGCCGGGGTCCACCCCGAGATCCTCGCCGCGATCGGTGCGGCCAACGGCGGTCACCAGCCCTCCTACGGTGGCGACGTCTACACCGCCCGGTTGCGTGACGTGTTCCGAGCACACTTCGGCGAGCGCGCCGAGGCGTACCCGGTCTTCAACGGCACCGGCGCGAACGTGATCGGCCTGCAGTCGATGACCGAGCCCTGGTCCGCGGTGATCTGCGCGGAGACCGCCCACATCAACCTGGACGAAGGCGGCGCCCCGGAAAAGGTGGCCGGCCTCAAGCTGCTGCCGGTGCCGACCCCGGACGGCAAGCTGACGCCCGCGCTGATCGACCGGTGGGCGCACGGCTGGGGCGACGAGCACCGCGCCCAGCCGCGCGTCGTGTCGATCACCCAGAGCACCGAGCTCGGCACCCTCTACACGGCCGAGGAGATCGCCGCCATCTCCGCGCACGCCCATGAGCTCGGCATGACGGTGCACATGGACGGCACCCGGCTCGCGAACGCCGCGGCAGCGCTCGACCTGCCGTTTCGCGCCTTCACCACCGACGCGGGCGTGGACGTGCTGTCCTTCGGCGGCACCAAGAACGGCCTGCTGTACGGCGAGGTCATCGTCGTGCCCGACCCCGATGCCGTACGCGGGATGCCCTACCTCCGCAAGGCCGCGATGCAGATCTCCTCGAAGATGCGGTTCGTGTCCGCCCAGTTCATCGCCCTGCTGGAGGGCGACCTGTGGCTGCGCAGCGCCGGCCATGCCAACGCGATGGCCGGCCGTCTCCACGAGGCCGTACGCCGCCTGCCCGGCGTCGAGGTGGACCGCCTCCCGCAGGCCAACGCGGTGTTCGCGCGCCTTGACAAAACTGTCGCCGCGCGGCTGGGCAAACGGTTCCGCTTCGAGAGCTGGGACGAGGGCACCGGCGAGGTCCGCTGGGTGTGTTCCTTCGACACCACCGAGGCCGACGTCGACGCCCTCTCCACCGCCCTCGCCGAGGAAGTCCGAGTCTGAGGGCCGTCACTCCCAGAGGTGCCGCCGCCGGTAGCGCGGGGTCCAGATGAGCCGGTCGAGTGCCCGTACGGGCGCCGGCAGCTCGCCGAGGAACCTGCGTTGATCCTCGCGCGGCATCCCGTCCTTGATCCACGGAACGTAGACGGCCGCGCCCCGTACGCCCTGCCGGCGGGCCATCGTGCGGCCGAACTCACTCCAGTCCCCGGGCGTCAGCATCTCCTGGATGAGCGGCAGCGCCTCCTCTTCCTCGTGCTCGAGATGCCCGTCGAGCACCGCGGTGAGGGCCTTGGCGCGCTCGGTCAGGTCGGTCGCGGCTTCGGCCAGCGCCCGGTCGAACTCCTCGAGCATCGGGTCCAGCCGGGCGTGCTCGGACTCCATGTCGGCCAGCAGCGCGAGCGCGCCGGGGCGGTCCTTGACCAGTTCGGTGAGGCGCGGCCACAGCCAGGTGTCCTCGACGGTGTGGTGGACGTGAAGCTGGGTCTTGAAGTTCTCCCAACCCGCCCGTACGCCGGGAGTGCTCGCCCTTCCGTCGGACGCCGCCGCCTCCAGGCGGGCAAGGTCGCGCCGGAAGGCGTCGTGCGTGACGTACATCATGATGAAGTCGATCTCGCCGTTCATGATTTCTCCCTTCGGTCAGCCGTGCGGGCTGACGAGTTCCTCGTCGTCGGAAACGGGAAGACCGTGCGGGTTCGCGGACGGGCCGCGGGCGCTCTTGAGGGCCAGGCAGGCGAGCACGCCCGCGATGAGCACCCCGGCGGAGACGAGCATCGTGGGCCGCATCGCGTCGACGAACCCGTGCCCGAACACCTGACCCGCGACGGCCTGGACGCGATCGGCGAGGTCCGACGGCACGGGGAGCTTTGCCCCGCTACGGCCGCCTACGTCGAGGTGCTTGCCGGGCTCGGCGAAGCCCTGGACGAACGGGCCACGAACGGACGGTGGCAGTTCGCCGGCACGCTGCTGCGCCTGCTCCCTGAGCGAGGAGGCGAGCCGAGCCTGGAGCACCGCACCGATCACCGCCCCGGCGAGCACCGACCCGACCTGCCGCAGCGCGTTGTTGACGCCGGAGGCCGCGCCGGACAGGTGCGCCGGGACGTACCGCATCACCTCCGAGGCCATCGGCGTGAACGTGCAGCCGGCGCCCAGCCCCATGAGGAACAGCGGAGCGAGGACGCTCCCTCCGCTCCCACCGACGTCCGCGACCACCGCCACCCACAGCAGCCCGCCCGCGAACGCCGCCATGCCCGCCATCATGAGGTACTTGCCGCCGAGGCGTTCGGACAGCACGCCTGCCGGCCCCGCACTGACCACCGATCCGAGGGCCAGGGCGAGCATCACCAGCCCGGCCTTCGCCGCGCTGAGTCCGAGCACCGACTGCAAATAGATCGTCAGCGGCAGGAACAGCCCGACGACGCCGAACGACACGGCGATGCCGACGACATTGATGATCGTGAAGCTGCGGTCTTTGAACAGCGAGAACGGCACCAGCGGCTCGTTGTCCTGCTGACCCCGCTGGTAGAGGAGGAACACCGTCATGAGTACGGCAGCGGCGCCGAGCATCGCCCAGATCCCGCCGTTCCAGTTGTACTTCTCCCCCTCGATCAGGCCGAATGCCAGGCAGAAGAGCGAGGCCGAGGCGAGGACCACACCGGGGATGTCGAACCGGTGCCTGACCGTACGCCGCGCGCCCGGCATGACCAGTAGGCCGGCGGCGATCACGACGACGCCGATCGGCACGTTGATGTAGAAGATCCAACGCCAGTCGAGCCGGCTGACCACCAGGCCGCCGAGGCCGGGCCCGGCGGCGCCGGACAGGCCTGCGGTCGCGCCCCAGATGCCGAGAGCCGCGCCGCGCTTCCCGGCCGGGAAGATCTCAACGATCATCGACAGTGTCTGCGGGATGAGCATCGCCGCCCCGAGGCCCTGCACTGCACGGAACGCGATCAGCTCCGACGGCCCCTGGGCGAGGCCGCACGCCAGGCTCGCCAGGGTGAACACGGCCACGCCGGACAGGTAGAGGGTCTTCTTCCCGCGTAGGTCGCCCAGCCGTCCCGCGGTGATGAGCAGGACCGCCAGCGCCAGCGCGTACGCGTTGACGACCCAGAGGATCTGGTCCAGCGACGCGTGCAGCCGCTCCACCATGTCCGGAATCGCGATGTTGACGATCGTCAGGTCCAGCAGCGTCATGAAGAATCCGAGCGACAGGACCGCCAGGATCGCCCACGGATTCCCACGCCATCGGTTCATGGGTTTCTCTTTCTCTCGACTCAGCAGCCAAGAGTCGGCGGAGCCCCGGAGTGTGACGTCGCCGCGGCCTTTTGTGGCATGGCTCACAGGTTTATGGCCGGATGTCACACTTCTTGGACCGGACGCCTCTTGAGGGGTGAGCGCGTTCACAGGAGGGACGACATGTCCGACACGGCTGCGACGGAGCTTTTCGTCGGCCACCGGGAACTGCTGTTCTCCGTCGTCTACAACATGCTCGGCAGCGTCGCCGACACCGAGGACGTACTTCAGGAGACCTGGCTGTCGTGGTCACGCGCGTGGCCGTCGGCTCAGATTGACAACCCGCGGGCCTATCTCGTACGCATCGCGGTCAATGAGGCGCTCGGCCGGCAGGCGACGATCAGCCGCCGCCGGGAGAGCTACGTCGGCCCCTGGCTGCCCGAGCCGCTGGTCACGGACGAGGCCGCCGATCCGGCCGTACGCGCGGAGTCGGTGTCCATCGCGATGCTGGTCGTGCTGGAGACCCTCACTCCGCTGGAGCGGGCGGTCTTCGTACTGCACGAGGTGTTCGGGTACGCCCACACCGAGATCGCCGAGATCCTCTCCCGCTCGCCGTCGGCGGTACGCCAGCTCGCCCACCGCGCCCGCTCACACGTCGAGTCGCGGCGCCCGCGCTACCAGGCGGACCCGCGCGTGCAGAAGAAGGTGACCGAACGCTTCGTCGCCGCGGCGTTCGGCGGTGACATCGGCGCCTTGATGGAACTGCTCGCGCCGGACGTGACGATGTGGACGGACGGCGGAGGCAGAGCGGGCGGCCTGCGCCCGATCGAGGGCCGCGAGAAGGTCGCCCGGCTCATCTCCAACGTGACGGCCCGGCTGCCCTCGGATCTGGTCGTGCGTTACCGGACCGTCAACGGCGACCCGTCCGCGGTGATCTTCGCGGACGACTCCCCGTTCGCGGTGATGGTCCTGGACCTCTCACCGGAGGACGACCAGATCCGCGGCATCTACGGCGTGACCAACCCCGACAAGCTGTCCCACATCGACTAGGGGCCGTCCTGTAATTGATCTAGCTGGTGCGCCGCGGCGGGATCTGCCGGAACGCTACGGGCCGTGGAAGACCGCGCATGAACGGTTGCGGTTGTGGACCGCGGACGGCACCTGGCAGAAGATCCTCGACGAGGCCATCGCCCACTTCGGATTCGTGGGCGGGCTGCTCGCCCTGGACATGCCGGCCTTGAACGACCGGACCCGGCCAAGACCGAGCCGGACGAGCCCACTACGCCCGCCGCCTCAGCCTTGAACTCCAGCCATGATCTCAAATGGCGGCTGCCGTATCAGGCCGACATCGGCGGCGCCGAAGCGGCGATCGCCCGAGCCCTGCCCACCACGTCGGCGGCCCACGCTCCGGTGTGCTGCGCCGCCGGGAACTGCACCGTGTGATAGAGCCCCGGACCGGTCACGGTGATCGACACGAACCCGGTGTAGCGCTTCTCCTTCATGAGCAGGAACAGCAGTCCGATCAGGCAGAACAAGACAAAGATAATGGCGAGCACGATCGCCACCGCCGGAATGCTCTCGGTCACCTGCGTGGAGTCCTGCACCGTCCACGTCGTCCCGTGCAACGGAAACCGGCCTTGCGGCACGATGACATGCGTCTGGGTAACGGAGATGTCCCCGATCGAGAGGAGCACAGGTTCATTACCCGGCGGCGGCATCATTCCCGGCGGCGGTGGAGGGTATCCCATAGGGCTTAGAGTACGGTCTCGCCGCATAACAGGCAGCGATCTTCTTTTAAGCCTCTCGGCGTCTTCGGCGTGGACGAGCAGGACGAAGGTACGGGCATAGGCGTCCCCGCGGAATGCCTCGGCCGGCGGAGGGCACGGCAGTGGTGTCTCGTACGGCGGCGGGTCAGTGGGAGGGGACGAGTTCGGCGAGTAGTTCGCGGACGCGGGCGTCGATCTCATCGCGGATGGGGCGTACCTGCTCGACCGGTTTGCCGGCGGGGTCTTCGAGTTGCCAGTCGAGGTAGCGCTTGCCGGGGAAGACCGGGCAGGCGTCGCCGCAGCCCATGGTGATGACCACGTCGGCGGCCTGGACGGCTTCGGTGGTCAGCGGCTTGGGGAATTCCCTGGTCAGGTCGAGGCCGAGTTCGTCCATGACGGCGATGACGGCGGGGTTGATCGAGTCGGCGGGAGCCGATCCGGCCGAGCGGACGCGGACGCGTCCGGCGGCGTGGTGGTCCAGCAGAGCGGCGGCCATCTGGGAGCGGCCCGCGTTGTGCACGCAGACGAACAGCACCTCGGGAAGATCGGACACTGCTACTCCTCGAAAAGGGGCGACGGCGAACGCTGGCGTAGCGCCAGGGAGACGTAGACCAGCGCGACCAGGACGGGAACCTCGATGAGAGGCCCGACGACACCGGCGAGGGCTTGGCCGGAGGTGACGCCGAAGGTGGCGATGGCGACCGCGATGGCCAGTTCGAAGTTGTTCCCGGCCGCGGTGAACGCGAGGGTGGCGGTCCGTTCGTATCCCAGGCCGGCCAGCCGGCCCACGGTGAAGGATCCGGCCCACATGAGCGCGAAGTAGGTCAGCAGTGGCAGGGCGATCCGGGCGACGTCCCAGGGTTTGGAGGTGATCGCGTCGCCTTGCAGCGCGAACAGGATCACGATGGTGAACAACAACCCGTACAGCGCCGCGGGCCCGATCTTGGGCAGGAACGCGGACTCGTACCAGTCACGGCCGCGCGCCTTCTCCCCAAAACGGCGGGTGAGGTAGCCGGCGAGTAGCGGAATCCCGAGGAAGATGAGCACCGATCGGGCGATGTCCCAGGTGGAGGCGTTCAGGTTGGTCTGGCGCAGGCCGAGCCAGCCCGGTAGTACGTGCAGGTAGAACCAGCCGAGCAACGCGAACGCGACCACCTGGAAGACCGAGTTGAGCGCGACCAGTACGGCGGCGGCCTCGCGGTCGCCGCAGGCCAGGTCGTTCCAGATGATGACCATCGCGATGCAGCGGGCGAGTCCGACGATGATCAGCCCGGTCCGGTACGCGGGCAGGTCGGGGAGGAAGATCCAGGCCAGGGCGAACATCAGGGCCGGGCCGATGACCCAGTTGAGCAGCAGTGACGGGACGAGGAGCCGCCGGTCACGGGTGACGGTGTCCAGGCGATCGTAGCGGACCTTGGCCAGCACCGGGTACATCATCACCAGCAACCCGATGGCGATCGGCAGTGAGATGCCGTCGACCTTCACCGCGTCCAGGCCCGTGCCCAGCCCGGGGATCGCACGTCCGGCGAGCAGCCCCATGGCCATCGCGGCGGCGATCCACACCGGCAAGAACCGGTCCAGCACCGACAGTCGGGCGACCACCGCGTCTTCGCCGGCCACGGTCACGCCGGGACCAGGCCGGCGCCCTGCTGAGGCTCCAGGATCGCCGACAGCCGCTGCAGGACGGCAGGGTTGATCCAGTAGTAGACCCACGTGCCCCGGCGTTCCGAATCGATCAGACCGGCCTGCTTCAGCACCTTCAGGTGATGGCTGATCGTGGGGGCGGTCAGCTCGAACGCACCCGTCAGATCACACACGCACGCCTCGCCGCCCTCGTGGCAGGCGATCAGCGACAGCAACCGCAGCCGTACGGGGTCCGCGATCGCCTTGAACAGCGGCGCCAGCTCATCGGCTTCGGCGGCGTTCAGCGGTTCGCAGGCCAGCGGCGCGCAGCACGCGCCCGCGGTCACGTCCACGACCGGCAGCTCTTGCTTCGACATACCTCTAATTTGACACACGTCTATGTCTAGACGCAAACTGGCGGCACCGCTGATTAGAAGTTCGTCTAAGCAGAAGGGAACGACCGATGTCCCGTGTACAGCTCGCTCTGCGGGTCGCCGACCTGGAAGGCTCCATCGCCTTCTACTCCAAGCTGTTCGGCGTCGAGCCCGCCAAGCGCCGGCCCGGCTACGCCAACTTCGCCATCACCGAGCCGCCGCTGAAACTCGTCCTGCTCGAAGGCCAGAGCGATGAGGCCACGCGTATGGATCACCTCGGCGTCGAGGTCGAGGAGACCGACCAGGTCACCGCCGCCACCCAGCGACTCAAGGACGCCGGCCTGGCCACGTTCGAGGAGAGCGACACCTCCTGCTGCTACGCCCTGCAGGACAAGGTCTGGGTCCACGGCCCCGGCCAGGAACCCTGGGAGATCTACACGGTCAAAGCCGACGCCGACACCCTCGGCAAGAGCCACGACGGCATCCCCGAAGCCGCCGCTTGTTGCACCGACTCCGCACAGCGGCCCAACGAAGGCGCGAAGGCCGCTGCGACAGGTGGTTGCTGCTGAGTGGATCGCTATGAATAGAAAGTCCTGGTGAGCGAGCGTGAGCACTCAGCAGGAGCCGGCGTCACCCTGACCTGCCTGGATGACGCCGGCTTTGAGCTCCGAGGAGTTCAGTTGCTGACCGGCGCGGGCGTGGCCGAGCTGCTCGCGGCCGTAAGCGGGGTTGTTGTCACCACCGGCTGCTTCAGCGCGCTGCCCTTCCGCCACTGCTTCCAGGACAGCTGCCAGAAGCCCCACCCGTTGTTCCACTGCAGCTTGCGCGTCGAACCGGTGATGTCGACGATGTCACCGCGCTGGGCCAGGTCGTAGATGTACTTGGCACCGGAGACGGACTGCCGGACGCAGCCATGACTACAGTTCCGGTTACCGAGGCACTCGAAAGCACCGGGGCTTTGGTGCAGGAACTCGCCGCTATTACTGATCCGGACGTCCTTGTACACCACTTCTTTGTAGTAGCCGGCCTCGCCCGGCTGGATGTTCGGCGAGGTCATCACCACCGAGGCGGCCTCGCCCATGGCGAGATGGATCCCGCTGGTGGTCCGGAAATCGTTGCCGTGTGAATCCGAACCGCCCACGCCGCCGCTCACCGCGATGGTCTTGGTGTGCTTGCCGTTGACGTAGACCTTTTCCTCGTCGGTCTTGAGGTTCACGCGCATGACGTGCGAGGCGCCGACGGTGAAGCTGCGGGTGGTGTCTTTGGTGCCATAGACTCCGGCCGCCGCATGGACACCGGACAGGTGCGCCACCAGGCTGACCTTGGCATGGGTCGGCCAGTACGACTTGGTGCGGAACATGACCTCCTCACTGCTGATCCAGCGCCAGGCGCCGTCCACGGGCGTACTCGACTTGACTTCCAGGGCCTGCTCCACCGCTGCACGCTTGGTGACCGGCCGGCTGAAGTTCACCATGATCGGCATGCCGACGCCGACGGTCTCGCCGGGTTGCGGGGTCACGTCGCTGACCTTGATCGTCTTCGACGGCTTCAGTGTGGTGAACCTGCTCGACGCCGTCGTGGCCTTGCCATCCGGGTTCTGCTCCGTCGCCGTCACGGCGTACGACGTGCCGGGCTTGAGGGTCCACGTGGAGTGCCAGGTCTTCTTGTCCGGTGAAAGGGTGCCATCGACCGCCTTGCCGCTGCCCTGAACGCTCACCTGCGCGAGGACGCCGCTCTTGGCCGTCACCGTGATCCCCTTGTCCGGGGCTGCCTTGGCGACGCCATTGGCGGGAGTGATCATCGCGGTGTCGGCGACCTTCGCGGCTGATTGGCTCGCCGAGGAGTTTCCGCTGCTTGAACATGCCGCAACCGATATGAGAATCATCCCGGCCGCGGTCGATGCGACCAACGATCGTCTGCTGTTCATTTATGTCGTTGACCCCACTTCGCTGTCATCCCAAGACAGCGGACACGTCGGCCGCACTTGGGATGAACATTCGTGCCGTACGACCCGCGTGGCCAGGGCTCCCACGGGAGTCGTTAGCTCGCTCATGGTGACAAAGGTCGCGGCTCAGAGTAGGAGCGGCCTGAGCCGCTTCTTAAGCGAGGATGAGAAACCGGCTCTCAGAGTCGCGGTCGGAGGCAGCGAGCGTCGATCGGGGGCACCTCGTTCCTCGTGTCCATTCACGGGGGTGATCCGTGATCAGGCTGCGGTCGTGACCGGGAGCCAGGGGCTGCGGGCCAGTGCGAATCCGCCACGAGACGAGAGAAGCCAGCTGAGCCAGGAGGCCGATCCGGCGAGGACTCTCTCCACAGGTTCAGGGGCGCCCGCTACCCGGGCGCCTGCTGCCCAAAGAGGGTGAAGAACTTCTCGTTCCGCGGCTGCAACCGCAGGCCCGTGGGAAATCCTCCTGGGCCGGCGGTGTCGCCGTACGCGGCGCGCCGCCGCTTCGCGAGGAGGTTGTCCGTCCATGGCCGTAGATGAACGGAAAGGAGGGTACCCACTCCTTTCCACTCTCAACGTATAGCGCACGGGGGGGCTTGCGGCAAGACCCGGGTCGTGCCGCAGAATCGTCGGCCGAGGCCAGAACCTGCGGAAATGGGGGTTGCGAAGTGCGTGTGTTGTTGTCGACGTATGGGTCGCGCGGTGACGTCGAGACGTTGTCGGGACTCGCGGTGCAGTTGAAAGCACTCGGCGCGGAGGTGTGGGTGTGCGCGCCGCCGGACTGCGCGGAGCGGCTGGCCCGTGTC
>JAOPYG010000332.1 GCA_025964685.1 Actinoallomurus sp. | reverse complement strand
TCACCGAACAGCCCCAGGAGCCGGTCGCGGGCGGGCAGATCGGTGCGGGTGAGGATCTGCTCACGCGGCAGGAGGCCTTCGTCCGCGAACCGGCGCAGGTACGCCGCGACCAGCTCGTCCTTGCTCTAGAAGTGCTGATAGAGGGTGCGCTTGGAGACGTGCGCCGGCCGGCATCCAGCTGGAGTACAGCCTGGTCGAGCGGACCGCCGACCGTGAGCTGCTGCCGATGGCCGAGTCCCTGGGCCTGGGCGCCGCCTTCTGGTCCCCGCTGGGCGGCGGGCTGCTGACCGGCAAGTACCGCGAGAGCGACGCAGGACGCCTCACCAAGTGGGGCCGGCTGGTCCACACCGAGACCACCGCGCAGAAGACCGCGACCGTGGACGCGGTGCTGGAGGTCGCCGCCGAGATCGGCACCGCTCCGGCCAAGGTCGCGGTGGCCTGGCTGCGCGAACGCGCGGCCCGAGCCGCGACACCGTTCGTGACGATCATCGGCCCCCGCGATGTCCGGCAGCTCGAGGACTACCTCGGCGCCCTGGACGTCGAGCTCACCGACGACCAGTACATACGGCTCACCGAGGTGAGCGCCGTGCCGCTCGGGCAGCCGCACGACCTGGTCGCCGCGCAGCGGAACACCACACTGGGCGGCGACGCCGGCCGCGTCATCCGGCCCGCGGTCCCGGTGAGCTAGGCACCTCGGCACGTCACCTAGCCTGCGGAGGTGGCGCCAGGACCGTTCTGGGGAAGACGGCGCCAGGAGAGACGAAGGAGTACGACCGTGAGTGCGTTGTTCGAGCCCCTCACCCTGCGGGACCTGAGAATCCCCAACCGGGTATGGATGTCACCGATGTGCCAGTACTCCACCGCGGACGAGGGACCGGACACGGGCGTCGCGGGCGACTGGCATTTCGCACACCAGGCCGCACGAGCGGTGGGCGGCGCGGGACTGATCCTCACCGAGGCCACCGCGGTGAACCCCGAGGGCCGCATCAGCCCGGCGGACGTCGGCCTGTGGAACGACCGTCAGCAGCATGGGCTCGCCCGCATCACGGCGTTCCTGCACGAGCACGGCAGCGTGCCCGGCATCCAGCTCGCCCACGCCGGCCGCAAGGCCTCCACCGAGCCTCCGTGGCGCGGCGGACGGTCCATCGACCCGGACCTGCCACGCGGCTGGCGGCCCGTCGCCCCGAGCCCGTTGCCGTTCCACGAGGGCGACCCGGTGCCGGCCGAGCTGAGCCGCGAGCAGATACGGGGTATCGCCGATGACTTCGCCGCGTCCGCCCGGCGGGCCCTGGACGCGGGCTTCCAGGTGGTCGAGATCCATGGGGCTCACGGCTACCTGATCCACCAGTTCGCCTCGCCGCACTCCAACCGGCGCACCGACGAGTACGGCGGCTCGTTCGAGAACCGGATCAGGTTCGCGCTCGAGGTGGTCGACGCCGTACGCGCGGTGTGGCCGGACGAGCTTCCGGTGTTCTACCGGGCTTCGGCGACCGACTGGCTGAGCGAGAACCCGCAGGACGACCGCGAAGGCTGGACCCTGGACGACACCGTACGGCTCGCCAAGGAGCTGCTGTCGCACGGCGTCGACCTGATCGACGCCTCCAGCGGCGGCATCGCGCCCGGCGCGCTGATCACGACCGGCCCCGGCTACCAGGTGCCGTTCGCGGCACGGATCAAGGCCGAGACCGACCTTGAGGTCGCCGCGGTGGGCGAGATCACCGAGCCCCGGCAGGCCGAGGAGATCGTGGCGTCCGGGCAGGCGGACGCGGTGCTGCTGGCCCGCGCGCTGCTGCGCGACCCGTACTGGCCGAACCACGCCGCGCGTGAGCTCGGCGCCGAGCCCTCCTGGCCGAACCAGTACATGCGCGCGTTCTGAACGGGCCGGTCACCGGCTGAAATGGTCGACGAACGCGACGGTCGACGGCAGAGATCTCCGCTGCGGTCGGCTCAGTCGTCGAAGCCGGTGGCGACGGCACGGTCGCGCCAGGGCATGAACTCCTCGGCGAGCGCGCTCAGCTTGACCTCCAGCGCTGCCACGCAGTCCGCGCCGATGAGGAGCCTGCCCGGCATGACCGGAGCGGTGACGGCGTCGTAGATGAGCGCCGCGGCCTTGACCGGATCGCCGGGCAGCGGGGAGCCGCCCTGCCGTGCCCACGCGCGGGCCATGCCTGCGGGAGTGGCGTCGTACTCGGTGAGCGGCTCGGCCGCGATGGAGATCGAGGAGGGGTCCATGAACCCGGTCTGGAACTGGCCCGGCTCGACCACCATGACGCCGATGCCGAAGGGCGCGAGCTCCTGCGCGAGGCTCTCACTGAGGCCGTCCACGGCGAACTTGGTGGCGTTGTAGAGGCCGATGCCGGGCGTGGCGACGAGTCCCGCCATCGAGCCCATGTTGACGATCCGGCCATGCCCCTGGGCGCGGAGAGTCGGGAGCGCGGCCCGGATGACGTGCATCAGCCCGAAGACGTTGAGGTCGAACAGCGAGCGCGTCTCGGCGTCCGACACCTCCTCCAGCGCGCCGAACTGACCTCGCCCGGCGTTGTTGACCAGCGCGTCGATCCCTCCTGACCACGCGACGGCGTCCTTCACGGCCGTCCGCGCCTGTGCCTCGTCGGTGACGTCCAGCGGCAGGGTGAGCAGCCGGTCGCTCCGTCCGAGCCGTTCGGTGACCGCTTCGGGGCGCCGCGCGGTGGCGACGACACGCTCGCCTCGTTCGAGGGCGTGCCGGGCGATCTCCGCACCGAATCCTCGCGACGCTCCGGTGATGAACCAGGTGCCCATGATCTCTCCTCAGTGTTCGGCTGACTGGGACAGAGCGTACGTTCGTCTAAGACGCCTGTCTAGTACACTTGTCCAAGACGCTTGTATCAATCACTGGTTAGGATCAGGACCATGGGAAACCGCGATGATCTGGTCGACGGGGCCAAGCGCTGTCTGTACGAGAAGGGGTACGTGAACACCACGGCCCGCGACATCGCCGCCGCCTCGGGAGTGAGCCTGGCCGCGATCGGCTACCACTTCGGGTCCAAAGAGGCCCTCATGAACGAGGCCCTGCTGAACGCCACCCAGGAGTGGGGCGAGGAGCTCGCCCGTGCCCTGGACGCGGGCGCCGGCCTTTCCGCGGAGCGCCGTTTCGCGGCCATCTGGGACCGCGTGATCGAGTCGGTCTCCACGCACCGCCGCCTGTGGACCACCCAGTACGAGCTCATCGCGGTCAGCGAGCAGTCGGCGGAGATGCGCGCGCTGTTCGCCAAGGGCAACCGCGCGGCCCGTCTCGGCCTGGCCGCCGTCTTCCAGGGCCTCGACCCGGTGGAGGACGAGGCGAAGGCCCTCGCGGTGGGGACGCTCTACCAGTCGCTGCTCACCGGCGTCATCGCGCAGTGGCTCACCGACTCGGAGACCGCCCCGTCGGGCGACGACCTGGTCGCGGCCCTGCGCGCGGTCGCGGGCACCCTCGGCTGACGGCGCTCAGGAGGCGAGGTCGAGAAGGACCTTGGACGCGCTCGTACGGTCGCCCGCGAGGTCGAAGGCGGCTCGTGCGTCGGTGAGCGGGACGGTGTGGGTGATGATCGGCTCGACGTCCAGGCCGGAGGCGAGCAGGGCCAGCGCGGTGTCGAACTCGGTGTCGAAGCGGAAGGTTCCCACCAGGTCGAGCTCGCGCGTGATGACGGTGCTCGCCACGAACCCGACCTCGCCCGGCGGGAGCATGCCGAGCATGACCACGGTGCCGGCGCGTCGTACGGTCCGTACGCAGTCGGCCAGGCCCGCCGGCGCGCCGGACGCCTCGATCGCGACGTCGGCGACCTCCGGCCACGCCGCCTGATCGCCGGCGTGTACCGTCGCGGTCGCGCCGACGCGCGTGGCCAGGGCGAGCGCCTCATCGACGAGGTCGCTCACGACGACCTCGGCGGCGCCGGCCTGCCGCAGCGCGGCGACGACCAGGCAGCCGATCGGACCTGCCCCGGTCACCAGGACGCGCCGGCCGCGCACCTCACCGGCGCGGCGTACGGCGTGCAGCGCCACCGAAAGCGGCTCGGCGAGCGCCGCCAGACGCAGCGGGACCCCCGGCGGCAACGGCCGTACCTGCCCGGCGGGCACCACGATCCGCTGGGCGAACCCGCCCTGCACGTGCGGGACACGGGCCGCGCTGCCGAGGTAGCGCGTGCGGCCGCAGACGTTGCGGCGCCCTTCCCGGCACTCGCGGCAGTCGTCACAGGGCGTCGCGGGATGGATCGCCACCGGGGCACCGGGCGGCGGGGCGTCCGCGTCGTCGCCGACCAGCGCGACCCGGCCGGACACCTCATGTCCGAGGATCATGGGCTCGACCACCTGGAAGTCCCCGACCCTGCCATCGTGGTAGTAGTGCAGGTCGGACCCGCAGATCCCACCGAAGGCCACATCGACGGCGACCTGCCCGGGCTCCGGCGCGACCGGCGCCACCTCGTCGACTCTCAGGTCACCCGCTCCGTGGACGACACACGCGCGCAACGCTCGACTCCTCTTCTCAGGCCTCGTACATCACCGAGGGGGTCACGGGCGAACTGATCCCGCAGCTCGGTGGCCTCATCGCCGGACGCGACCTCCCACTGGATCATCGCGTACAACCGTCCCCACGCCTCGTGGGCCGGCCAGATCAGTGCGCTGGCCCGGTCGGAGGGGAACGGGTGGGTGGCCCCTCCGCGCGTCTCGGCGTGCATGTTGTCCGCGTCGTAGTTCTCCGCCGAGCCGTACGGGAACGGCACGAGGTGGTAGTCCTCGCCGGCCGGGACGGACAGTGGACCGCCGTCCCGTTCCGCGTCGAACTTCAGCGAGCAGACGTGCTGCGCCATGCGTCACCTCCGTCGGCAGGGCTCCGGGCGGCCGAGGCAACCGTACGACACCAACATCCCGATTTCCGGCATTGCGGACGGCCAGAGGTCGGTGAGCCAGTTGCCGTGGAAGCCGTGCGGGACGCGGGCCGGCAGGTGGACGGTCGCCACGGGTGGCGCGGCCAGGTCGCCGGCGTCGAGGATGACCAGGTCGCTACGGTCGGTGCCGGCGTCGTGGACGTAGGTCGGCAGCCGGCCCGCACCGCCCGGCCCGTCGTCACCGCGATGTCTCAGCCCATCGAGACGAGCCGCGCGCCGCCGTCGGCCTCGATGACCGTGCCGGTGAGGTTGGGGTTCGCGGCCGCCAGCGCGACGACCTCGGCGACGTCCTCCGCGGTCGCGATCCGCCGGGCGGGCAGGGTCTGCGCGGCTTTGGCGAAGTAGGCCTGCCGGACGTCCGCGGGCAGCCCGTCCCACCACGGGGTGTCGACGATGCCGGGCGAGACGCCGTTGACCCGGATGGGGGCAAGCTCGACCGCGAGCGGCTTGACCAGGGCTTCGACGGCTCCGTTGACGGCGGCGATCCCGGCCGTGCCGGGCATGCCGGCGCGCGCCGTGATCGCACCGGTCAGTGTGATCGAACCTGTGGGTGCCAGGTGTGGCAGGACCGCCTGGAGAGTGATCAGCTGGCTCCAGAACTTGGCGTCGAAGGCTCGCCGGAGCATGCCGAGGTCCAGGTCCGCGACGGGACCCTGCCCCTCGTTGCCGCTGAGCGTGACGACGAGCCAGTCGATCCCGCCGATCTTCTCGGCCACCGCGGTGATCTCCCCGCGGTCGCCACCGTCGGCCCGGTGGCCGATGAGGTCCGGATCGGAGGCCGCGAGGTCGGCCAGGCGCCCGGCCCCGCGCCCCACCACGTGGACGGCCGCCCCGTCCGCCCGCAGGCGGCGTGCGGTCGCCAGGCCGACGCCGGACGTTCCTCCCACGACGAGTGCAGTGTGATCGCTCATTTCCGCTCCCTATTTCGAACCGTAACGTCTCGTCTCGGAACAAGCTAGCATGGCCGCGTGGCCGATCGACCGTCACCGGGGCGTCCCGGACGCAAGCGCAGCGAGGAGAGCCGGCTGGCGATCCTCACGGCGGCGATGGAGCTCACCGCCGAGGTGGGCTACGCCGGCCTGACCATCGAGGGCATCGCCGCCCGGTCCGGCACGGGCAAGCAGACGATCTACCGCTGGTGGCCTTCGAAGGCGGACGTGCTCCTCGACGCGCTGGCCACCAAGGCGCGGCTGCACATCCCGGTGCCCGATGAGGGCGGCTACGAGGCCGACCTGCGCCGGTTCCTCGGCGACACGTTCGAGCTCGGCAGCAGACCACAGGTCATCGACCTGCTGCGGGCGCTGATGGCCGAGGCGCAGATCAACGAGAACTTCGGTGAGCGGTTCCGCGAGGAGTTCCTGCGGCGACGGCGGGACGCCCTCGGGGAGATCCTCACCCGTGCCCGCGCCCGCGGCGACCTGCCGGCCGGGCTACCGCCCGAGACCGTCACCGACATCGTCTTCGGCACTCTCTGGTACCGCATCCTCGCGACCCGGCGGCTGCCCGACCGGCGGCTCATCGACGAACTGGTCACCGCACTCACCGGCCCGACCGCCTAGGAGCGACAATGACCGATCCGCGAACGATCCTCATCACCGGCGCCACGGACGGCCTCGGCCGGGCGCTCGCCGACCGGCTGGCCTCCCGGGGCGCGACCGTGATCCTCCACGGCCGCGACCAGGGCCGGCTCGACGACGTCGCCGACGGCATCCGCGACGCCCGCGGCGTACCGCGCCCGGTCACCCTGCGCGCGGACCTGGCCGAGCTGGACCAGGTACGCCGCCTGGCCGCGGACGTCCGCGCGACCACCGAACGACTCGACGTGCTGGTGAGCAATGCCGGCATCGGCGCCGGCATGCCCGAGGGGCGCGGCCGGAGTACGAGCCGGGACGGGCATGAGCTGCGCTTCGCCGTCAACTACCTCGCGGGATTCCTGCTCACCCTCGAACTCCTCCCACTGCTGCGCCGGTCGGCACCGGCCCGGATCGTCAACGTCGCCTCGCTCGGCCAGTATCCGATCGACTTCGACGACCTCATGCTCGCAAACGGCTACAGCGGCGGCCGCGCGTACGGCCAGAGCAAGCTCGCGCAGATCATGTCCGGCTTCGAACTCGCCGCACGCGTTCCCGCTCGGGAGGTCACGGTCAACAGCCTGCACCCGGCGACGTACATGCCGACGAAGATGGTCCTGCGGGAGGCGGGACACTCCATTGACAGCCTCGAGACGGGCGTGGCGGCCACGGACCGGCTGGTCGGCGACGAGAGCCTCCGCGCGACGACGGGCCGCTTCTTCGACCGAACCCGCGAGACCAGGGCCGCCCCCCAGGCGTACGACGCCGCCGCCCGCACCCGGCTGTGGAACCGCAGCCTGGGACTCGCCGGCCACCCCGACGTGACCGCTTAGTGTGCGAGCGCACCGCGCTCACCCTCGCGCGGGGGGAGGGCCGGCTGTTCCTTGCGATCCCGATTTTCGTGGCTTCGGGCACACGGCCGCGGTGAGGGGGTCTGCCGGACCCCGGGTCGAAGCGGGCCCCTCTGGACGGGACGTGGCCGTCGCCGCCGGTGGTTGGCTCGTGATGACACCGGCCGTGAGCAGGCCGGACAGGCAGTGAGACGAGGAAGACACAGAATGAAGCACAGGACACTCGGCGGAACCGGCATGTCGGTCAGCGAACTCGCCCTCGGGACGATGATGTTCGGGGCCATGGGCAACCCCGACCACGACGAGTCGATCCGCATGATCCACACGGCGCTGGACGCGGGCATCAACTTCATCGACACCGCCGACGTCTACTCCCAGGGTGAGTCCGAGAAGATCGTCGGCAAGGCGTTGAAGGGCCGGCGCGACGACGTCGTGCTCGCGACGAAGTTCGCTCTCCCCATGGGCTCCGACGCCAACCGCCACGGCGGCTCACCGCGGTGGATCAAGCGCGCCGTGGAGGACAGCCTGCGGCGGCTCGGCACCGACCACATCGATCTGTACCAGATGCACCGGCCCGACTGGCAGACCGATCTGGACGAGACACTCGCGGCCCTGTCGGACCTGGTCCGTTCGGGGAAGGTCCGCGCGATCGGCTCATCGACGTTCCCCGCCGAGCTGATCGTCGAGGCGCAGTGGGTCGCCGACCGGCGCGGCCACCACCGCTTCCGCACCGAACAGCCGCGCTACTCCATCCTCACCCGGATCATCGAGGGCGGCGTACTGCCCACCGCGCAGCGGCACGGCATGGGAGTGCTGACGTACGGGCCGCTGAGCAGCGGCTGGCTGTCCGGCCGCGCGGACCCCACTCGCGGCGGACGCGCGGCGAGTGCGCCGCAGGCCTTCGACATGACGATCCCCGCCAACCAGGCGAGGCTCGCGGCGGTCAACGAGCTGACCAAGTTGGCCGCCGAGGCGGGGATGCCGCTCGCACAGCTGGCCACGGCGTTCGTCCGGTCGCATCCGGCGGTCACCTCGGTGCTGATCGGCCCGCGTACGCCCGAACAGCTCGATGGGCTCCTGGCGGGAGCGGACGTCGAGCTGAGCGAGGACGTGCTCGACCGGATCGACGAGATCGTGCCTCCCGGCACCGAGATCAATCCCGCGGACAACCACCTCGCGGCGTCACCGGCGCTGGGCGACAAGCGCCTGCGCCGCCGCTGACCGCGACAGGCCGGCTCACCGTCCGCACGCGGCGGCGCGTTCGAGGAGCAACCTGCGTTCGCGGGCGTTGCGCGTGAGCGCCGCCGCGCGCTCGTACTCCGATCGCGCCTCGCCGGAGCGGCCGAGCCGGGCGAGCAGGTCGGCGCGCACGCTCGGCAGCAGGTGGTAGCCGGTGAGCGACGGCTCGTCCAGCAACCGGTCGGCGAGCTCCAGGCCCTTGGCGGGCCCGAAGGCCATGCCGAGGGCGACCGCGCGGTTCAGCTCGATCACCGGCGAGGGCGTGAGCCGGGCGAGCGCCTCGTACAGCGTCGCGATGCGCGCCCAGTCGGTCTCCTCAGCGCTGGACGCCTGGGCGTGGCAGGCGGCGATCGCGCCCTGCAGGACGTACGGGCCGAGCGGGGCGCCGGTCTCGTCGGCGCGCAGCAGCGCGGCGAAGCCGCGGCGGATGAGGAGCCGGTCCCAGCGTCCGCGGTTCTGTTCGAGCAGGGGCACCGGCTCGCCCGACGGGCCGACCCGGGCCGCCGAGCGGGACTCCTGGATCTCCATGAGCGCGACCAGGCCGTGGACCTCCGGCTCTCGCGGGGCGAGCTCGGCCAGGACCCGGCCGAGGCGCAGTGCCTCCTGGCACAGCACGGGCCGCATCCAGTCGTCTCCGGCGGTGGCGGCGTAGCCCTCGTTGAAGACCAGGTACACGACCTCGAGCACGGATGAGAGCCGCGCGGCGCGCTCGGCCTCCGGCGGGACCTCGAACGGGATCTGCTTCTTGGCGAGCATGCGCTTGGCCCGCACGATCCGCTGGGCGACGGTCGGCTCCGGCACGAGGAAGGCACGTGCGATCTCGTCGGTCGTCAGGCCACCGAGCAGGCGGAGGGTGAGCGCGACGCGCGCCTCCGTGGACAGCACCGGATGACAGGAGATGAACATCAGACGCAGCAGGTCATCGCCCACCTCGTCGTCGAGCGCGGCGTCGATCTGCGCCTCGGGCGAATCCTGGCCGGTCTCCAGCTCGTGACCGAGCTGTTCGTGCTTGGTCTCCAGCCGCTTGTCGCGGCGGAGGCGGTCGATCGCCCGGTGCTTCGCGGTGGCCATGAGCCAGGCGCCCGGATTATCCGGCACGCCTGACTCGGGCCACTTCTCCAGCGCGACGACCAGAGCGTCCTGCGCGAGTTCTTCGGCGACGCCCACGTCGCGCACGATCCGCGTCAGTCCGGCGATGATCCGGGCGGACTCGAGCCTCCACACCGCGTCGATCGCGCGATGGACATCCGGAACCGTCACGCGACCGATCAGAGCATCGGCGCCGCCCTGGACGCAAGCGGCGACGGGCCCCGCCGGCCCGTACGTCCGGCACGACGGGGCGTCCGCCGATTACGGACCGAAGACCTGGCGGATCTCACCCTCACCGTCTCCGACGATGTTCCAGAAGCGCTTGGAGAGCTCGATCGCCTCCTCCTTCGACCTGACGTCGATGAGCGCGAACCCGACGACGGCCTCCTTCGCCTCGGCGAAGGGCCCGTCGGTGACCGTGATCTTTCCGCCGGAGTTCTTGATGTGGATGCCCTTGGGGTCCAGGCCGCCGGTCGCGAGCAGCACGCCCGCCTTGGTCATCTCCTCGATGAACTTCCCCATCTCAATCATCATGTTCTCGTCCGGCGGGTTGCCCGTGGACTGTTCATCGCCCTTGGTCATCAGCATGAATCGCATCGCCGTTGTCTCCTTCCGGGCCGGTTCGGTCCGGCCTTTGCCTACGCGTCGAACGGGAGCCGACCCGATCGACACGTCGGCCGAACCCTTTTCTCCCGGAATCTTCGCCGCAGATGTCGATCCTGTCGTCTCCCGTTCGACCCCGTCGACAAGGCACGGACACGCACCCGTGCGCCCTCCGTGGCCACGGGTCGTCTGTGCACGGGGGGAGGCCCGTACGGCACAATGGAGATCGCAACAGGTGATGGGGCTCACCTCGAACCGCGGACGACCCGCTGACGGTCCCTGGCCAAGGTCAGGGAGGTCCCATGCCCGCTCACCGGTTTCGGCCACACGATGCCGCCGAGATCACCACGACCGCTCCCAGCGAGAGGACGTCGTGATGACGCACGGTCCGATCGACCCGCACGGCCCGTCCACCGACGTCCACGAGCGGTCCGGACAGGACGTCTTCCGTGTCCCCCGGCCGGCGCGGCGCGACCGGCGGCTGGACATCCTCGCCGTGATCGCTCTCGGCGGCGGACTCGGCAGCGTGGCGCGCTATCTCCTCTCCACGGCCCTCCCGGTACGCCCGGGCCAGTTTCCCTGGGCCACCTTCCTCATCAACCTGAGCGGATGTCTGCTCCTTGGCGCCCTCATGGTGTTCGTCCTGGAGGTCTGGCCGCCCCGCCGGTACGTACGGCCATTCGCCGGCATCGGGATCCTCGGCGGATTCACGACCTTCTCCACCTTCGCCGTGGAGATCCGCGGCCTGGCCGCGCACGACGCCTGGGCGCTCGCCGACGCGTACGCGCTGAGCAGCCTGGTCGGCGGTGTGGCCGCGGTCTGGTGCGGTATCACCCTCGCACGGTTGGTCGCCGGAGTCGGGCGGGCACGGGACGGAGAGAGCACATGAGGCTGCACGGTCGCGCGCGCCGACTGACGATCTTCATCGGGGACACCGACCAGCATCACCACCGGCCGCTCTACACCGAGATCGTCCACCGGGCACACGAACACGGTCTCGCGGGCGCGAGCGTGTTCCACGGCATCGAGGGGTACGGCGCCTCGTCCCACATCCACACCACCCGCATCCTGTCCCTCAGCGACGACCTGCCCGTCGCCATCGTGATCGTCGACGCCGAGGACCGGATCGAGGCCTTCCTGCCCGAGCTCGACGGGCTCATCGACGAGGGCCTGGTGATCATCGATGACGTCGAGGTGTACCGCTACGCCGGCCGCGCCAAGGACACGGGCCGCCGTCGCGGGAAGGAGGCGCCATGACCATCCTGCTGGTGTTCCTCGGCGGCACCATCGGCGCCCCCGTCCGCTATCTCCTGGACCGCGCCGTGCAGCGGCGCCATGAGAGCGTCTTCCCCTGGGGCACTCTGACCGTCAACCTGATCGGCTGCCTGGTGCTGGGCCTGCTCACCGGCGCCGCGCGGTCGCTGCCGGCGGACATGGTCGTCTTCGCCGGCACGGGCATCTGCGGTGCCTTCACCACCTTCAGCACGTTCGGGTACGAGACCACCCGCCTGCTGGAGGAGGGCTCCCTGCTCGAGGCCGGGCTCAACGCTCTCGTCAGCCTGCTCGCGGGCGTGCTGGCCGCCGCGGCCGGGTACGCCCTCGGTGTCGGACTGTGATGGTGCCGGGCCGCTGAGCCGTCACGGCAGATGCCAGAGAAACCGCTGGTCATTGCCGTGATGTGGGTGATGTGACCGGTCGGCATCCTGCTTCTGGCACCCGTACAGTTACAGACACGGCCGAGCCCTGCTACGGCCTGTGATCACTGTTCGGGGGGAATGATCAGTGAGCGCATGGGCGCTTCGCCGTATGCGAGCAAGACCCGACCCTCGGGGAGGGCTGACCCGCCGCATCGTCTTCGCGAGCGGGATCGTCGTGATGCTCGCCATCGGCGCGTACGCCCTGCTGTTCTCGGTGATCGTCGACCAGCGCGACTCGGCGACCGTCGCGAACCGCGCGAAGGCGGTCCTGTCGTCGGCGAACCGGCTGGAGCGCCTGGTGACCGACCTCGAGGCGAGCGTCCGCGGGTACATCATCACCGGCGACAAGAGGATGCTGACGCCGCTGACCGACGCCCAGAGCCAAGCCCTCCAGGAGGGCCGGACGCTGGTGCGGCTGACCGCGCAGAACGACCCCGGGCAGGCCGCCAGGGCACGGCAGATCGTGGGCGACACCGAGTCGTATGTGCACGACTACACGATCCCCCTGGTGTCGGCGATCAGGGCGGAGCCCACCTCCGCGCGGACCCTGGCGACGATCGCCGAGGGCGAGCAGCGGCTCCAGCCGCTACGCGCGGAGTTCGACCAGTTCATGGGCGAACAGCGCGGGATAATCCAGCTCCACGACGAACGCTCGTCCACCGACGCTACCCACGCGACGATCATCGCCGGGGTGGGCGGTGGAGGGTCGCTCCTGCTGCTCCTGCTGTTCTCCGGCTACCTGACCCGCGCGATCCTCCGGCCGGTCCGGCGTACGTCGGCCATGGCCAGTGACCTGGCCGGCGGTGATCTGGCGGTGCGGATCCCCGAGGTCTCACACAACGACGTCGGCGTGCTCGAACGCACGTTCAACGTGATGGCCGGATCGCTCCAGGCGGACCGGCAGCAACTCCGGCGCGTCGTCCAGGAGCAGGGGGCGCTCCGCCGGATCGCGACGCTCATCGCCCGCGGCGTCTCCCCGGCCGAGATCTTCACCGCCGTCGCCGGTGAGCTGGGCCGCATCCAGGGGCTGGAGTACGCGGTGGTCAACCGCTTCGACCCCGCCCTCATCGCGACGGCGGTGGGTCACTGGACCTCACCGGGCGCACCGGACATCATGCCGCCGGCCGCCGGCCGCTGGCCGGTGGAGGACCCGAGCGCCGCGGCGGAGATCATCCGAACGGGCCTGCCTGCGCGGGTGAACACCGACGAGTCGGCCAGCACGATCGGGATCTGGTCCCGCGCGCACGGGGTCCGCTACGTGGTGGGCTGCCCGATCACGGTCGGCGGGCAGTTGTGGGGCATGATCGCGGTGTTCTCCCTCGATGACCGGCCGCCGCCCGAGGACACGGAGGAACGGCTCGTGGAGTTCGTGGAGCTGCTCGCCACCGCGATCGCGAACGCCGAGAACCGCAACGAACTGCTCGCCTCGTCGGCCCGGATCGTCGCGGCCTCCGACGAGGCGCGGCGGCGGATCGAGCGCAACCTCAACACCGGCCCGCAGCGGCGCCTCACCTCACTCGGCGAAGAACTGCGGGAGACGCAGGCCACCATCGAGCCGTGCCAGGAGCACCTGAGGGAACAGCTGGCCAAGGCGGTGAGGGGCCTGGACAACGTCCTGGACGACCTGCGGGAGATCTCCCGCGGCCTGCACCCGGCGACGCTGTCCCGCAGCGGCCTGCGGCGTGCGCTCGAGGCGCTCACCCAGCGGTCGGAGGTGCCGGCCGAGCTCAACGTGCGGATCGCCCGGCCTCTGCCCGACCACATCCAGGTCGCCATCTACTACACCGTCTCCGAGGCGCTCACCAACGTCGCGAAGTACTCCCACGCCGCCGTCGTCCACATCAACCTGACCCTGGACGGTGCCACGCTCAAGCTGCGGGTCAACGACAACGGCGTCGGCGGAGCCGACCCCACCCGGGGATCGGGGCTGCTCGGCCTGAAGGACCGCATCGAGTCGCTCGGCGGCACGATCAAGGTCATCAGCCCCAGCGGAGGCGGCACGTCCCTGCTCGTCGACGTCCCGGTCCCCTGTCCCGAAGCCCGATAGCGGCCACTTTCTGACCTGTTGTGCGGGCATGATGACGACATGGCGAACACGAGCTCGCGGACCCTGCGGCTGCTCTCCCTGTTGCAGACCCACCGGTACTGGCCCGGGGCCGAGCTCGCCGACCGGCTCGAGGTCTCCGTGCGCACCCTCCGCCGCGACGTCGACCGTCTGCGGGAGCTGGGCTATCCGGTCGACGCACACCGCGGCGTCGACGGCGGCTACCAGCTCGCCCCGGGCGCCGCACTGCCTCCGCTCGTGGTCGACGACGAGGAGGCGGTCGCACTGGCGATCGGCCTGCGTGTGGCCGCCCAGGGTGCGGTCGCCGGCATCGAGGAGGCCTCGATCCGCGCGCTCACCAAGGTCGTCCAGGTCATGCCGCCGCGCCTGCGCCGCAGGGTCGACGCGTTGCGCACGGCAACGGTACCGGCCGTGTGGAGCAACGGACCGACCGTCGACTCGGGCACACTCACCACCGTCGCGCAGGCGTGCCGCGACGAGGAACGCCTGCGCTTCTCCTACACCGCGCACCGCGGGGAGCGGACCGAACGTCACGTCGAACCGCACCGGCTGGTCTCGCTCGGCCGCCGCTGGTACCTGGTCGCGTACGACCTGACCAGGCACGACTGGCGCAGCTTCCGGGTCGATCGGCTGACGGACCCCGACAGCACGGGCGAACGCTTCCGTCCACGCGAGCTGCCCGCCGACGACCCGGTGGCGTTCGTACGCGCCGGGATCGTCAACGTCCCCACCTCTTACGCCGTGGAGGCCGTGGTGCACGCGCCGGCCGAGCGGGTACGGGCGCAGATCGGCCAGTGGTCGACGGTCGAGAGCCTCGACGAGGACACCTGCCGCGTGCGGATGACCGTGGAGTCCCTGGAGTGGTCGGCCCTGGCACTGGGCGTGGTGGGCGCGGAGTTCGAGATGGTCGACTCCCCGGCGCTGACCGACCTCATCCGCGAATGGGGCACCCGATTCACCCGCGCCGCAGAGGCTTAGGTCTCAAACGGTCGGCGCGTTTCAGTGAGCGAAGGACTCGGTGCCCAGGACCCTGAGCAGGTCCAGGCGGCCGGCGTCCTCGGTTACCGGGCTCGGCGGAGTAGGTGATCACGTGCATTTCGCTGCCGGGTGTCCCAGCGGCACCTACATCAGCCGCCACGGCGCCGTGCCGTGGTGACCACAGCGGTCGGCTATGGCGCGTCGGGATCGAGGCGGGCGAGCAGGAGCGTGGCGTCGTCGGTGCTCGCGTCCGAGTGCAGGTGCTTCACGATGGTCTCGCACGTCTGTTCCAGGTCGGGCGACGCGCCGGGCAGCAGCGCGCGCAGCTCGGCCAGGCCCGTGTCCATGTCGCGGACGCGGTTCTCGACCAGCCCGTCCGTGCACAGGATGAGGGTGCTGTTGTCCGGAACGTCGAGCTCCATCGCCTCGTAGTCGGCCGCCCCGACGCCGAGAGGGAGCCCCGGCGGCAGGTCGATCAGCTGAGACGAGCCGTCCGGCGCCGCCAGCACCGGTGGCACGTGGCCCGCCCGTGCGACGGTGAGGCGCCGGCCGGCCGGATCGCAGAGCGCGTAGACGCAGGTCGCGAACTGCGCGGTGGTGAGCTCCTGGGCGATCTCGTCCAGGTGGTACAGCAGCTCCGCGGGCGGCAGGCCGAGGCGGGCCAGGATGCGGACGGCCGTACGGAGCTGGCCCATGACGAGCGCGGCGGTGGTGCCGTGGCCCATGGCGTCCCCGACGACGAGCGCGACCTTGCCTCCGGGCAGCGGAATGGCGTCGTACCAGTCACCGCCGACTCGGCTGGTCTGGCCGGCGGGAAGGTAGCGGTGGGCGATCCGCATGCCGGGTGGGGTCTTCAGGGCCACCGGGAGCAGGCTGCGCTGAAGGATCCTGGTCGTACGCCGTTCACGGTCATAGAGGCGGCCGTTGTCCATGCACACGGCGGCGTGGTCGGCCAGCCGGTGCGCGAGATCGGCGTCCGCCACGGTGAGCGGGGAGGCGCCGGGTCGCCGGGCGAGTAACGCGAACCCCAGCACGTTGCCGCGCGCGATGAGCGGGACAGTCAGGAAGCTGTCGTAGCTGAGCAACTCGTTGATGTGCGGCCGCGTCGACAGGCGTTCCCTGACCCGGCTGATGGTCTGGGTGTCCAGCGAGGTGAAGATGATCGGCCGGCCGATGCTCATGCACCGCGTGACGGGCGTATCGGCCGCGTAGGCGATCACCTCGTCGGCGGGGAACGCCGCCGCCCATTCGGGCTCGGTCCGGCCGCCGACGCGGAGCGCCATCCGGCGTACGACGACGCGCGACTCACCGTCCTCGTAGGAGGGCACCTGGTCATCGACCAGGAGGCGTTCGAGGAGGTAGACGCCGGCCGCGTAACAGAGCCGGGAGATGAGCACGTCGGCGAGCTCTCGTGCGGTCTGCCGCAGGTCGAGCGTGGCACCGATCCCCAGCACCACCGGCTCCTCGTCACCGGGACGGGGCATCGCGCCGACTCCCACGGTGACCAGGCCGGCGGCGTCGGTCATCGGCTCCCAGCGGAACTCCACCGGGACGTGCTCCCCGCCGGCGAGCCGTACCGGCAGCACGGCCACCGAGGCCGTACCGGCGGCCGCGGCCTCCAGCGCGGCCGCCACCACCTCGCGGTGTTCGCCGTCCAGGACCGTGGCGCACAGGTCCTGTCCGAGCACCTCGGCGCCGGCCTTGCGGAACAGCTCGGCCGCGGCCGCACTCCATCGGACGACACGGCCGGTCACCGCCACACCTAACAAGGCGAGCGCACCCAGCCCGGCGGGCGACGCCATGTTCGACACCGGTACGGGAGGCCGACGCGGAGACGGCGAGGTCACGGGAGCACTCCACGATGGGGTCGATGGCATCGCCGCCGGTGATGACGGCGGGTCATTCGTTACGGGACCTTGCTCCACGGGCTCGCGGGCCTCCCCTGTCCGCTCCTTGTAGCGCTAGATCCTCCTATGAGCGCACATAGTGGAGCAACACCACCCGTCAATTCCGAAAATTATTCGAATAATCGCCCCATCGACCCGCGCCGCCTCACCATCTAGGCTGATTCATGGTCGGCCCGTACGCGCTCGGGCGTGCGCTCGGCCTGTCGGTGCACTCCCGGACATGAATGGCGGGCTGGTGGAGCACGAAAGCTGGGCACCCCCGGAAGTCGATGTGGAACGCGCCAATGTCGCCCGGGTCTACGACGCCCTATTGGGCGGCTCACACAATTTCGCCGCCGACCGCGACGTCGCGAGCGCGCTGACGGCGATCGAACCGGGCGCGCGTGACGCCGCGCGAGCCAATCGCGCGTTTCTCGGCCGTGCCGTGCGGTTCCTCGCCGACGCCGGGATCCGGCAGTTCCTCGACATCGGGTCGGGGGTGCCGACGTCCGGCAACGTCCACGAGATCGCCGGGGCCGTCGCCCCGGACTCCCACGTCGTCTACGTCGACACGGACCCGGTCGCGATCGCGCACAGCAGGTCGATCCTTGCGGGCGACGACCGGGCCACGATCGTCCACGCGGACCTGCGCGAGCCGGAAGTGATCCTCTCCCACCCGGATGTGACCCGCCTCATCGACTTCGACCGTCCGGTGGGCCTCCTGCTCGTCGCGGTGCTGCACTTCATCACCGACGAGGAGCGGCCGGGCGACCTGGTCAAGCGCCTGGCCGAGGCCCTGGCGCCCGGCAGTTTCGTGACCATCTCCCACGGCACCCTCGACGGACGTCCGAACAAGGTGGTCGAGGCCGTGGAGAAGCTCTACTCTCGCGCCTCGGCGCCCGGCCGCCCCCGCGACCACGCGAGCGTCGAGACCTTCTTCGACGGCTTGGAACTGCTCGAACCGGGCCTGGTCCACCTCCCCCTGTGGCGCCCGGCGGAGAATGACGTGCCGTTCGAGCATCCCGAGCAGTCGTGGGGGTACGGCGGCGTGGGACGCAAGGCCTGACGCCGTACGCGCCGAGTCACCAGAGGGACAGGGACCGGGTGAGGATGCCCGCGACGTCCTCGTCGGTCACCTCCCGGGGTGACGTGGCGAGGAGCCGCTGCTGTTTCATCGTCCCCGCCACCAGGTCGGGCACGTCCGCGTCGGTGTAGCCGACCGCGCCGGTGCCGTCCGGGATGCCGATGTCACGCATCAGGCGCAGCAGCGCCGACGGCAGGGACTCGGCCGGGTCACCGCTCTGGTCGAGTTCGGGGTCGAGCAGCGCGGCCGCGCGTACGTGACGTTCCGGCCCGGCCTCGTAGGTGAACCGGAAGGCCTCCGGGGCGGTCAGCGCGACGGCCATGCCGTGCGGCACCATCGGCTCGTCCGCCGGATAGCCGGCCGGGTGGAAGTCCTTGACCTGGCCGGCGATGGGGTACGCGTTGGCGTGCGGGATGTGCACGCCCGCGTTGCCGAAGCCCAGTCCGGCGAAGGTCGCGGCGAGGGCCATCTCCGTACGGGCCTCGATGTTCTCGCCGTCGCGTACGGCGGTGCGGAAGGACCGCGCGACGAGCGCCAGGGCACGCTCGGACCACATGTCGGCGACCGGGTTGGCGCCGCAGTACGGCACCCGCTGCTCCGGCTTCTTACGCTCGAAGGAGGTGTACGGCCGGGCCGTGTAGCTCTCCAGCGCGTGGCAGACGATGTCCATGCCGGCCGCGGCGGTCACACCCGCCGGCTGGGTGACGGTGAGGTCGGGGTCGACGACGGCGAGGGTGGGCCGCAGGCGCGGATGACTGATCCCGGTCTTGACCCGCAGGTCCAGGACGTCGAGCACGCAGACGGTCGTGCTCTCCGCGCCGGTGCCGGTCGTGGTCGGCACGGCGACCAGGGGGTTCAGCGGGCGCGCCGGGGCGCGCCCCTCCCCGATCGGCGGGTTGAGGTAGTCGGCCAGCTCGCCGTCGTTGGTGGTGAGCAGGTTGATCGCCTTGGCGGTGTCGATGCTCGACCCGCCCCCGACCGCGACGAAGGCGTCCCACGGGCCCGAGTCGCGCGCGTACGCGATGGCCTCCCGCATCCCGGCGTCGGTCGGCTCGACCCGTACGCCGTCGAAGACCTGCGCCTCGATCCCGTACGCCTTCATCTGGTCGGCCACCCGCTGGGGAGCCCCGGTCGCGGCGACACCCGGATCGGTGACGACCAGGACGCGCCCGACCCCGTACTGGGCGAGGTCGTACCCGATCTCCGCGGAGGCGCCCGCGCCGAACTTCAGCAGCGGCGCGCCATAGGTGAACACCGATTCGGGATTACTCGGTACGGAAGCCATATTCCGGATCCTGCGGAACGCGCCGTCGCATGTCAACGTGGCGGCACGGGCCGCCCGCGCGGTGTCAGCCGGCCTGGGCGCCGCTGGGCCAGGGCAGCACCTTGCCGTCGCGCACCAGTTCGCCGTAGGTGGCGGGGTCGACCGGGTCGGCCAGGACGAAGTCGAGCACGACGGCCGCGGCCTGGGCGGGCGTGCGGGCCTGGCTGAAGTCGGCGAACCACGGTCGTGAGGTGGGGGTGTCCACCAGGCCCGGGCAGACCGCCGCGACGAGCGTGCCGTCCCGCAGGTCGGTCTCCCTCCGCTCGCGGGCCACCGCGCGTACCGCGGCCACCTGCGCGACCTTCGACGGCACGTTGATCCACTCCGGCCATCCGAGGTGCTGCGCGGTACCGGCGTGAACGGCCGCGCGCCAGGACTCCACCACCGACTCGACCTCCTTCAGCGAGGCGTCCTGGAACAGCGGATGCAGGCGCTCGTCCAGCCTCCCGAGAGTGCCCAGGGAACTGGCCACGACGATCAGGCGCCCGCCCGGGCGGACCCCCGGGCCGAACGAGCGCAGCATCGCGTGCGTGCCGCCGTTCGCCACGTCGACGAACTCGTCCGCCTGCTCCTCCTGGGGCAGGTCAGGAGTGATCCTGGCGGTGGCGTTGGACACCACGACGT
This sequence comes from Actinoallomurus sp., assembly GCA_025964685.1. Taxonomy (GTDB): domain Bacteria; phylum Actinomycetota; class Actinomycetes; order Streptosporangiales; family Streptosporangiaceae; genus Actinoallomurus. Next base: position 29,972 of record JAOPYG010000332.1, on the reverse strand, counting down.
CGATGCCCCCGTACTCCTCGGTGAGCTCCGCCGCCATGCGTGCGACCGCGCCGGCGTCGGTGACGTCCAGCTGCCGGCCCTCGACGCGGGCGACCGTCGTGGACGCTCCGGCGGCGCCCGCGGTGGCCTCGGCGACACGGGACCGATTGCGTCCGGTGAGCAGGACCAGGTCGTCCGGGCTCCATCGGGCGGCGAGCCCTTCGACGAGCGCGTAACCGATGCCTTGGTTGGCTCCGGTGACCAGAGCGATGCGTTGGGCCGTCATGCCGTCGAAACTAGGCACCCGGGGTGTCATGCGTCCAACGAGACTTCCTCATTCGTGGTATGCGTGAATGTCATGGACTTCACCGCTGTGTCGCTGGTCGGGCTCCGGGTCGTGCGGGAGATCGCCGAGCGCGGCACCTTCACCGCGGCGGCGGACTCTCTGGGTTATACGCAGTCCGCGGTGTCCCGGCAGATCGCGGCCGTGGAGCGCGCGGCCGGCGGGCCGGTGTTCGAGCGTCGCCGAGACGGCGTACGGCCCACCGCCGCCGGGCGCGTCATACTCCGGCACGCGGCGACCGTGCTCGACGCGGTCGACGCCGCCGACCGCGAGCTGCGCGGCCTGCCCGCCGAGACGGGCACCGTACGGCTCGGCGCCTTTCCCAGCGCCGGGGCCGTCCTGCTGCCGCGCGCGCTCACCGCGCTGCGCCGCACGCATCCCGGCATCACGGTGGTCACCCGCGACGGCAGTACGCCGGCGCTCGTACGGGCGCTGCGGGCCGGCAGCCTCGACCTCGCCGTCCTGGCGTCGACACCACCGTTCCGCGCCCCCGACGCCGAGACGCCCGCCCTGGTCGTCGAGACACTGGCGGAGCGGAACCTGTGCGTCGCGGTCCCGTCGGCGCATCCGCTGGCGGCCGACGACTCAGTCGACGTCGGTGACCTGCGTGGACAGCGGTGGATCGCCGGGCGGACCTCCGGTGATGACCTGCAACTGGGCGTCTGGCCCGGACTGGAAGGCCGGCCGGACATCGCGCACACCTCACGCGACTGGCTCACCAAGCTGCAACTGGTGGCCGCCGGGTGCGGCCTGACGACCGTGCCCGCCGTCATGGCCGCCGCCGTGCCCGCCGGCGTGCGCGTGCTCGCGGTGCGCGGCGGGCCGGAGGAACGGCGTCGCGTCGTCGTCGCTCATCTCCCGCACCGCCTGGCGGAGGCCGCCCTACGCGTCGCCGAAGCCCTGCGCGCGACGGCCACCGAGGCATCCTGACGCAGCCTCAGGTGGTGTCGAAGCAGCCGTCGAACTGCCACAGGGGGTTCGTCACGGTGGCGCCGTCCGTGGCCGTGAGCATCTGCTGGCCGTTGAGGTCCGCCGGGCCGTCGCCGTCGGCCGTGTAACAGCCGTTCGTCTGGACGTGCACCTGGTACGACGCGGTCACGGCGATGTCCGGGCCCGTGTTGAACCAGGTCACCGTGCACATCCAGTCATTGCCCGCTCCGCTGTCCGCGGCCTGCGCGTCGCCGCGCGCGCAGTCGGCCTTGGAGTTCAGCGACGCCGCGCCGACCTTGCGGCCGCGCAGCGACTGCTGAAGCACGTACAGGTTGGCGAACGTCGGCGCGACCGCGTGGTTCAGCCGGTCCTTCGTGACGCCCGACGAACCACAGCCGGACGTACCGAGGAGAACGGCGACGACCGCCGCCGTCGTACCCCGGCGCATGGCACCCCATCGCATGGCTCAGCTCCCCGTGATGTCGCGGCGGCGCAGCAGCGCGTACGCGCCGCCGACGCACAGAACGAAGTAGACGAGACTGACGATCGCGCCCTGCACCAGCGGCCCGTAGAACGGCCGGACGGTGAACAGGCCGTGCCAGGCACCGAACGGCGTCGTCAGCAACAGCATGCGCACCGCCGACGGAGCGTTCACCAGCGACGCGAGCTGCATCACCAGCCCGATGACGACCGGCGCGCCGACGCCGACCGCGCTGCTGCGGCTCGCCACGGACAGCAGCAGGCCCAGGCCCGTGAACCCCAGCACCGGCAGCAGCACGGTCGCCCAGCTCGTCAGTACGAGCACGGCGCTGTGACCGGGCGTCAGGAGCGTTCCGGACAGCCCGATCAGCGGCTGGCGGCCGACCAGGAGTACGCCCGCCGCCAGGCTGGACAGTGCCAGCAGCACGGTCGTGACGACCGAGAACGTGATGGCGGCGAAGGTCTTCCCTGTGAAGATCTGCGACCGGCCGCACGACCGGGTCAGGATCGTCTTCCAGGTCCCGTACCGGTCCTCGCACGCGAAGATGTCGCCGGCCACCACGCTCGTGACGGCCGGCAGCGCCCACTGCCCGGCGAACCCGAGCACCACGAGCGGGATCGAGAAACCGGAGTCGTGCACCCAGCGGCCGAACAGGGTGTCCTGCGGCACGTTGCTCTGCGCGTTCAGCGCCGCGACGAACAGGAACGGCGCCAGCACGCACAGCCCCACGACGACCTGGGCCTTGACCTGCCGGGTGAGCTTGATCAGCTCCCATCGGTAGACGACCCAGGCCCCCGTACGCGCGGCCTGGCGGGGTTCGGTCCGTTCCGCGACCGCGGTCACGTGCCCACCTCCGGTCCGGTGGCGCGATCCTCCGCGCCGCTCTCGGTCAGCCGGAAGAACAGCGCCTTCAGCGCCGACGCCTCCAGGTCGAGCCGGCGCACCGCGACGTCCGCCCGGCCGAGCGCGATCACGTACGCGTCGAGCTGGTCGCGCTGTGCGTGCACCAGCAGTCCGCCGTCATCGGGCGTCACCGTCATCCCCGGCCCGGCGACGGTGAGCGCCTTCTCGTCGTCGCTGGTGGAGAGACGGAACGCCGGATCCGGCGCCTTGTCGCGCAACTCCTCCATCGAGCCGTCGAAGACCACCTGGCCGGCGCGCATGATGGTGATGTCGTCGCAGAGGTCCTCGACCTCGTCCATGTCGTGGCTGCTGAGCAGGATCGTCACGCCCTCGCCGGCGAGCCGGGCGATGAGGGCGCGCATGTCGCGCGTGCCGGCCGGGTCGAGCCCGCTCGCCGGCTCGTCCAGGATCAGCAGCCGGGGGTCGCGCAGCAGCGCCGCCGCGATGCCCAGCCGCTGGCGCATCCCGACGGAGTAGCCGCCGACCCTCGCGCCGGCGTGGTCGGTGAGGCCGGCGAGTTCGAGTGACTCGTCGATCCGGGCGGCGGCGTCGCCGCCGTCCAGGTCGGCGAGCAGGGCGAGGTTCCGCCGGCCGGAGAGATAGGGGTAGAAGCGCGGGCTCTCCACGAACCCGGCCACCCCCTCGAGCCCGTTCTCTTCACGGGTACGGCCGAAGACGCGGATCGAGCCCGCGTCCGGCCGCACCAGGCCCATGAGCATGGTGAGCAGAGTCGTCTTACCGGCGCCGTTCGGACCGACCATGCCATGCACCCGGCCGGGGCCGACCCGAAGGTCGACCCCGGCCAGGGCCGTCGTGTCCTCGAAGCGCTTGACCAGGTCACGCGCCTCGATCGCCGGTTGCGAAGGGTTATCCATTCGCCTTGTGCGGTACCTGCGCACGGCTCGACGGCAGGTCGTTGTCGACCCCGTTCGAGACCATGGTCTGCGGGAACTTCTCTAGGACCTCATCGGGGGTCATCACCTTGGAGTCGCCCGGGTACGGCTTCTTCCAGCCGGTCGTGGCGTACCAGGTGAGCCGGTTGAAGGGAGCGAACGCCAGCTGATCCTCGGACCGGAAGTTCTGCTTCTCCGACCAGGCCAGCCAGGTCTTCTGCATCGGGTTCGTGGCCTGCGCCGCCGAGCCGTTCATGGTGTCGAGCGGGATGTTGTTCGGCACCGTGGTGTACGGCTGGTAGTTCGGCGTGTTGCTGAACGCGTCGAACATCGGCTCGGCCGCCATGTCGAGCTGGTTCATCGGCGGCAGGCCGAGGATCTGCTCGATGGTGCGGACCACGTTGGTCTGGCTGTAGTAGGTGTGGTCGACCGCGCCGTGCCGGGCGTACGGGCTGGCGATCATCGTGACGTTCCGGTGCCCGTCGACGTGGTCGATGCCGTTCTGCGAGTCGTCCTCGACGACGAAGACCGCACTGTCCTTCCAGTACTTCGAGTGCGAGATCGTGTCGATGATCCGGCCCGTTGCCAGGTCGTTGTCGGCGACCATCGCCGACGGCGTCGGGTAGCCCGCGTTCAGGCCGTTGGTGTGGTCGTCCATCACCCACAGCATGTTGAGCGCCGGCAGCTTGCCGTTCTTCTCGTACTCCTTGAAGTCACGCTGGAACAGGTCCGCGCGGTACTGGTCGGTGATGTTCGTCTGGAAGTTCGGGAAGTCACGGGACAGGATCTTGTCCAGCGACGGCACGTCGGCCGTGGTCTGGCAGTACCCGACCGGCACGTGCGGCGTGCCCGTGGCCTTGCCCTCCAGGATCTGCGAGTCCTTGTACCAGTCCGTCCAGCTGCCCGGGCAGGCCGTCTTGTCCGGGCCGTTCCAGAACTCGGCGTACTCGCCCCACACGTGGGCGTTCAGCCCATGGGCCTGGGCGTTGTCCCACAGGAACCCGGACTTGGGGTAGACCATCGCGTCCGGCTGGCCGTAGTCACGGATGTAGTTGGCGTACGAACGCTCGAGGTAGTCGTTGACGAAGCCCGCGTCGAGCCACGTGTGCCCGGACGCGGAGTTGGTCCCGTCGGAGTACAGGTTGTCGATCAGCGGGAACTGCTTGGCCAGCGCGTGTGCGTTGGGGGTGACGTTCTGCCCGAACTGCGCGTACGCGGGGTTGCCGTTGCCGCGCGGGTCGTCGCCGAGCTCCTGGTCGTACGTCCGGTTCTCCCGCACGATCATGAAGACGTGCTTGATCTTCGAGGGGTCGCCCGTACGGAGCGGCACGGCGGTGGGCTTGGCGTGCTTGGAGCCCTTTTCGTTGCGGTCCTTCAGGCCGTTCCACTGGTTGTTACCGAAGACCTGCGCGGTGTACTTGGCGATCTCCTGCTTGGTCGGCGTGGCGACGATGCCCACGGTGCCGACGTCGGCGAACACCTGCCGGCCCGTGGCCGGGGTCGTGCCCGGGCCCTCGCTGATCGTCCCGTCCTTGCCGAGCGCGCCCACGCCGGCCTGGTTGGCCACGATCAGGCGGTTCAGCGCCTTGTCCCAGTGCAGCGTGCCCGGGTACCAGGCGGTCGGGATCAGGCCGTCGAACGCCGCCTGGTGACGCGCGCCGCGGTACTCGTACACGGCGAGCGCGTTGTTCCGGCCCAGGCTCACCGCGAGGTGGGTCGAGTCGAGGAACTCCAGGGCGTTCGGCGAGCTGCCGAACGGCTGACCAGGCAGCGGGTTGACGTTGAAGGTCTGCGCGACCTGGCGCTCGGCCGTGTCGATGACCGAGACCGTGTCGTCGCTGGAGTTGGTGACGAGTAGGTCGGTGCCGTGGACGAGCAGGCTGCTCGGGTCGAGGCCGACCTTGTAGGTCTGGACGACCTTGTTCGTCGCCAGGTCGATCTCGGAGACCGTACCGGTGCCGGCCCGGCCGTCCTTCTTGTCCGCGACGACCGGCGAGTCGTAGCTGAGATTGGTGAAGTCCTTCAAGGTCGGCGTACGGCCGCCCTCGTTGCTCACAAATGCGTGGTCATCGATCACGACGATGTCGCGGGGCGCGACACCTACCTGGGTCGGGGAACCGAACGTACTCGTGGCGGGGTCGAGTACGGCGATCCTGTCCCAGCCGTCGAGCACGACGAGGATGTGGGTGCCGTCGGGCGCCCAGGCCATGCCGGTCGGCAGTGGTGCCGCGCCCTTGGGCGCGCTCGCGTCGGCCGGGATCGCGATGACGCTCGGGTTGCTGAGCGTGCCGTCCGCGGCGACCGAGAACTTCAGGATATCGGTGGTCTGCGTGGCCCACAGCGTGTTGCCGTCGCGGGAGTAGAGCAGGCCGACCACGCCGACGTTGCCGGCGCCGGTTCCCTTCGGCGGCGTGTACTGCTGGAGGACCTTGTGGCCGACCAGATCCACCACGGTGAACAGGCCGTTGCCCGACTTGGTCAGGTCGACTGAGGTCTTCCCGTCCGGGCGTAGGGCCAGGTCCATGGGCCGGCCGGTCTGCTCGATGCTGACCCCGGCCGGGGTCACGTACTGGTTGTCCGGGTTGAGCACCGACCCGTCGGCCTGCCGTCCGACCAGGTGGTCCGACAGCGGCTTGTTCTGTCCGACCCCGTTCGCGGCGAACGCCGCGGTGGAGGTCGTGAGTACGGCGACGACGCCTACTACGGACATCGCAAACGATCTTCGGCGCATTGCATCCCCTCGTGACTTTTTGCCATCCGCCCGGGAATCTAAGCCCGAAATAGCAGGGGTAGTCCACATCAGGGGGAAGATCGTATGAATACAGTCGTCCGTTCAATCCCATTTCGGACGACCGTGATCATCCGGGTGTTGTCGTACCCGGCTCCTACGATGGCCATCCGGCTTCACCGCTCGTTCCCTCGGAGGTTGATCTCGATGGGTGATCTTGACACCGCGCAGCCGCGGCACGCACCCGAGGAGCTCGAGGAGCACCGGGTCGAGCTGACCGGTTACTGCTACCGGATGCTCGGTTCGGCCTTCGAGGCGGAAGACGCGGTGCAGGACACGCTCGTACGCGCGTGGCGTGGCCTCGACCGTTTCGAGGGCCGGTCGGCGCTGCGGTCGTGGCTCTACCACATCGCCACCAACGTGTGTTTCGACCTGCTCAAGGGCCGGCAGCGCCGCGCTCACCCGATCGACCTCGGGCCCGCCTCCACGGCCGACTCCCCGCTCGGCCCGCCCCTCGCCGAGACCGCGTGGGTGGAGCCGATGCCCGACTCCCGTGCGTTGCCGGGCGGTGGCGACCCGGCCGAGCAGGCCGTCTCACGAGAGACGGTGCGGCTGGCGTTCGTCGCCGCGCTCCAGCACCTGCCGCCCCGGCAACGCGCCGTGCTGATCCTGCGCGAGGTGCTCCGCTGGAAGGCCAGCGAGGTCGCCGTCCTCCTCGAGACCTCGGCCGCGTCGGTCAACAGCGCGCTCCAGCGGGCCCGCACGACACTCGGCGAACGCGGCGTCACCGCGTCCGACCCGGTCCGGCCCTTGGACGCCGCACAGCGCGCCCTGGTCGGCCGCTACGTCGACGCGTTCGAGCGCTACGACCTCGACTCGCTCGTGTCGCTGCTGCACGAGGAGGCGACCCAGTCGATGCCGCCGTTCGACCTGTGGCTGCGCGGCCCCGAGCAACTCCGCGCGTGGTGGAGCGGCCCGGGCATCGAATGCCGCGGCTCGCGTCTGCTCCCGGTGACGGCCAACTCCTCACCGGCGTTCGGGCAATACCGCCCCAGCGGCCCGGACGGCCGGCACGAGCCGTTCGCGCTCCAGGTGCTGGAGCTGTCGGGCGACCGCATCATCGGGATCACCTCGTTCCTCGACGCGCGGCTGTTCCCTCTCTTCGGCCTGCCCGCCCACCTGTAGCCGGGAATTCGCATCTCGCACGCGAGGGGCAAGAAAGGCCATTCATGACAAAGGCCGCCCAGGACGATGTCCTCGGGCGGCCTTTGACTCAGGCATCGGTGCCCTAGCCGGGGGTCCCCAGGAGGGCGGCAAACGACTCACGTCGCGCATCACGCGACGTCAGCGACAGCGTGGCGCTCATCGGCACACCCACCTCCTCAGCTGTTCTCTTGCCTCTATCTTAGGGGCGATCCCGACAATGGCAAGAGATTTCTATTCTTCAGACGGCGGGCGCCGCCTCGGCGTTCCCGTCCAATTTCTCGATGGTCGCGATCGACGGTTTCTCGGTCAATGAGAGTTCGAGTGCCACGTCCTCGGCCGACCGCAGTACGCGCACCGCGTTGCCCCATGTCAGCTTCGCCAGGTCCGCCTCGGACCAGTCGCGTCCGAGCAGTTCGGCGACGAGGTTGGGGTACCCGGACACGTCGGCGAGGCCATCTGGGGTGAAGGAGGTGCCGTCGAAGTCGCCGCCGATGCCGAGGTGGTCGATCCCGGCCACCTCGCGCATGTGGTCGAGGTGGTCGGCGACCGTGGCGGCCGTCGCGACCGGCCGCGGGTTGGCGGCCTCGTACTCCCGCTGGACCTCCATCGCCGCAGGTGTGCTGTCCAGGTGGTGGAAGCCGCGGGCGCGGAGGTTCTCGTCGGCGGCCTGTGTCCAGGCGATGGCCTCGGCCAGCACGAACTTCGGCACGAACGTCACCATCGCCACACCGCCGTTGCCGGACAGCAGCGACAGCACGTCGTCGGGGATGTTGCGCGGATGGTCGCAGACGGCTCGCGAGGACGAGTGGGAGAAGATGACCGGCGCCCGGCTGACCCGCAGCGCGTCCCGCATGGTGTCGGGGGACACGTGGGAGAGGTCGACCAGCATGCCGAGCCGGTTCATCTCGCGTACGACCTCCTCGCCGAAGCGGGTGAGGCCGTTCGCGGCGGGTTCGTCGGTGGCGGAGTCGGCCCACGGCACGTTGTCGTTGTGCGTCAGCGTCATGTAGCGGACGCCGAGCGCGTACAGGCCGCGCAGCGTGGCCAGCGAGGACGCGATGGAGTGACCGCCCTCGGCGCCCATCAGCGACGCGATCCGGCCGTCCGCCCACGCCGCCTCGACGTCGTCCGCGGTCAGCGCCAGACGCAGATCATCCCTGTACTTCGCGGCCAGCGCCCGTACGCAGTCGATCTGTTCCATCGTCGCACTGACCGCCCGGTCGCCCTGCAGATCCGACGGCACGTACACGGACCAGAACTGCGCTCCGACGCCGCCCTCGCGCAGCCGCGCCAGGTCGGTGTGCAGCAGCCCCGTCTGGTCCGCCGCGATGTCACAACGGTCGAGGTCGTACCCGGCATGCATGCGCAGCGCCCACGGGAGATCGTTGTGCCCGTCCACCACGGGGTGGCCGGCGAGCAGCGCGCGGGCGCGCTCCAGCATGTCGGGATCGACGGTGTACGTCATCTGTGTCCTCACTGACCGTTATCGAACAGGGCTAGCGCAATTCTGATACCGCCGCGAGCAGCCGCTCGACGTCGGACCGGCTGTTGTAGTGCACGAGCCCGGCACGTACCGCGCTGCCGTGGTCGCGGATCCCCAGGGCGGCGGTGAGCTCCCACGCGTAGTTATGCCCGTTCCAGACATTGACCTTCCGCGCGGCGAGGTGCTCGGCGACCGCCCGCGGGGTGTGCCCCTCGACGGTGAAGTACACCGTCGCCGTACGCCGCCGGGGGTCGCCGATCAGCCGTACGCCGGGCAGGGCCGCGAGCCCGTCGAGCAGGTGGGCCAGCTCCGCCTGTTCGTGCGCCTCCACCGCCGCCATGGAGGCCAGGACACGCTGCCGCCGGTCGCCGGTGGCGTCCGGGTCGAGCGCGGCCAGGTGATCGACGGCGGCGGTCACTCCGGCGAAGTCGGCGAACGGAGAGGTGCCGGTCTCGAAACGCTCGGGCACGTCCGTCGCCGAGGACGCCAGCTTGTCGGGGTGGACGCTCTCGAGCAGCGACGGCGCGGCGATGACCGCGCCGATGTGCGGCCCGGACCACTTGTACGCGCTCGTGGCGTAGAAGTCGGCACCGAGCGCCGCCACGTCGACCGGGGTGTGCGGGGTGGCGTGCACGCCGTCGACGTACGTCAGCGCGCCGGCCTCGTGCGCCCGCTTGGTGATCGCCGCGACGTCGGGCATCGTGCCGAGCACGTTGCTCGCGGCGGTGACCGCCACAAGGCGGGTCCGGTCGGTGAGCAGACCGTCGTACTGCTCGGCCGGCAGCTCGCCCGCGGGCAGCTCGACCTCGGCCCACCGGACGGTGGCCCCGGCCCGCTCGGCGGCCTGCACCCAGGGTCGTACGTTCGCGTCGTGGTCGAGGCGGGACAGCACGATCTCGTCACCGGGCCGCCACGTACGGGCGAAGGCGTACGCGAAGCGGTAGGTCAGCGTGGTCATGTTGGGGCCGAGGACGACGCCGCCCGGATCACCGCCGACCAGGTCGGCGACGGCCTCGCGGGCGTCCGTGACGATGGCGTCGGACCGCACGCTGGCCGGGAACGCTCCCCCGGCGTTGCCGATCCCTCCCTCGTACGCGCCCGAGATCGCGGAGATCACCGATGCCGGCACCTGCGTACCCGCCGCTCCGTCCAGGTAGGCGTAGCCGTCCCGCAGCGCCGGGTAAGCCGCACGAATCGCCGCCAGGTCCAGGGCCATGTCCTGCTCCGTTCTCCTCGCCGTGCCCGTCTTATTCGCTCTTATCCGAAAAGCGCCTTGTCCGAAACTACGCGCGCCCGCCTGTCCCCCGTCGGCCGGGGAGGAAAACCTGGGCGCGCCGGAGGCGAATGAAACCGTCCGAGCGGGACATACTGCGCGTGAAGTTCTACTCGACCAGTACGGAGGACGCGATGGTCCTGCCCGGCGTTCTGGCGCTCTTCGCCGGCGCGATCCTGACCTTCGCCGTCCACGGCCGCATCGGCGACGTCGGCACGGGCACGGTGGGCGTGATCGTGATGCTCGCGGGCGCCGTCATCCTGATCGCCGGCCTCATCCGCCTGGGCCGCAGCCGCACCCGCCGCCAGGGCGGCCAGGTCAGCCGCGTCAACGGCTACCGAGACCGCACGTACCGAACGAGCAAGGGCAAGATCGCCGCAATGATCCTCGCGGTGGTGTACATCGTGTCGCCGATCGACTTCATCCCTGACTTCCTGCTCCCGGTAGGCATCATCGACGACGCGTCGGCCTTCGGCTGGCTACTGTTCGCGATCGGCCAGGAACTGTCCCGCAGACGCCCGAAGGCCCTGTAACCGCCCTCTGAGCCCGCCGCCTGCGGAGGTGCGTTCCACGGAGCAGCGGACTCCGAACCGGCGACCACCGTTGGTCGGGTCCATGGCGGTCGGGTCCATGGCCGGTCGCCTCCCGTGACCGGTCGAGTCCGTGAAAGCGGGACACCGGCTAGCCAGGGTGGGTGATCGGCGCATGTCGTGCGTTGACAGACTGATACTCATGAACCCCCGGCACGACCCCGTCCCCGGTTCCTCCACCACGTCCCGGGCAGCGGACTGGATCACCACGCCCGTCACCGCGGACCTCCTGCGTGGGGCGCTCGACCTGGAGCGCACCGAGCACGGGGTGTTGCCGCATCGGTTGCCCGCCCGGGCTCGCGCACAGTGCGCCGACGGGCAGTTGGCCATGGCGGAGGCGCAGCCGTCTGGGGTACGGCTGGTGTTCCGTACTGGAGCCACCGCCGTCGAGCTGGACGCACTCCGTACCAAGATGGCCTACCAGGGCGCCCCGCCCCGTCCGGACGGGGTGTACGACCTGCTCGTCGACGGCCGGCTGGCCGGGCAGGCCAGTGTGACCGCCGGCAACGTCCTGATGGTGGACATGGCCACCGGGTCTGCGGAAAACCGGCCCGGTCCGGTGGGCACCGTGCGGTTCCCCGGTCTGCCTGACCGGGTGAAGGACGTCGAGATCTGGCTGCCGTACAACGAGATCACCGAGCTGGTCGCTCTGCGCACCGACGCTCCCATCGAGACCGTGCCGGAAGCGGGACGCAGTGTGTGGCTGCACCACGGCAGTTCGATCAGCCACGGCTCCGATGCCGCGAGTCCCACCACGACCTGGCCGGCGCTGGCCGCCTCGCTCGGCGGCGTGGAGCTGATCAACCTCGGGCTGGGGGGCAGTGCCCTGCTCGACGCGTTCACCGCCCGCGCCATGCGGGACACCCCCGCGGACCTGATCAGCGTCAAGATGGGCATCAACCTGGTCAACACCGACGTCATGCGCCTGCGCGCCTTCACTCCGGCGGTGCACGGGTTCCTCGACACCATCCGCGAAGGGCATCCCACCACTCCGCTGCTGGTCGTCTCGCCCATCCTGTGTCCCATCCACGAGGACACGCCCGGCCCCAGCGCCCCGGACTTCGACCTCAGCCCAGGGAAGCTCCAGTTCCGGGCCGCGGGCGACCCCGCGGAACGGGCCACCGGGAAGCTGACGCTCAATGTCATACGGGACGAACTGGCCCGCGTCGTGAAGCAGCGGGCAGCCGACGATCCGAATCTGCACTACCTCGACGGCCGCGGCCTCTACGGCGAGGCGGACTTCGCCGAGCTGCCGCTGCCCGACCAGCTCCACCCGGACGCCGCCACACACCGCCGCATCGGCGAACGCTTCGCCGCCCTCGCCTTCGGTACCGGCGGACCGTTCGCGGCCGAGCGCGCCTGAGACGGCACCGAGGTAGGCGTATCCGCGCCTGCCGAAGCGGGGGCCACGGCCGGGAGGCCGTCCGCCGCTGGATGCGGCTTCGTGGTCAGCCCGCCGCGGGAGCGGCCGAGCGGATCGCCTGCCGCGCCGCCTCCTCCGGGAAGGGCGCAAGTGCCCCCGCAGGTGACGCCGTCCTCTTCCCCGCGTGCCCCGGTGTGGTCGGCGAGGCGTGGGGCGGCAGGATGGCGGCGTGCGTATACGGGCTATCTCTCCCTCTCTGCTCGTCGAGGAAGCGGCCGAGCGGATCGCCGCGGTCGAGGGTTCCTGGGTGCGGGTGGCCGTGGACGGGGCGCCGCCGGCCGGGGCACAGGAACTCGCGGACGCGTTGGTCGGGCCGCTTCGGCTGCGGGGGCGAGAGGTGGTCCGGGTGTCCGCCGGCGACTTCCTGCGGCCTGCGTCATTGCGGTTCGAGCATGGGCGTACGGATCCGGATGTGTTCTACGACGAGTGGCTCGACTCCGCCGCGCTCGGCCGCGAGGTGCTCGACCCGCTCGAACCCGGTGGCTCCGGCCGGGTGCTGCCCGCCCTCTGGGACAGTACGGCCGACCGGGCCGTGCGCGCCGACTACGTGAGCCTGAGGCCCGGCGGAGTGCTGCTGCTGGACGGCGCGCTTCTGCTCGGCCGGGGAATGCCGTTCGACCTCACCGTGCACCTCTGGCTCTCGCCCGGTGCGCTCCTGCGCAAGGTCGCGACTGAGGACCACTGGACCCTGCCGGCGTACGCGCGGTACGAACAGGAGGCAGAGCCGACGCACGCCGCCGACCTGGTCGTACGCGTCGACCACCCCGGCCGTCCCGCCATCGTCGAATAATACGCTGAATTGTTATCGCCAAGCACTTATGACAATTTCTTAATTGTGATATGATAGGCGAAGGACAATGTAGCTTCGTCGGCATGATGAATGACGAGATTCCCAGCGACACGGCTCTCATGGCCGCCGCGGCGCGTGCGGCCCACCTCATCGTCGACCAGCCTCCGGTGATCTTCGCCGACACCCTCGCGTACGAGCTTCTGGGTGACCGTGCCGAGGAGTTCGTCGGCTACCACCGCCTCCATGGTGACCATCCCGTGCTCGCCGGTGCGCGGGCTGCCGTGACCACCCGCAGCCGCTACACCGAGGACCGGTTCGCCGCGATGACCGGCGTCGACCAGTACGTCATCCTCGGCGCGGGCCTGGACACCTTCGCCTACCGTGCGGGCGACAAGAGCAGGGTCTTCGAGGTGGACCACCCGGCCACCCAGCGATGGAAGCGAAGGCTGCTGGCCGACGCCGGCACGGCGATCCCGGACGCGGTCACGTACGTCCCCCTCGACCTGGAGAAGGGCGTGGACGGCCTGCTCGGCGCCGGCCTCGATCACGGACGGCCCGCGCTCGTCAGCTGGCTCGGCGTCACCATGTACCTGACGCGTGAGGCCATCGGCGCGACCCTGGCGGTGATCGGCGGGTTCGCGCCCGGTACGGAGATCGTGCTGGACTACATGCTCGACCCGGAGCTGCGGGACGCGGCCGGGCAGGCGTACGCCGAAGCCGTCGCGCCGGTCGCAGCGGAACGCGGTGAACCCTGGCTGAGTACGTTCGGCCCCCGTGAGATGGCCGCGCTGTTCGACGAGCACGGTTTCGACGTGGCCGAGCAGGTAGGGCAGCGTGACGCTGTCGAGGCGGCCCTGTGGCGGCGCTCCGACGTGCTGCGCCCGGCCGCCCTGTCGATGGTCGCCCGCGCGGCCGTACGGGGCTGAACGAGCGAACCGGGCACCGATCGCTGTTCCACGGGTACGGAAATGGGCGATGATGAACACGCCCTTACTTCCCCGTAACTCCCGTGGAGCCGATGTGTCAGAGTCGTTGACCTATGTCGACGCACTGAAGATCCTTGGCGATCGCCAAAGCCGGCTCATCAACCTTCTCGACGGCGTCATGTCGGCGGGGCTGGCGACGTGGGCGGCGACCGCGTGGACGATGGGGGCCGATCCGTCGGCGCCGATGAACCTCTTCGACCTCAAGGACGAGGTGGTGAGGTTCGGGCACGATTCGGTGCGCCGGGTCTCCGAGCGCCGTAACGGGCTCTCCCGGTACGACCGCACGCAGCGGCTCGCCGCCGCGCATGCCGTGCTGGTCGTCTCTTCCTACTTCGAGATGCTCGACCGGGAGAGCCTGCCGCTCACGCCGCAGCGGCTCACCGCGACGGCGGGTGAGAAGCTCACGCACGGAGGCAGTCCGCCGAAGGGGTACGTCGATCTGATCGACGGGCTGCTCAGCGACCGGCTGCCGATGCCGGAGCCGCACGTGCCGTACTCCCGCACGCGTGAGGCCATCGAGGCGGTCTATGACCTGATGTCGCGTCGCCTGGCGACGCTGATCCGCGCCGCTCCTGAGTGGGGCTCCCTCGCCGGGCGGGAGCGCACCCGCGCGCTGGAGGCGGTGCGGAAGATGCCGCCGCAGGCGCTCGTCGCGTACGACGACGCGTTCCGGCGTCTCGCCACCGACAACCGCGAGTTCGAGGTGTGGGCCAGCTTCACCGAGGCGGCGGGGCTCAGCGCGGGCCTGTCGGAGGTGGGCCGGCTCCTCAGCGAGATGGCGGGGCAGCACACCGGCGACCGGCCGCGCAGCCACCTGATCCGCACCTACCGGGCCGCGCTCGCGGATCCGGTCGTGACCGCCGGGCACGCGCCGGAGTGGGTGACGTTGCCGGCCCTCGGCGAGGCGTACGTCAGCCCGCGCTGCAAGGCGGCCGAGGTGCGGCCGGGTGACGCGCCGTCCGGGCAGGAGTGGTGGGACGCCCAGGAGACGGTTCCGTACGTCGAGACGTTCCTGGCCGGGTTCCTCACGCTGCCGCGGGCCGTACGCGCGCCGCTGGTCGTGCTCGGCGAGCCCGGTTCGGGCAAGTCCAAGCTCACCGAGGTCCTCGCCGCGCGCCTGCCGGACCAGGACTTCCTGCCGATCCGGGTCGAGCTGCGCGATGTCGAGGCCGAGTCGCTGATCCAGGAGCAGATCGAGCAGGCGATCTTCCGGCAGGCGGGCGAGCGCGTGGCCTTCCACGATCTGCTCGACGCGGCCTCCGGTGCGCTGCCGGTCGTGATGCTGGACGGCTTCGACGAGCTGCTGCAGGCCGCCGGCGTGAACCGCTACGACTACCTGGAACAGGTACGTGACTTCCAGCGACGGCAGCTCGCGCTCGGGCGTCCGGTCGTCGTCATCGTGACGAGCCGTACGGTCGTGGCCGACCGGGTGCGTTACCCGGCGGGGAGCATCGCGTTGCAGCTCCAGCCGTTCAGCGACGACCAGGTACGGCAGTGGCTGGAGGTCTGGAAACGGCACAACGCCGATATTCTCCACAGCCGCGGCCTGCGGCCGCTGACCGCCGAGACCGCGCTGTCGCACCGCGAGCTGGCCCGCCAGCCGCTGCTGCTCCTCATGCTGGCGATCTTCGACGCGACCGAGAACGCCCTGCTCACCGGCGACGCCAGCCTGGGCCAGGCCGAACTGTACGAAGCGCTGCTGATGGACTTCGCGCTCCGGGAGATCCGCAAGTATCCGGGTAACCAGTCACTGTCGGTGGGCGCCCAGCGCAAGCTCGCCGAGGCCGAGCTGGACCGGCTGGCGGTGGTCGCGCTCGCGATGTTCGCGCGGGGCCGCCAGAGCGTCGGTGACGCCGAGCTCGACCGCGACCTGGCGCTCCTGCGCCCGGACCCCGGCGCCGCCGAGGCCGGCGACGAGGCGGCGCTCAGCCTGGCGCAGCGCGCCATCGGCCGGTTCTTCTTCATCCACCGCTCGGAGGCCCACGCCCGTGGTCACCGCAACCGCACGTACGAGTTCCTGCACACGACGTTCGGGGAGTTCCTGGTCGCCTGGCTGACCAACCGCGCTCTGGGCGACCTGGTGGCCGTGCACGACCTGGTCCGCAGCAGGTCGACCGCCGGCGGCGGACGGCTCGACGACGGTTTCGTGCACTCCATCCTGTCGTTCGCGTGCGTGGCCGAGCGGGTGCCCGTGGTCGACTTCCTCGCCGCGATCTTCCGTGACCTGCCCGACGAGACGCGGGAGAGCTACCGTGAGCTGCTACTCGAGCTGCTCGACGGCGCGCTGTACGCCCATCCGAGCCGGTCGTACGCGGCGTACGAGCCGGCGCGGCATCCGCTCACCCGCCGACTGGCCGCCTACTCCGCCAACCTCACGGTGCTCCTCATCCTGCTGTCCGGCGACGGGGTCACCGTACGCACGATGTTCGGCAACGCGAGCTCGGCGATGGAGCGGTGGGTCGAGCACGGTCACCTGTGGAAGGGACAGCTGACGGCGTCGGAGTGGAACGGTCTGGTGAACACCGTGCGGGTGCGGGTGAGCCGTGACGAAGCGACCGTCAACGCCACGCTCACCCGTGACGACGGCTCGCCGGCCCGGCTGCTGGACACCTTCGTCATCGCGCCGCCGGGCTCGAAGTCCGAGACGACCGACTACGACGTGCTGCTCTCGCATGACCCCCAGGCGTTCGACCTCGCCGTGCCGGCCGCCACCTATCTCGGCATCTCGATCAGGGAGATGGGGTTCCTGCCCAACTGGCATACGGGGATGCTGCTGCTCCAGAGCGTGCCGTACCTCCGGACCATGGGCGAGCAGGTCCGCTGGCGTCAGGGTGAGGACGGCGCGATCCTGCCCGCGTACCTGCTGTCGCTGCTGGACTACGCCAAGGACGCTCCCGCGTGGGAGCGCGCCGGGTTCTACGCTCCCTGCCTGGAGGCGCTGGCACCCTTCCCGACGTTGCAGAAACCGCTCCTGCTGCGGCTGCGCGACGACGCCCGTACGCTGCCGATCGCGACGACGGTCGACCTGCTCCGCGCCGCCGCCTGCGTCCCCCCGTCGGAGGCCTACTTCGACGTGGTGAACGACCTGTGGGCGCGCAACTCCGGCAAGACCACCCCCGGCATCGGCGGCCGCGGCATGATCATCGCTCTGGTCCGGGCGCTCCGGCAGCAGTGGCCGGACGCCGACCTGGAGCGACTGGCCCCAGGCCTGCGTACGGCCACCTACGGCAAGCGCCGCGCGGAGTCGTGATCCGCGTCATTCGCGCAGCGCGCGCTGGACGAGCTTCAGCCCGAGGTCCAGGCCGAGCTGCATGAGGATGCCCGCTCCGCAGGCACCGGCGATGGCCAGCGCGAGCGGCTCGATGAACGGAAACAGTGCGCGCACCGCCTCGGTGAGCCCATCGGGCATGGTCAGCGGGACGCTGATGGTGATCGTCATGACGGACCTCCCGTCCACTGCGCCGTGACGCAGTGTCGGACCCGATCACGTCAGAAGCGGCGGCCCTTCCCCGCATGTCTGGTGTGACGGGTGCATGGCGGTGGATGACTGCTGTCGGAACTCACCCGGTCTCACCTCCTCGTGACATACGGAACGCACCCCGGGGCCGTGGTGCGACATTTCCAGTGAAACCGCAGCTCGGCGGCTTGTCAAACGATTGCGCGATTGTGAACGACCTGGGATCTGCGGGTTCGGTCGCACGGGTAGGGCACCTCCATGTCCGCTGGCTATGGCAACGGCTATGGCACTGGATCGGTGGTGCTGCGGCGCTCACCGATGCGGCGCGCCATGGCCCGTGGGTCGATGTTCCGGCGGCTCGACTGGGTCCTGCTGAGCGCCATTCTCGGGCTGACCTGGCTCGGCACACTGCTGGTGTGGTCGGCGACCCGGCCCGGCCTCCTGCAGGCGGGGCGCGACCCGGAGAGCTACCTGAAGAAGCACCTGCTGACCGTCTCGGTGGGGCTCGTGCTGGCGCTCGCGGTGTCGATGCTGGACTACCGGCTGATCAGGGCGTACGCGCCGATCGTCTACGTCGCCGCCTGCATCGGGCTGGTGGCCGTGCTCACGCCGCTCGGTTCGACGATCAAGGGGCATCACTCCTGGATCGAGCTGGGCGGCGGTTTCCAGCTCCAGCCGGCGGAGTTCGGCAAGGTCGGGCTGGTGATGGTGCTCGCGGTGCTGCTGGGCGAGCCGCGCGACGGTCACACCGAGCCCAGCCCCGGCGATCTGCTGGCGGGCCTCGTCCTGGCGGGCCTGGTCGTGGTACTGATCGTGATGCAGCCGGACCTGGGCACCACGATGGTCCTGGCCGTGCTGATCCTGGCGATGGTGGCCGTGTCGGGGGTGTCCAAGCGCTGGCTGTTCTCGCTGGTCGCGGCGGGGGTGGGCGTGGCGGCCGCCGGCTGGCAGCTGCACGTGCTGAAGGCCTACCAGGTCGACCGGTTCATCGCGTTCGCCTATCCGGCCGCCGACCCCAAGGGCGTCGGCTACAACGCCGCGCAGGCCCGCATCGCGGTCGGTTCGGGCGGGGTGTTCGGCCGTGGCCTGTTCCGCGGGCCGCAGACCGCCGGTCACTTCGTCCCCGAGCAGCACACCGACTTCATCTTCACCGTTGCCGGGGAGGAGCTCGGCTTCGTCGGCTCGGCGCTGATCGTGGCGCTGCTCGGCGTGGCGCTGTGGCGTGGGCTGCGGATCGCCATCAACTGCGAGAACAGCTTCGGCGTGCTGCTGGCCGCGGGCGTCGTCTGCTGGCTGGGCTTCCAGGCGTTCGAGAACATCGGCATGTGCCTCGGCCTGATGCCGATCACCGGCGTGCCGCTGCCCTACCTGTCGTACGGCGGGTCGGCGACATTAGCCAACATGGTCGCCCTGGGCCTGCTGCAGACTGTTCACGTACGCCAGCGGACCTTCGTCTGATCGGGCGCACGGCCGGGTATGCGGTAGTTTCGGGGTACGACCGACCAGGAGGTTCGATGGCAGCCGGAGGCCGCACGCGCCGGTCGCCGCTGGTCTCCCTGCTGGTCGCGCTCTTTCTCCTCCTCGGCCTGAGCGGCGCCGCGCAGGCCGGGCCCGGAGCCGGCGACGGCCATCCGATCGTGGCCTCCGCGGCCGGTGGTCAGGCTCCGCAGGCCATCCTCGTTCTGCACTCTCAGCCCCGACTCGGCGGACACCGGCAGACCGGTGACGCGGCGGCACTGCTGTCCGCGCTGGTCATCTGCCTTCTGCTCGGCCGGTGGCGGCGCTCGGCCGCGGTCCGCGACGTTCCTCCGGCCGCTGGACGGCCCGCGCGCGGCAGCCGCGCTCCACCGGTGTTCGGCTCCGCGCCTTCATAGGCGGACGGTCCCGGGAGGGCCGCCGCCCGTGACGGCGCTGTGCTGCCCCGGAAAGACCAGTTGCCGTCCTCGGACGGCGCGACGGCGCCGTCCGGTGAATTCCGTGGAGACGCCTCCTATGTCCGTACTCTTCATCAGCGTTGTGGTCATCGCGGTCTGCGGTGTGGCGCTGCTCGTTTCGATGTTCCACCGGGACGACTCCCGGCTGGGAATGGCCGGGCTGGGCGTGCTGATCGCCGCCAACGTGCTCGCGATGGTGCACGCCGCGTTGAACGCCTGACGCGCTGGCCCCTCACCCCTGGGATACGGCCGTGACCTGCGGCTTACTCTGGAGGTGAGGGGCCACCGACGAGTTCGCCGCCCCGGCCCCGGGCACGCACACGGACTTGATCGGGGGAAAGACAGATGACATCGCCGGATGACAAGCAACGTCAGCTCGACCCTTATCGGATCGACCCCTGCTCCACCGAAATGACCACGGACCAAGGGAATCCGGTCGGTGAGACCGACAACTCCCTCACCGTGGGCGAGCGCGGGCCGACGCTGATGGAGGACTTCCACTTCCGCGAGAAGATCACGCGCTTCGACCACGAACGCATCCCGGAGCGGGTTGTGCACGCGCGGGGCTCCGCGGCCTACGGCTACTTTCAGGTCTACGAGTCGCTCGCCGAGTACACGCGCGCGCAGTTCCTCTGCGACCCCTCGGCGATCACACCGATGTTCGTGCGCTTCTCGACGGTCGCCGGGTCACGCGGGTCGTCCGACACCGTGCGGGACGTACGCGGCTTCGCCACCAGGTGGTACACCAAGGAGGGCAACTTCGACCTGGTCGGCAACAACATCCCCGTCTTCTTCATCCAGGACGGGATCAAGTTCCCCGACTTCGTCCACGCCGTGAAGCCGGAGCCGCACAACGAGATCCCGCAGGCGTCCTCGGCGCACGACACGCTGTGGGACTTCGTGCAGCTTCAGCCCGAGACCATGCACATGATGATGTGGCTGATGTCGGACCGGGCGCTGCCGCGCAGCTTCCGGATGATGCAGGGCTTCGGCGTGCACACGTTCCGGCTCGTCAACGAGGCCGGGGTTGGCACCTTCGTGAAGTTCCACTGGAAGCCCAAGCTCGGCATTCACTCGCTGGTGTGGGACGAGACGCAGAAGGTGGCCGGCGCGGACCCGGACTTCAACCGGCGCGACCTGTTCGAGGCGATCGAGTCCGGCCGGTTCCCGGAGTGGGAGCTGGGCGTGCAGCTGGTACCCGAGGCCGACGAGGACCGGTTCGACTTCGACCTGCTCGACGCGACCAAGATCATCCCGGAGGAGGAGGTCCCGGTACGGCCGATCGGCCGCATGGTGCTGAACCGCAACCCGGACAACTTCTTCGCCGAGGTCGAGCAGGCGGCGTTCCACCTGGGCAACGCTGTCCCGGGCATCGACTTCACCGACGACCCGCTGCTGCAGGCGCGGCTGTTCTCCTACCTTGACACGCAGTTGCTGCGGCTCGGCGGGCCGAACTTCCCGCAGCTTCCGGTGAACCAGCCGGTCGCGCCGGTGAACAACCACCAGATGGACGGGCCGCACCAGATGCGGATCCCCAAGACCCGCGCGTCGTACCATCCGAACTCCGTCGGCGGCGGCTGCCCGGCGCTCGCCGGCGAGAACGCGTACACCCACTACCCGGAGTACATCGCCGGCCAGAAGATGCGTAAGCGCAGCGAGAGCTTCGGCGACCACTACTCCCAGGCCACCCTGTTCTGGAACAGCATGAGCGACTGGGAGAAGGAGCACATCGTCTCGGCGTTCCGCTTCGAGCTGGGCAAGGTCGAGCACCACCACGTACGCGAGGGCGTGGTGGAGAACCTCAACAACGTCGACCACGACCTCGCCGTCGCGGTCGCCGAAGGCGTGGGCGTCGAGCCTCCGCAGAAGGCCGTCAACGACAACCACGGCCGCAGCTCGCCCGCGCTGAGCCAGGCGAACACCGCCCACAGCCCGGCGACCCGCAAGATCGCGATCCTCGTCGCCGACGGAGTGGACGGCGGGCAGGTCGCGGCGGCCGTGGCGGCCCTGCGGGAGCTCGACACGCTGCCGGAGGTCCTGGCGCCGAGGGACGGCACCGTGACCGCGGCCGACGGGACGGAGATCGAGGTCACCCGCGCGCTGCCGACGGTCCACTCCGTGCTGTACGACGCGGTGCTGGTGCCGGGCGGCGCGGAGTCCGTGCGCACGCTGTCCGGCGACGGCAAGGCGGTGCACTTCGTCACCGAGGCCTACAAGCACTACAAGGCGGTCGGCGCGCTCGGCGAGGGCGCCGAGCTGCTCTCGGCGCGCGTACCGTCCGGCGGAGACGGGCCCGGCGTGGTCATCGCGGACGACACTGATGAGGGCTTCATCACGGCGTTCGCCGAAGCGGTGGCCGCCCACCGCCACTTCGACCGCGAGACCGCGGACGTACCGGCCTGAGACGACGCCAGGGTGGCCCCGATGTCGGGGCCACCCTCGGACGTTGTCACTCCTGGAGTTACATCTTGGGCATCATCACCGTGTCGATGAGGTACACGGTGGCGTTGGCGGTCTGGACGTTGCCGCAGACGATGTTGGCGTCGTTGACCTTGTACGACTCACCGGAGCCGCTGGTCATGACCGTGCCGCCCTGGAGGGTCTTGAAGCTGCCGCTCGCCAGGCCGCTGGGGGCGACCTTCTGGCCGACGACGTGGTAGGTCAGGATGCTCGAGAGCGTCTTCTTGTCCGCGAGCACCTTGTTCAGCGTCTTCGCCGGGATCTTCTTGAACGCGTCGTTCGTCGGCGCGAACACCGTGATGTTCTGCGCGGAGTTGAGCGTGTCCACCAGGCCGGCCTTCTTGACCGCGGTGACGAGGGTGGACAGGGCCGGGTTGTTCGAGGCGGCGGTGGCCACCGGGTCCGCCGACATGCCGGAGAAGCTGCCCTTGCCGGAGGTCGGCACGGCCGCGCAGCCGGCGCCGAACGGCTTGTCCGTCATCGCCGCCGAGGTGGTCGGCGCGGCGGCACCCTGGGCGGACGAGCCCGAGGAGGCCTTGTCGTCGCTCTTGCTGCCACCGCAGGCCGCGCCGGTGAGCAGCAGACCGCCGGCGACCATGCTGGCTGTCAGGATGCGTGTCTTCACGAGATTCTCCCTTGACTTGATGAATCGAACCGAACAGGTCAGGTCGTCAGGTGACCGTGACCGCGACCGAATGCCAGCCCGTCGCCCCGTTGGGGATGACCGGCACGCGTTTCTGTGGCTGGACCGCGCCCGTGCCGTCGGTGGCCCGGACCTCCAGCCGATGTGAGCCCGGCGTCGCGTCCCACTCGAGGACCCACTGACGCCAGGTGTCGGTGCCGGGGACGGGTGCGAGCTGCGCACGCCGCCACGGCCCGCCGTCGACGCGGACCTCGACCACGTCGATCCCCCGGTGCTGCGCCCAGGCGGTGCCCGCCACCGGCACACGCCCGGCCTTGACCCGGGCGAACGAGCGAGGCACGTCGATGCGGGAGAGCGTCTTGATCGGCGCCTGCTCCGAGTAGCCGCGCTTGGTCCAGTACGCCTTGTCCGTGGCGAATCGGGTGACCTTGAGGTCGACCACCCACTTGGTCGCCGAGACGTAGCCGTACAGGCCAGGGACGATCATGCGGGCCGGGAATCCATGGGCGACCGGGAGGGCCTCGCCGTTCATGCCGACGGCCAGCAGTGAGTCGCGACCATCCATGATCGTCTCGATCGGCGTGCTGATCGTGAAGCCGTCGGTGGAGCGGCTGAGGACCTGGTCCGCGCCGGACCGTACGCCCGCCTGACGCAGCAGGGCCGGCAGAGACGCGCCCAGCCAGCGGGCGTTGCCGGCGTACCTGCCGCCGACCTGGTTGGAGACGCAGCTGAGCGTGATGTCGCGTTCGAGCATCGGCTGCTTGAGCAGGTCGTCGAAGGACAGCTCGACCGGGTGGTCGACCATGCCGTGGATCCGCAGCATCCAGTCGTGCGGGGACACCTGCGGCAGGGTCAGAGCCGTGTCCACGCGGTAGAAGTCAGGGTTGGGCGTAACGAACGGCGTCATGCCGGGCACGCGGATCTGAGCGCCGGCCGGTACGGCCTTGGCCCGCGAGGCCGGACCGGGCAGCTGCACGGCCTTACGGGCGGCATCGACGTTCTTGCGCCCCAGCAGGAGGTTGCCGCCGAGCCCGGACGCCCCGCCGACCACGACCGCCCCGGCGCCGATGAGAAGAAGGTTCCGCCGGTCCGCGCCCTGCGGCTCCTCCACGCGCTCCGCCAGGGACGCCCGTGTCATCGCGCGTACGAGCAGAGCAAGGGCGACCATCCCGGCCAGACCACCGGCGATCGACGGGATCACCGCGGTCCAGCCGCCCGCGGGCCGGGTGACGGCGGCCAGCGCGCCGAGAACTCCGAGCGCGCCAAAACCGGCCAGGCCAGCCGTCAAATGCCTTCTCGCGACAATTCCGATCACTACCGCGAGAACGCCGATAGCGGTCCCCAGGCTGATCAGGAGAACGAGTTTGTCATTCGTGCCGAAATGCCGGATGGCGACCTCTTTGAGCCACTCCGGGGTCAACGTGATGCCCGCCGAACCCACCGCGATCACGGGCGATGCCTGGGCGCCACCGGTGAAGGCGGCGAAGAGTTCGGCCACTCCC
The DNA here is from genome assembly GCA_025964685.1 of Actinoallomurus sp. Classification (GTDB taxonomy): domain Bacteria; phylum Actinomycetota; class Actinomycetes; order Streptosporangiales; family Streptosporangiaceae; genus Actinoallomurus. The sequence continues at coordinate 5,968 of JAOPYG010000332.1, read as the reverse complement.
AGGGCGGCTCCCCCGGCGATGACACCGGTGATACCGCCCGCCAGACGGCCGATCCAGGTCGCTTTCATGCCCCTTATTCCGGGCCGTGGGCGAAGCGGTTTGGTCTGGTTCGAAGAAAAGTCAGATTTCGAGGATCTGCAGGCTGTCGATGCCGCGCAGGTAACTGCGTGCGCCCGCGAACGTGATCGGGACCGTGTCGAGACGCATGTCGGCGACCCGCGCGGCGTAGCTCGGCGCCAGGCCCCCGAGCGGGATCGGGATCGTCCACGGCTCGGCCGGGCCGGGGCCGTCCCCGTTCGCGCCGGGGTTGTCCAGGGCCATGAGCCACTGCCCCTCGACCAGCGCGAACGTGAACTCCCGCGTGCGTGCGACCACGCACGCGTGGCCACCGAGCGGCGTCACGCCTTCGTACGTGCCGTCGGCGGCGAGATGGTGCACCCGCCAGGTGCCGTCCACGGCGGATTCGGCGCACACGGACACACCGTCCGGGCCGACCGCGGCGCTGTGCGCCCGGCCCGGCAGCAGACCGCTCCAACGGCGTTCGCCCGTCGCCAGGTCGACGGCGTGGACGCCGGTGTCGCGCGCCGAGGAGCCGTAGTCGTAGTCGCGTTCGCCCCGGTCGGTACGGTCGAAGGAGGCCAGGTCCACCGCGATGAGCGCGTCGCCGATCCGGCCGGCCAGGATGTACCCGCCGGCGTCGGCGGTCCAGCGGACCGATCCCGTCGCCGCGTCCCGGCCCACCCAGCGCTGCGCCGGCCCCACCCGCCCGTAGTCCGGTGAGGTCGCGCCGACGACGGTGTCACCGGCGGCGTCCAGGAGCCATTCGCCGCTGCTCCACAGGTAGCTCTTCTCGCCCCAGATCCGGTAGGTGATGCCCTGGCGGCGCCCCTGCCGGTACAGCCACGAGCACAGGTAGCCGTCCTCGTCCAGGGCCCGGACCGCGACCCGCAGCTTGCTGCCGACGTCGTAGGCGACGATGTCGTACGGCTCGTCGTCGGGCAGTTCGTCGACCGTGTGCACACTGCCGTCCCGCCGGACCCGCATGATCCGCAGGGACGTGTCGTGTTCGTAGACCGGCAGGATGACGTCACCGCCGGGAGTGAGGCTGATCTCGCCGGGCTCGATGTCGCGGCCGCCGGTCTTGCGGCTCAGCCGGAACCTCTCACCGCCGCCGTCGATCGCCTGCAGGATCGGCGCGTCGCCCAGCTCCTGCCCGCTCGCGCCGCCGGCGAGCAGGATCAGGTCATCGCTGACCACGGGGGCCGCCGACCAGCCGCATTTGGACTCGATCACCGGGTAACGCGGTCCGTTACCGAACACCACACGATTATGTCCTTGCCACGGCGTTCCTGGTACGGCGCCCTCTTCCGGAGCACGCTCGGGACACGCCGCCGAGAACGCCGCGCCCGAAAGGGCACGGCATTACTCTCCCCCTACCGATTCATGAACCTGGCGGGCGGTATCCGCGATCTCATCACCGGGCAAGGGACGGGTGAGGACCGGCATCGAGGGGGCGGCATGGGCGGGCTCGACAGGCGCCAGGCGTTGTTGACCGTGGCGGCCGGCGCGGTCGGGCTCCTCGCGGGCGGCGCCCCGGTGCTCGTACGCGCGGTCCAGCCCGATCACGCGCCCAAGACGCCGAAGGCCCGGGGAGCCGCGGCGCACGGTCCTCCCCCTGACCCGAGTTACGCACACGGCCCTCTTCGGGCGTTGCAGCGTCCGGCGCACGGGCTGAAGGAGCTGTCACCGCCCGCTCCGCCGACAGCCGTCGCGCTGACCGTCGACGACGGTCCCCATCCCACCTGGACCCCGCGGATGCTGGACCTGCTCGCGGAGTTCCGCGTACGGGCGACGTTCTCCCTCATCGGAGAGCAGGTCCACGAATATCCGCAGCTCGTCAAGCGCATCGTGGCGGACGGGCATCAGGTGTCGGACCACACGATGACCCATCCGCTGAACCTCCCGCAGCTCTCCGCGTCGAAGATCAAGACCGAGATCGGCGAGACGCACGACCGGATCGCCCAGGCGACCGGGGTCGCACCGAAGTTCTTCCGCGCCCCCGGCGGCAACTGGTCGACGCGGATCCTGGACACCGCCGCCGAACACGGCATGGTGAGCATCGACTGGGCGGTCGACCCACGCGACTGGGCTCGGCCGGGCACCGGCCGGATCAGTAAAACCCTGCTGGGCGCCACGGCGGGCGACATCCTGCTCTGTCACGACGGCGGCGGCGACCGCTCCGAGACCATCCAGGCTCTGCGGAACGTCATTCCGGCCCTCCAGAAGCGTGGTCTCACCTTCGTCGCCCTCTGAGTCGTGTCGGCTTGCCCGGTCACACGTCGCCTCCGGCCTCGGCCGCGATGCCGAACGGCTTGCTGTCGCAGACCTCTGGATCCGGGGGCGCGGGCCGGGGCACGGCGGTCTCGTCGCCTCCGCACCGCGCGGCGTACCTGAGCAGCAGCTCCAGGGCGTTCCGCAGCTCGGTGTCGCCCGCCGGCAGGGTGTCGGCGAGCGATGAGACGGTGACCGCCATGGCTCCCGACGCGGCCGGTGGGGCCGGGACGGGCCCCGTCTCGGCTTCGGCGGCCGGACGTGGCGGGAAGATCGGCCCCAGCGGGGCGAGGCGCTCACGCGGCGCCGCTTCGAGCGAGGCGACCTGCTCACCCGCGCCCGTACCGGGCGGCTCTCTCCCCTCCCGCGGAACGCCTTCACTCGAACCCGCGCCCGTACCGGGCGGCCCCGTACGTGCCGCGCCTCCACGCGAACCCGGCCGGCCACGCTCTCGCGCCGCCGTCCGCTTGCGCGCGTCCTCGCCGTCACGGCTCCGGTCGGTGTGACCCTGACGGTCACGTGGGCCCGTACGGTCGCGAGCCTCGTCGTATCCCGCGCGGTCTCGGCGGTCTCGGGTGTCGCGGCCGTCCTGGCGGTCGCGTGGCTCCTGCCGGCGCCGGGCACCCGTGCCGCGCTGGTCCTGGCGTTCCTGGGCAGGTCCGCCGCCGTGGTGGTGCGCGCCGTCCCGGCGGTGGCCCTCTGGGGGCCGGCCGGTCTGCTGCCGTGAGCGTCCGGCCCCCTGGCCGCCTCTGCCACTGGACCGTACGTCGTCGGGCCGGGCGCCGAACTGCGCCGGGAGCTTACGGAAGTGTCGCGGGATCCCGAGGGTGAGGACGTATCCCCAGAGGATCATGAGGTTGCGGTAGATGTCGTACCGCTCGCGGTCGTCGGCCTTGAACACCGCCAGCGCGAACAGCATCGCCTCGCCGAGGATGAGCAGTAGTCCCCACGACGCCACGACCACTACGGCCGAGGCCAGCACGAACTCCGTGAAGCGCGTCTCCGCCGGGGACTTGCCGAACAGCCGGCCGTCCCACACGACGCCACAAAGCCAGTAGCCGGGCCCGAGCATGCCTCCGACGACGTAGAGGATGACGCGGCAGCGCCGCGGCGTGCGGCGGTCGGCCTCGTCCCGGTCGCCTTCCCGGTCGCCTTCCCGGTCGCCGTCCCAGTCCCGGTCCCGGTCCCGGTCTGAGGTGCCGCAGCGCCGGGGCCGCGACGCCTGCTCACCCACGACCGTCACCGGCGGCCGGGTCAGGTCCGCCGTAACCGCCGGGCGCGTACCGCCCGACGGTCGACGGGACGTGACGCACGCTCGGGCCTGATAGCAACGCGTAGTCGCCGCGACTGATAAATCGCAGCGAAATGGTCATCATTGCCATTTCATCACAACTCCTGCATCGGGCCTAGTCTGCAAGAGCGAATCGGGACAAGTTAGGTCAGGTAAGAGAACCTCCCCGCCACCACATACGACTGCGTCGCGGCGACGGCCCTTCGGGTTTTCTGTTGTACGCCCCAACTCACTCTCACCCGGATTCCTCCCTCGGAAATGACCAAGGAAATCCTGGCGCCATTGCCCGGCTTCGGAAAGTTAATCGAGAACCGCTTCTTCAGGCACACTTTCTCGGTCACTCTACGTGACGCCACACATGTGGCAGAGCCGGATAAATGGGGTGCCATAGCCGCGCATACGCCCCACGCACCCAGGCCGGCAGCTCACCGAACGTCATCGGTCCTCGTTTAGGACACCCATGATTGTTCGCGTTGCTAAAGGCATCACGCTCGGCATTGAGACGATTACACACCGTCAATCTGCAGCACGCGGCGTGCCGGTTCATGACCCCCCTGAGGAATCGCCCGGCCGACCGATGATGTCGCCATCACCATCGAACCGCTTAGGCCCGGCAACCTGCGAATATCCCCGAAATATCGCCTTTGCAGCAAAGGGTCGCTCTGTCGGATTGAGCCGCCACGACCACCAGGCGCGAGGCGCTTGGGTAGTCTGACGATCATGTCCAGTCATGAGCCGGAACCGGAAGGGGCGGACCCTTCGGACCGGCCCATGCCGGAGGTCGACGTCAGCCACCCCCACGCGGCCCGCATGTACGACTATTACCTCGGCGGCAAGGACAATTTCGAGGCCGACCGGGTGACCGCGGACAAGGCACTGAGCAGCTGGTCGGCGGTACGCACCGGCGTGCGGGAGAACCGCGCCTTCCTCGGCCGCGCCGTTCGTTATCTCGCCGAAGAGGCGGGCATCCGCCAGTTCCTGGACATCGGCACGGGCCTGCCCAGCGCGAACAACGTGCACGAGGTCGCACAGTCGGTCGCTCCGGAGGCCCGCGTGGTCTACGTCGACAACGACCCGATCGTGCTCGCCCACGCCAAGGCCCTGCTCACGGGTACCCCACAGGGACGCACCGCCTTCATCCAGGCGGACCTGCGCGAGCCGGCGAAGATCCTGGCGCACGAGACGACGCGCGAGGTGCTCGACTTCGACCAGCCGCTGGCGCTGCTCCTGGTCGCGGTGCTGCACTTCATCCCGGACGCCGAGGACCCGAAGTCGATCGTGCGCACCCTCGTGGACGCCCTGCCGTCGGGCGGCTATGTCGTCGCCTCACACGTGACGCCCGAGCACGACCCGGAGTCCGTGCACGGCCTGGAGGAGTCCTACTGCACCGCCGGGGTACCGGCCCAGGCCCGCCCGATGGAGGACTTCGTCCAACTGGTCTTCGACGGGCTCGAACTCGTCGCCCCGGGCGTCGAGATCGTCTCCGAATGGCGACCCGAGACCAGCGGCCCCCGCCCGACCGCCGTCGAGGTCAGCAACTACGGCGGCGTCGCCCGCAAGCCCTAGCGATCAGGCCGACCCGCCGCCGCTCTCCGTCACAGCCACTTCGACGCAGTCGCCTTCGTTGCCGCTGTGGCTGCTCTTACGCCATACGGAGATGCTCACTTCATAGCCTCCATGACTCTCCTGATCAGCTCGCGGGACTGATCCTCAGGCAGCGCCTTCTGTCCAATCCGGTCATATCGTATGACATAGGTTTGCACCTCCGTCGCGGAAGGCACCAGCCTTCCCCCACCGGGCGATTCCGTGTAAGCGACGTCACCAGAGGCCCCTGTCATTACCTTGAAACTGCCGTTCATTCCGTAATGAGCGCCAGCAGATCTGGGCACGACGCGGATCCCGGTGTTCGGACGCTCCGACGCCTCCACCAGATACGCGAGCTGCTTACGCATCACCTCCGGACCACCAACCGGCCAGTCGAGGACATTCTCGGTGAGCAGCACCCACAGCACGGGCGGGGGTTCTCTCGTCAAAATCGCCTGTCGTGCAAGACGTTCACCGACCCGCTCATCGACGTTCGAGGCACCACCTTCCGCTATCAGCGCGTGGGCGTACTCGGGTAATTGCAGCAAGCCGGGCACCACCAGGGCTTCGTAGACCTTGATGACCTTGGCTTCGCACTCGATGTCCACGTGTTGCTTGAACCAGTTGGGATCGTGGCCCAGGCGGGCGTACCAGAGGAGTCGGCCGAAGTGGCCGCCGGTGTCCCAGCGTTCGTCCAGGACCGCCATCTGGTGTTCGGTCGGTCTGGCCTCGCCGTTCTCCAGACGGGAAATGCTCGATCTC
>JAOPYG010000307.1 GCA_025964685.1 Actinoallomurus sp. | reverse complement strand
GCCGGTTCCGGTTGCCGGCGGGTCTTGCGATGGCTTACCAACCAGGCAAGTAGACCCTGGGCCATCGCAAGCCACCCGGATGGTGGCCGAGTCTACGTCGTCACAAGTAAGAACTGATCTGGGCCTTCCGTCGCACCGCGGTGCAACTTCCGGCACGCGACGAATCCCTGGGAACCGATAAAGGGGGCCAGCGGTGTTCCGCTGGCCCCCGGCGCTCCGCCTATTCGCGCGCGGATGCGTTTGGGGTGACGCTGATGCCGGAAAACCGGCTCTGGCGCGAAGATTCGGAGCGGTGACGGAGCGTGCCCGCACAGGGCGGCGGTCGTGCTACGCCGGTCACGGCTCGCCGGCTGCTCCGACGCGGGCTTCCCCCGCCCAGACGACACCCTCCCCCAACCGCGACCGCTGATGGCGTGGTGCTCGCTGTGGCTGTAGAAGTTGCCGGTCGTGGCGATCTGGACCGCCGCCCAGACCGCACGTTTCCTGCACGGCATCATCGAGCACCGGCTGTACGCCTCGTACCACCTGATCGCGCTGCGCGGCCCGCGCCGCGGTGAGCGGCTTCATCTACGCGCAAGTCCTCACCTTCGCGCAAACCATCCGGACCCTGGGTCACACGCCGACAAGCGCATTCTGACCAGCAGATGGTCATGACGGCGGCCATCGTTTGCGACAGATCTCGGTTGTGCGGCTCCCCAAGTGCGTAGAGCAGGGCGTCCTTGTCAGGGAAGTACTGGGAGAGTGATCCGCTGGACACCTGGCCCGCTCAGCGATCTTGTTCGTGGTCACGGCGGAGCTGTGCCGGGCGCCCGCGGGGTTCCCGGGACCGGTCCCGCCGGGCCGCCGCGCCGCGCACGAGCGGCAACTCGACTTCTACCGCGCGCTTCGGCCGTGGCGTGCTCACTGGGCTCGCTCTGCTCACCGCGGTCACCGACGGGGCGAGTGAGTGATCACGGCGTAGCTCTGGGAGGCACACCCCCGGCCACCGTGCCTGCCGGACGGCCTGCCTGTGTGGGACGGCCGACTGCTACCCGCGGGCAGCGTCCGGTGCAACGATCAGATCCAAATCGGCTAGCCTCGCGCTTTCACGTGGGCTGCGAGTGATCTCATCGTTTACACGAGAAAAGTGCCTCTGAGCTGGGAGGATATGGCTTGCCTAGAGTCCGTATCAGCCCGAGGGAGAGGCACTTTTCACGTGCAGCCTCTCGGCCGCCGTCCGAAGATCGTTGTGTCTTCGAACGGTAAGGGAATCGTCGGTCAGGCTGGTGGCCTGCTGCTGACGCAGACATTGCAGGTCACCGGGCTGGACCAGGGCCTGGCGCGGGCGTTGGAGCGGTGGCGTCCGTGTTCGGCGTGCCCATGCCGGGGTCGGGGCCGGGGTCGCCGACAACAGCGACTCCCAGTCTGGTCAGGTAGTGGGTCCAGCCGGTGGCGTGTCCGGGCTGCTCGGCGGGTGGCAAGTCGCGATGTTCGAGGTCGACTCGGGTGCCGGTGCCTTCGGCGGTGAGCCGCACTTCCACGGTGCTGGCGCCGGGGGGTAGGCGGTCCGAGCCGGCGTACCCCCAGCTGATGACGAGCCGGTGAGGCGGGTCGAGATAGAGGAACCGGCCACGCACGGGTGCTCCCTGCACATCGACCGTGAATCGGCCGCCCGGCTCCGGCTCGAGCAGGGCGTACTCGCCCATCCACCGGACGATCGCCTGGGGTCGGGTGAAGTACTCATACACCCGCTCGCATGGCGCGTCGACGTGCACGGTGAAGGTGACCGGCTCAGCTGTCATTGTCGGACTCCACCGCCTGCTTGAGGCGCTGCAACTGCTCTGGCCAGAACTCGGCGACGAAATCACGCAGCCCGGCCAGGCCTTCGGGGCGCACAAGGTAGATGCGCCGCTGACCTTGCGGGCGCACGGCCACCAGTCCGGCGTCCTTGAGCACCTTCAGATGCTGGGACACGGCCTGCTGAGTGATGTCGAACCGCTCGGCAATCTCGCTGACGGAACGAGGATGGTCGCGCAGCAGCCGCAGGATGCCCCGCCGATGCGGCTCGGCCAGTGCATGGAACGCCGCGTCACTCACGTCGCAGATCATAGCAGCTTCACAAGCATTGACTTACTTAAGCGTCCGCTTGTACATTCTCACAAGTCAGCGCTTGTATAACAGGACGGAGCGGCCAGGCGCCGCCCCGGCGACCACACCCGGATGGGGCCACATGAGCGCGCACGCCACGGCAGCGATCATCCATGCCTACTACGACGCCTGGACCGCCAAGGACTTCGACCACGCGGTCGGCTTGCTCTCCGACGGACTGACGGTTGAGGTACCGGTCAACGACTACCCCACGACCGATTCCTTCGCCGCCGCGCTGAAGAAGTTTGGATCGATGACCACCAAAGCCGATCTGCTGGCCATGATGAGTGACGGCGACGAAGGGATGCTCCTATACGACATGGATGTTCTCGGCCTGGGCACCTTGCGCGTCGCCGAGCACTTCACGGTCACAGGCGGCAAGATCACCGGCATTCGGCAGATCCACGACACCGCCGCCCTGCGCGCCGCTGGCTTCGTCGGCTGATCATCCGAAATGTGCACGGCCGAACCACGAGAAAGAGAGACCATGAATCTCAACCGTCAGGACGTCTCGGTAAGCGCTGAAGGTGGGTATGCGCAGCGCCTGACCATCAACGCACCGTGCGAGCGCGTGTTCGATGCCGTCGCCACCCTCGACGGCCCCCGCCACTGGTGGACGACCGAAGTGACCGGCTCGGCCGGCATCGGGGGCGAACTACGCTTCGGATTCGCCGGACTGGACGAGCAGATGCTCATGCGCATCGACACACATCATCGCCCCTCGATGATCCGCTGGTCGTGCATCGCGCACACCCGAGACGATGAGTGGACCGGCACCCAGCTAAGTTTCGAGCTCACCCAGCACGGCACCCAAGCATGCGAGCTGAACTTCCGCCACACCGGACTACCGGCCGACCTTGTCGCGGACGGATGGGAGCACTTCCTGGGCAGCCTGGCCGCTTACGCCGAACACGGCACTGGCACACCCTTCGGGGCCTGACAACCGGTTCGACAGCGCCATGGCCGCACTGCTTACCCTCGCGCTTTAAGCGGGTTGCGACTGACCTGATCGGTTACAGGAGAAAAGTGCCTCTGAGCTGGAAGGATAGGGCTTGCCTGGTCCTGGGTACGTCCCGCCGCTCGACGAGCCGCAGACCCCGAAAAACGATCAAGCAGGGTAACAACCATTACCCATACCGTCGCATCACAGGACCCAGAAGCTTGCTCGTTCACCGGGTGCCATTAACGAACGTGTCACCTGGCCTCGCCGGCCGGGGCCACCCTCACCCCGGTGGGGCAGCTGGCTCCGCAGCTGCTCATCCGACTGTCCGTGGAGGTCCTGGACCGCGACCCGCGCCGGATCGGATCAGGTGTCCTCACCCAGATGTTCACCGACGCCCTGCCCGGCTGCCTGCTCCTGCCCGATGCCTTGCTGGACGAGCTGCCCGCCGTGATCACCGGCTACTACACCTGGATCGCCGAACAGCACCTGCCCAAAGCCGACCGCAAGGAAATACTGCGGCGCCACACGGCCGCCCTGCCCGGGCAGCTGGGGCTGTCCATCCCGGCAGCGGCCGTTCGTCCACACAGTGGAGTCGCCGATTCGGCGCCGGCTCTGATCCGAGGAGTGTCCCCATGCCCAACTACATCGCCCTCACCTATACCCCCGACGTCGACTGGACCCGGCCGGCGGTGCTCCATGAGGTAGGTCGCCGTTCAGTATCGTCAGAAGCCGCGACCCGATGAGCAGAACCGAGCACCAGATCACCGCTCTCGGTGCACGAGTGCACCTCTTCGTGCAGCCAGAGTCCCGTGACCGCTTCATCTCTCTGTTCAGAGACGTTCTCGGATGCGAGACTGCTGAGCTCGACTTCGGCCTCCCGTACCCGGTTTTCCTCGTCTCGTTCGGCGACGGCAGCAGGTTCAGTGTCGAGTTCTCCGAGCTGGCTCCGGAGGACTATGGGGGCGTTGTAGATGACCAGTCGGCATTCCGAGGTGCATGGATCGAATTTCGCACGACGGACGTTCCAGAGTTCCACGGAAGGCTCCGCCAGGCTGGCATTCCAGAGTTCAGGCACCCGGGTAGCAACCACGTCTACTTCAGTGCTCCAGGTGGGCAGGCGTTCCGTTTGATTGACGTCTCATATGAAGGACCCTGATCAAGAGCAATGCTGCGACGTCGGCGTCTCCATCCGATCGGCACGCTCTACAACCACATCCAGGAGCTCCGCCGAAGCGGCCCTGCGCTCCCGAAGCTGACCCCAGATCCAAAGTAGGAAGGTCACTCTCTATGCCTGGCTTGCTTTGCCCTTGATGAGGATGACCCCGGCCGGGGGTCCAGAGCGGGTGTTTAGCTCAGTCGCTGGTCTGGGCGGTATCGGGGCTGCGGGCCGAGATCTGGTCGGGGATGTCGAGCTCGTGGGCTTTGCCGAGGTCCAGGTGCCGGTAGATGGTGGCGAGGGAGACACCGAGGGCACCTGCGACCTGGGTGGGGCTCTGGCCTTGGGTGTGGCGGGCTCGGGCGGCGGCGAGGCGGTCGGGGTCCATGACGGTGGGGCGGCCACCGATGCGGCCTTGTCGGCGGACGGCGTCCAGGCGAGCGAGGGCCTCGGCGTTAGCCTCGTGCATTCACCGGGGAAGCGGGCCTTTGATCGTTTAGATGTGAAAAGTGCCTTGAGCTGGGAGGATTGGACTTGCTGAGGGTCCTGTCCGCGCCAGTTCGAAAGGCACTTTTCGAGTGCAGTCTACGGGTCGCCGTTCCAAGATCGTGGTCTCTGGGGACGGCAAGGGGCTGGTCTGTCAGGCCGGTGGTCTGATGCTGATCGAGACGCTGCGTGTCTCCGGCTTGGTCAACGGCCTATCAGAGGCGTTGGAGGCTTGGCGGCGGCCGCGGGCGCTGCACGATCCGGGGAAGGTCCTCACTGATCTGGCGGTGACGCTCGCGCTGGGCGGCGACTGCCTGGCCGACATCGCGGTGCTCAGGTCCTCCCCGGAGATCTTCGGGCCGGTGGCGTCCGATCCCACGGTGTCCCGGCTGGTCAGCACCTTGGCCGCAGCGGGTCCGAAGGCGGTGCGGGCGATCCGCAGGGCCCGCGCCGCGGCGCGGGAACATGTGTGGAAGCTGGCCGGAAAGTCCGCGCCCGGCGCGGATGGCGCGCTGATCCCTTTGGACCTGGACGCGACGATCGTGATCGCGCATTCGGAAAAGGAGTCGGCGGCGCCGACCTGGAAGCGGACGTTCGGATTCCACCCGTTGTGCTCGTTCATCGACCACGGCCCGGCGGGACGGGCGAGGCCGCCGTGTTGGGTCTCCGTAAGGGCAACGCCGGCTCCAACACGGCTGCCGATCACATCACCGTTGCCCGTGCCGCTCTCCAGCAGATTCCCTCTCACCTGCACAAACAGGTCCTGATTCGGACCGATTCGGGTGGCGGCACACACGAGTTCCTCACCTGGGTCACCTCCCGCCACTTGAAGTACTCGATCGGATTCAACCTGACCGAAGAGATCTGCAACGCGATCTTGGAACTGCCCAAGGACATCTGGCAGGTCGCCTACGATGCCGACGGGCAGATCCGCCACGGCGCGTGGGTCGCGGAGCTGACCGGGATGCTCGAGTTGACCGGCTGGCCGAAGGGCATGCGCCTCATCGTCCGCAAGGAACGCCCCCACCCCGGCGCGCAACTGCGGTTCACCGATGTGGACGGGCACAGATTCACCTGTTTCGTCACCGGCACCCGGCCCGGCGGCGGCCAGCTCGCCGACCTGGAACTGCGGCACCGCCGACGCGCCCGCTGTGAGGACCGGATCCGGGCCGGGAAGGACACCGGGCTACGGAACCTGCCGTTGCACGGCTTCACCCAAAACCAGCTCTGGCTCGAACTCGTCGCCCTGGCCGGCCCTGCACGAACACTTCGCGCAGGGCCGGCAGATCTGCTCGCCTGGACCCAGGTACTCGCCCTGGACGGCCACGCCGCCCGCCGGTGGGAACCCAAACGACTGCGGCTGCGCCTATTCTCCGCGGCCGGACGCCTGGCCAAGGGCGGCAGACGCCTCCGCCTCCGCCTCACCGACCGCTGGCCCTGGGCCGGCCTGATCGTCTCAGCGATCACCCGGCTGCAGATGCTGCCAGCACCCTGACACCACTCCACCGTCCCTACTACCAGGAAGGACAACCACCCGGGCCCGTGGAACCCCGCCCACCCGACGCGACAGCCGGGCCTGACGGCTGACCCACCGTCCAAAAACCACAAGCGGTCAGGCCGCCACGCGACCAACCGCCCTCACGAAACATCGAGGCTAGATCTTAAATGCCTCTCATATTCTTCTTGCCGGTTTCTCAATCGGACACTGTAATGTCTTCTCTGTAAGCGCCGAAAGGCACGAACGAAAACCGAAAGGATTGGAAATGAGCTTCCGCAAACTGACCCCCCTGCCGAAGAAGCCCACTAAGCCCGCGCCCCCGAAGCCCCCGGCCAAGAAGAAGCACAAGCACCCGAAGCCTGCGTGGAAGTAACTGGCCAAAAAATGGGTAAAGGGAGCCGGCGAGCGATAGCTCTGCCGGCTCTCCCCTTTCCGTCATTGGACGAAAAAATCGCCTCCGAGGCGACCGCCGACGCCGCCGAGGCCCATGACACTGCTCAACGGGGCACACATTGGTCGGTCAGCGTGGCCGCCTGCTGTCCGGAGGCCGGCGGCGGATCGCCATCGCGCGACCATGGTGCGCGATGTCCCGGTCCGGATCCTGGACGAACCGACCACCCGGCCCGGACGCTCCGACCGCCGGCGTGTGCTCGAACCGCTACGCCGTCTCATGACCGGACGCACCACTATCCTCATCCCCCAGGACATGACCTTCGTCTCGCGCCGGAGGCCGACCAGGTGATCGTGCTCGGCGCGGCGCAAGCTCCGGACCCCAAGACCCCACGTCATCCTGATCACTGACGTGCTCTGGAGCACCGGGAAGTCTGAGACGCAGCAGCGCGCCACCCTCCGGCCGGTTCCCCGCCTGCACCTGGCCACCATGGCGCTCGGCCGCCTTACGGACGATGGCCAAGCCCAGCCCCGAGCCATTGACCGCACGGGCCGCCCTCGATCGGTAGAAACGCTCGAAGACGTGCGGGAGGTCCTCCGGCGCGATGCCCGGGCCCTCGTCGGACACCAACAGCTCGCCTCCGTGCAACACGACCCACACGGTCCCACCCGGCGGGCTGAACTTGGCCGCGTTGTCCAGCAGGTTCGTGACCGCCCGCGACAGCTCGGTCTCCGACCCCATCAAGACCCACGGGGTGAGATGCACCGAGAACGCCACTGCCGGGACACGGCGCCGTACGCGCTCCACTGCGCGGCGGACAACGTCCTCGAGCCACACCGGCGTGTGCAAGCGTGGGGTCTCATCCTCGCGTGCCAGCTCGACCAGATCGCCGACCAGTGTGGTCAGCTCGATAAGCTGGGCTTTCACATCGGCGAGAAGTTGGTCGTAGCTGCCTCGCGGGAGTGCCTGCCCCGGATGTTTCCGGGTCTGGATCAGCAGGTCGACGTTGGCGCGCAGGCTGGTCAGCGGCGTCCGGAGCTCGTGGCCGGCGTCGGAGACCAGTTGCCGCTGGCGCTCACGCGAGCGGTTCAGCGCGGTGAGCATCGCGTTGAAACTTTGCGCCAGCTCGCTGATCTCACGCCCGCCCGTGGCCTCGATCGGCGTCGTGTCCAGATCCTGGGTCCGGGCGATCAGCGCCGCCGCCCGGGTAAGGCGCCGGATCGGTCTCAGCCCGGCGCCCGCCACGGCGAATCCGGCGGACGCGGCAAGGCCGACCGCGCACAGCCCGAAGATGACGGTACCCATCTCGACACGGAGGACCGCACGGTCGACGTTGGTCAGCGACCTGGCGAGCACTATCACGCTGCCATCCGTGGCGTGGATCGTCACCATCCGCACATGGACGTGCATGGAGTAGGCGCTGCGCAGGACGAAATGCGGCCCGCCGGACGCCATCACGGTCCGTACGTCCGCGGTACTGACGGGGACTGGCAACGACGCTCCCGCAAGCGGGGTGGCCGAGTCGTTCCCCAACGTAACGACACTGATCCCCAGGGCGGCGAGCATTACCGCGTCATGCCCGCTACCCGGACGTTTGTCCGGGTCATATGCGAACGACTGTGCCTGGGTGACCAGGCTCTGGTCGATCTCCCTGCGAAGCCCGATCTGAAGCATGGTGTAGATGGCGACCGACACGATGACGATCGCCATGATCACGGCGCCGGCCGCCAGCAGCGCCACACGTGAACGCAGCGACAGCCCGCGTGGGGCCAGTCGTCTCATCGCAGTGAATATCCGACGCCGCGCACCGTATGGATCACGCGGGCCTCCCCGCCCTGTTCGGTCTTGCGCCGGAGATAGCCGATATAGACGTCTAGGGAGTTGGAGGAACGACCGAAGTCATAACCCCAGACCTCTTCCACAATCCATGACCTCTCAAGGACGGACCGGGGGTTGCGCATCATGACTTCGAACAGGTTGAACTCGGTGCGGGTCAGCTCGAGGAGCCGGTCGCCGCGGCGGATCTCGCGGGTCACCAGGTTCATCGTCAGATCGGCGAAGCTCAGGACCTCGTCCCCCGGGACTCCGTCGTCAAATCCCCTGTACCGGCGCAGCAGCGCGCGCAGCCGCGCGAGCAACTCCTCCACTTCGAAGGGCTTGGCCAGGTAGTCGTCCGCGCCGGCATCCAGCCCGGCGACCCGATCACCGAGTTCGACCCGCGCCGTCAGCAGGAGAATCGGCAGATCGTCGCCGCGCCGCCGCACCAACCGGCACGCACCGAGACCGTCGAGGTTCGGCATCATCACATCGAGGATCAACGCGTCAGGCCGGGACGCGTCGATCGCGTCCAGGGCACCGATGCCGTCCTGGGCCAGTTCGACCTCACATCCGTTGAACCGCAGCACCCGTTCGATGGAAGAACGGACCGCGGGGTCATCGTCGGCAACCAGGATCTTTGCGGAAAGCGCCATGACCACCAGGATCGGAAACTGACCTTATCCGGCGATGAGATGAAGATGAGAAGTTTCTAATTGGGACGACATGGCATCCGATAAACGTATTGATTGGCGGATCCGCGACTTTACACGACCGATATGGTAGACATGCGAGCCGATCGGAGCCATGACCATTGCGGGTGACGTCCTGCTCGGGCGGTTGATCACAGCCCCTACGCCTGGCCGAGAGTGATGGTTCCCGACCGGATTCACCAGCGTCATTGCCATCTACGCGGCGGACGCCGTTGATCGTGGATGCCACCTATCGCGACCGGACGTCAGCTCCGGCGCCCGACCAACCACAGACCACAACAGCTCTCCAGGATTCGTACTCCCGCCGCTCCCGCCCGAAGCAGGGAGCGGCGGGAGTACGCATGGTTCCCTGTACCGTCCTGTACCGTCCTGAACGGGCCTCAAGAAACGTCATCAATCCGCGCTGACCTGCGGCACCTCGAACAGCCGCAGGTCAGCCATTGATCGGAACGACCGTCACACGGTCGCGGTCATCCACCGTGGAAGCACCCATCGATCACACGCTGGCTGTCGTGCGCAGGTCACGAACGTTGCGGGTGCCGAATATTTCATCCGCCCAGCTCAGGCCGCATGCCTGTACTCGTGGAGGGTGCCACCGAGTCGGTGTTGTCGAAGGACGTCGAGCCTCGTGAGCTGCGCCGGGTCGGTGATCGGATCGGGGAGCGGATGAAGTTGCGCTGCGGAGGGCTCGGTGAAGCCGGTGCCCGTTATAGAAGGTCTCGAACTCGCGCAGGGCCCAGCGCGGCGAGCAACGCCCGGTCAGCCCAATCCGGTCTCGGACGGGCGACCAGACGGCGCAGGACCGCGACCTCATGTCGCAGCACCAAGATCTCAACCTCTTTCGAGGTGTCGCTCCGTGCGAGGAGCACCAGCCAGCCGAACAACCGGACCACGAGCAGATACAGGAGGCGAGAGGAAACGAGCGCTGAGGATAGAAGCCCTGTTCAGATGCCCTGCACGGGGTTCTGGCACGCCACAGGCCGTCGTGATCGGCATCGCCCTGGCCATCGGCTTCCGCCCGAACGCCACCGCGCTCGAGTGGCTGGCCGCCGCCGGCCTGCTCACCCTGTTCGTCGTGGCCATCACCTGGCTGTCGGTCGCCCTCGGCCTGAAGTCCCCGACCCCCGACGCCGCCAGCAACGCCCCGATGCCCCTGATCCTGCTCCCCTTTCTCGGCAGCGGCTTCGTCCCCACCGACTCCATGCCCACCGCCATCCGCTGGTTCGCCGAATACCAGCCCTTCACCCCGATCATGGAAACCGTCCGCGGCCTCCTCCTCGGCACCCCGATCGACAACAGCGCCGCCATCGCCACCGCCTGGTGCGCCGGCATCGCCACCGTCTCCTAACCTCTGGGCCAAGAACACCTACAACAAGGCCTGACCATGAACCGGCCGAACAGGGCCGTCAGACCAACGGGTCTGACGGCCCTGAGCCACTTTGGGGCTGGGGGTCACGCTCGGGAGAAGACCGCCTACTTCGCACGGCCACAGCGAGGACGGCATCCGCTATGTCCGGCGTCGCTACCTGAGCCCGCAGGCTGCGCAGTCGATCGAGATCGCCAACGCCACCTTCGCCGCCCGCGACCATGCCCTGTGGAGGGCCGGGACGACGACGGTGGCGTCTGATTCCCCGCATTCCGCACGGGTTCAGCGGCCAGTCGCCGTACCGGTGCTGGGCATGGACGGCTGGCCGTCACGGGGACACGGATCGCGGACGTCGGGAGCCGAGGGGTGAAGATCAAATTAAGAAAATCAAGATTTCTGCGTTGACGACTTAAGAAAGTCAATGTAGAACTGAACGACGGGCATGTCGCCGAGAGTGAGGGGGCCGAGGGTGGACTGGCAGGAATTGACGGACCTGACGCACGGACAGCCGTTCGTGGTCGAGCGGGTCCGCCTCGCCGGCAGCGGCATCGTGGTCGAGGGCCGGTTCGAGCCGCCGCAGCTGGCTCAGCTCAGCATCGACGACCAGGTCTTCGTTGCCGCGTTCGTACGGTCACACGGTTCGATCAAGGAGATGGAGCGGACATTCGGGGTGAGCTACCCGACGGTCAAGTCCCGGCTGAACCGGATCGCCGAGCACCTCGACTTCGTCGACACCGACCCGGCGCCCACCGGCGCCGACGTCGTTGACCGCCTGCGGCGGGGGGAGATCAGCGCCCAGGAGGCGCTGGCCGAGCTGGAGAGGTTCCGATGATCCCGCACCTGGTGACGGTACGTCATCGCCGTCCGGGCGGCCGCTGGCTGCGGCTGTACGTCCCTGTCCTGCCGGTACTGCTGGTGCTGTCACCGCTGCTGCTGCTCGCCGTGCTGGCCGGACTGGTCGCATGCCTCGCCACCCGGGTGAGCCCGGTGGGCGCGCTGCGCGGCACCGGGCAACTGCTGTGGGCGCTGCCCGGCACCCGGATCGAGATTGAACAGGGCCGAACGGCCGTACTGGTAAGCGTCAGATGAGTCAGAGGAGAAGGAGCAACGATGAACGAGCAGCGCCGCCAGATCCTGCAGATGCTAACCGAGGACAAGATCACCGCGGACGAGGCCGAGCGGCTGATCGACGCCCTCGAACGACAACAGCCCGAGTCGCCGCAGGGAGCCACGCCCCGCCCGAACCCCCGACCCAAGTACCTGCGCGTGGTGGTGGTGGACAATTCCGGCGGCGACGGGCCAACCCGGGTCAACATCCGGGTCCCGCTCCAGCTACTGCGCGCCGGGGTCCGGCTCACGAGCCTTATCCCTCCGCAGGCGCTCACCAGGGTCAACGCGGAGCTGAACAAGTCAGGGGTACCGATCGACCTCACCCAGCTCAAGCCGCAGCAACTCGAGGAGCTCATCGATCAGCTCGACGACGTCACCGTCGACGTAGACGACCCCGACACCAAGGTGCAGGTGTTCTGCGAGTGACACCGCCACGGGCTAACGAAGGGAGATCCCGATGACGACACAGGCGATCCACGTGCAGGGTCTTGAGAAGTCCTACAAGGAACTGCGCGTGCTGCGCGGCGTGGACTTCGGCGTGGCGCGGGGCAGCATCTTCGCCCTGCTCGGCTCCAACGGCGCAGGCAAGACCACGGTCGTGAGAATCCTGTCCACGCTGCTCAAGTCCGACGCGGGGACGGCCACCGTCGATGGCTTCGACGTCGCCACGCAACCGGCGGACGTGCGGGAGTCCATCAGCCTCACCGGGCAGTTCGCGGCCGTGGACGAAATCCTCACCGGCCGAGAGAACCTGGTGCTGGTGGCCCGGTTGCGGCGTGTGGAGGGCCCCGGCCAGGTCGCCGATGACCTGCTGGCCCGCTTCCAGCTCACCGACGCGGCGGGGCGGAGGGTGTCGACGTATTCCGGAGGCATGCGCCGCCGCCTGGACATCGCCATGAGCCTCATCGGGAATCCGCCGGTGATCTTCCTGGACGAACCGACCACCGGGCTCGACCCCCAGGTCCGCGTCGAAGTGTGGAACGGCGTCAAAGAGCTCGCCGGGCAGGGCACGACGGTGCTGCTCACCACACAGCATCTGGACGAGGCCGAACACCTCGCCGACCGGATCGCGATCCTCCACCAGGGACGGATCATCGCCAACGGCACCCTCGACGAACTGAAACGGCTCCTCCCGCCCGCCAAAGTCGAGTACGTCGAGAAGCAGCCGACCCTCGAAGACGTCTTCCTCGCCATCATCGGCAACGACGACACCGGCGCGGACGACCCGACTACGGCACAGACCGCTAAGGAACAACGATGACCATGCGCTTCTTCGGCGACACCGCCCTGTTGACGGGCCGAACCATGCGCCACATCACCCGCAGCCTGGACACCATCCTCACGGTCGCGATCATGCCGATCGCCCTCATGCTGCTGTTCGTTTACGTGTTCGGCGGCGCGATCCGCACCGGGTCGCATCACTATGTGAATTACCTGCTGCCCGGAATCCTGCTGATCACGATCGGGATGGGCATCTCCTACACCTCACTCCGGCTCCTCACCGACATGCAAAGCGGAATCTTCGAGCGATTCCAGTCCATGCCGATCGCACGCTCGAGCGTGCTGTGGGCGCACGTGCTGACCTCGGTGGTCTCCAACCTGATCTCGCTCGCGCTGGTCGTGCTCGTCGCCCTCCTCATGGGATTCCGCTCAGGCGCGGGAGCGTCGGCCTGGCTTGCCATCGCCGGAATCCTCGTCGTGTTCACCCTGGCCTTGACCTGGCTCGCCGTCATCGCCGGCCTCACCGCCAAGACCCCGGACGGCGCGGGCGCCTTCGCCTACCCGATCATCTTCCTGCCATTCATCAGCTCGGCATTCGTGCCCACCCACACCATGCCCGCCCCGGTGCGCGCCTTCGCCAACAACCAACCCGTGACATCCATCGTCAACACGATCCGCGACCTGTTCGCACAACAGCCAGTCCACACCGAGATCTGGACCGCCCTCGCCTGGTCCCTCGGCATCCTCATCGTCGCGTACGCCCTCGCCATGGCCACCTACCACCGCAGAGTCGCCTAGGTATTCTGTCTCCTTAGACCGATCAGTCAGCAATTTCGGTGGCGCGGTGCCACCACCCCGCGCCGAGGAGGCCGGATGCCGGCAGATCCGCCCAGCTCACCCGAGCTGCGCGCGTCCGACGCGGACCGCGACAGGGTCATCGAACTGCTGCGCGCCGCCGTCGCCGACGGCCGGCTCGACCCGGTCGAGTTCGACGAGCGGCTGGACGCGGCGCTGGCCGCTCGCACCATCGACGCGCTGGCCCCGCTCACCGCCGACCTGATCGCGGTGCCAGGCAGCGACGGCGCGCTAACGCTGCCGCTCGCTGGGACGCCGGCTGAGCCGGCCACCGAACTGCTGACCATCAAAGAGAAGCACGGCTCGGTGCGTCGCGACGGCCGGTGGACGCTGCCGCACCGGCTGGCGCTGCGCACCGCGTGGTGCGACGTGATGCTGGACCTGACCAGCGCGGTGCGCAGCGGGCCCGAGCTGGTCATCGAGCTGCGGGTGCGCGGCGGCAACGTGGAGTTGGTCCTCGCGCCGGGCATGGTGGTGGACGCCAACGAGCTGTCGGTGCGGCACAGCAGCCTGGCGATCAGCAGGGACGCGGGCGACAACACGCCGGAGACGCTGCACGTCCGCTTGGTAGGCCGAATGCGGCACGGCCAGCTCGACACCCGGTGGCAGGCGCCGCGCCGGTGACGCGGCAGGGCCCTGACATCTCCTCGACCGGCATCAAGATCATCAAGACGCCACCGAAGGCACCGCGGGCGAACGCGATCGCCGAACGTTGGGTGGGCACCGCCCGCCGCGAATGTACCGACCGGATGCTGATCTTCGGAGAACGCCTGTGCGGTGCCAAAACGGCGGACACTGTCGCTGAGCTGGGCGTTCGCAGTGCGATCAGGCGGCTCTGCGGTACTCGCTGATCGGCCCAATGACGGTCTTTGGACGGTGGATCCGCGCGGTCACGTCGATCACCTTGCCGGGATCGTGCAACGGCGGGCGGAGAGAACGGCCTTCATGCGGGCGATGATCGTTAAATGACACTCACACTCGGCCGGGACCCTACGCAGATGCCGCTCACCATGGATCAGCAAGTGATCGAGACACTCACGGCGTAGCGTTCCCACGAACCGCTCCGCGAACGCGTTCGCCCGCGGCGACCGGACGGGCGTCTTGATGATCCGCACACCGCCAGCGGCGAACACTGCATCGAAAGCACGCGAGAGCTTGCCGTCACGGTCCCGGATAAGAAACTCGAACATACTGGCACGTTCGCCCAGATCCACCAGCAAATTCCGGGCCTGCTGAGTGGTCCACGCACCGGTCGGGTTGCGCCCCCACCTCCCGGGGGGTGGTGCGGGCGGCGCCGCGGGCCCTGACGCGCGTACGCCGGGCCTCGCGCGGCGTACGCGGCTACGCCGCGGACCCCTCGGCTGGTTCCGTGCGGTAGATGTCGGCCGCGTCGGGCACCGTGGACACGCCCAGTTCCTCCGCCACGCTCGACACCGCCTGGGCCGCGACGGACGGATCGTGGCGGCCGTCGGCGGTGAAGTACGGTGCGACGTAGCGTTCGTAGTGCCGACGGGCCTCCGTCTCGCTGAGGCTCGGGATGAGAGCGTTGACGTACCGGACGGCGAGATCCGGCTCGTCGCGGACCGTGCGCAGGGCTCGGCGGTTGGCTCGCACGAGGGCCAGTACCGCCGGATCGTCCGGCGCCATGTGGGTGGGGTCCACGGCGACGCCCACCGTGGGAATATGGAAGTGGTCCCCGACGAAGGCCAGCAGCCGCAGGCCGTTCTCCTGGGCCGTGACGTCGGGCGCCAGGGTGCTGCCGACGAACGCCGCGTCCAGGGAGCCCTCGGCGAGCCGACGGATGTGGCGGCCGTAGTCGCCCGGTTTCATGACGACCGACTGGACGTCACGGTCCGGATCGAGCCCGTGCCTCCTGAGCACGATGCGGGCGAAGCACCCGGGCGCGGTCTTCGGCGGGTGGATGCCGATCCTGCGGCCCTTCAGCTCCTCGACCGACGTGTAGGCGTCGCGGGCGAGCAGCCAGAACAGCGGCCTCTCGGTGTTGACGCACAGAGCCGTCCACGGGATGCCGTCGGTCACGCGTGACAGTACCGCCCGGCCCAGCCCGATCGTGGCGGTCCGCCGGACCCGTTCGTCGTCCCAGGCGCATCCGTCGCGTAGGGCGACGTGGACCCCCTCCTGCTCGTAATAGTTCTGCTGGTCGGCGACGTAGGCGATCAGTTCCTCGTGGATTCCCTGCCCGACGTAGGTCAGGTCGATGGTGTGCACTGCGAGGACTCCTTTCCGGGATGGGTCAGTCCATGGCCAGTCCGCCGTTGACCGGCGTGGTGGTGCCCGTGATGAATCCGCTGTCGTCACCCGCGTAGAAGGCGACGGCCCGGGCCACGTCATCGGGGGAGGCGATGCGGCCCAGTGCCGTCTGGGCCACCTGGCGCTGCTTTTGTTCCTGATCGAAGGCATTGGTGCTGATGGTCTCGTCCACCGGCCCCGGGGCCACCAGGTTGACGGTGATCCCGCGAGGCCCCAGCTCCTGCGCGACGAAGCGGGCGAACTGGCTCAGGGCCGCCTTTGAGGTGCCGAGCGCGATCATGCCCTCACGCGGGCGCCGGCTCAACACGGTGTCGAGATAGATGATCCGTCCGTAGCCGCGCGTGGTCATGCCGGGGACGACGGCCTTCGTGATCAGGAAGGCCGCTCGCATCTCCTGTTCCAGCTTGCCGCCCAGTTCGTCCCACGAGATCTCGTCGAACGACTTGATGGCGTACGGGATCAGAGCGCTGTGGACCAGGACCTCCACTTCGCCGATGGCGGCCTGGACCTGCTCGACCATGCCGAGCACGGCGGATCCGTCGCGCACGTCGGCCTGCATGGCCATCGCCTGGCCGCCGGCGGACCTGATCAACGCGACCACGTCGTCGGCCTCATCGCGGCTGCTGCGGTAGTTGACGACGACCCGCATGCCCCGGGATGCCAGCAACCGGGCCACGGCCGCGCCGATCCCTCTGCTCGCGCCGGTGATGAGGGCGACCCTCCCGCCCTGTTGAATGTTCGTCATTTCGGCCTCCGGGGAGTGGACGTGCCCGGCGCAAATGACCGGTCACCCGGTCCGGACGTCCCGCCGTCGGGGGCCAGCGCCCCGCGCAGCACCACGTCGACGGTCTCGCGTAGTAGGTCGGCCGCGCTCCGGTCGAGGGCGAGCGGCAGTTCTGAGGTGAGCAGCCGCTCCAGGGCGCCGCGCGTGATGACGCTGAGTAGCTCGGGCGGCGTGCTCAGCGCACCGACCCGATGGCCGGTCTGGAGGAGGTCGTCGATCCGCCGGTACACCACCGCTTCGACGCGCTGCTCCACGTGCGATCTGAGCAGCGGATCGCCGCGTCCCCACAGCAGCTGGGGGGCGCCGATCCGCGACAACTCGCCCCCGGCCGCGATCAGGAAGTCCTCCACCTGGTGCTCGAACGGCTTGTCGGCCGAGGCCTCGACCGCTTCCGCGAGCGCCTTCTCGACCCGGGCGAACTGCCGGTCGAGCACTGCCGCGAGAACGCTGCGCTTCCCGGGGAAGTATCGATAGATGGTCTTCTTGCTGATACGGAGTTCTTGTGCAAGGTCGTCCATGCTGGTGCGACTGAACCCGGCGGTGAAGAAGAGCCGTTCGGCGGCGTCCACCACCAACCCGGCCACATCCGGGTTGACCAGCTTGGAAACTTCGGAACCTGTTTGAGTTTCCATGATGTAGACCTTACGCGCCCGGAAATGCGGCGGCGCCACTGCCGTCGGCCATGCCCGGCAAACGCGCCTGCGCGTGCCCGGGCGCCGCTCTGGTGCTCGAGCCGGTCTTCGAAGCTGTCTTCACCGAAGCGAGCTAGCAGGACGGCCTGCGGCTCATGGAGCCGAGCGAGCGCGCTGCGTTGACGCGGGCACTGGCCGAGCTGGCCGAGGAAGATCCGCTGGACGAACCGGGCCACCGCAAGGGGCGTCGGCTCTTCATCGCGCTGACGGTCGGATCGTGTGTGTGGATGATTCCCTGGATCATCTTCTGGCCTTCACCCTGCCCGCGAACTACACGGCTGATCAGTGGTTCGCGACGTGGACGGGCTTCGACATCGCCCTACTGACGGCGTTGGCCGGCACCGCGCTGGCGATCCTGCGCAGGCGGCAGGTGGCGATCGTCGGCATGCTCATCACCTCACGCTGCTGAGCGGATTACACCGGAGGAGCGTCGAGTATCTCCGGATGGCGGGAGGGTTCCACCCTTGTCCGCCGGATGTGACCTTCCAGGCAATGCCCAGCGTCCAGCAAGCACAGCGGTCAAGAGGCGGGGGCGGAGAGGCCGGCGGCGAGGTGGTCGAACGCTTGGTCGATGAGCGCTTGAAGGCCCTTGATCCCCGTTTCCGGTTTCCAGGTGATGAAAGCCGCGCGGAAAGCCGACCCGGTCGCTGCCGCGAGTAGCTGCGGATAGAGGCTGCCCGCGGGGCACCCGATGCGATCGGCGAGGATGTCGACGAGCATGGCCTCAACGCGGAAAACCGCGTTCACGATCTTCGTCCTCAGTTCGGGAGACGCGCTGAATAGCTTCTTGCGTGCATGCCAGCCGGTCTGCGCGGCGAAGCTGGGCAGCGTGTCGTCCATCGCTCGGCGCAGGGCTGTGAGCGGTGGTTCGTACGACGGCCGCGCGGCGAGTTTGGAGGCGAGCTCGTCGGAGAGTCGCTGGTCCCAGGCGAAGAGTGCCGCCTCCTTGCTCTCGAAGTAGTTGAAGAAGGTCCGGGCGGAGACTCGGGCGGCTTCGCAGATGTCGTTCACGGTGACCGCCGAGGGGCCATGCTCCAGGAAGAGCCGGATCGCGGCAGCGCGCAGGGCCTCGCGAGTCTCGGCCTTCTTACGTTCACGATGTCCTGTGGTTGCGCCCTGCACGTTGACCAAGTCCTCTCCCAACCGCCGAGGGCCAGCGTACTCACGACAGGCTGTTGCACGCGTGCAATATTGCATCAGTGCAAAATTCGCTAAGGTGAGCCGTATGGCATCTGCGCATGCAAAGAAGACACGTGCTGGCAAGATCGTGCGGACACTCGTCATGGGGGTCTGGCTCCCCGCGATCTTCCTTGCCGGACTGCTCTTCTCCTTCCTGCCGGCCTTCCATCACCCGACACCGCACCACATCAAGGTCGCGGTCGCCGCTCCACCGGCCACGACGGCGCAGCTGCAGCACCAACTCGACACCGCGATCCCAGGCGGCTTCACCCTGCAGCCGGTCGACTCCGCAGCGGAGGCGCGTGCCGCCGTCCTGAACAACGACGCGGTGGCGGCATTCGCGCCGGCTGCGCACCATCCGCAGCTGTACGGCGCCAAGGCAGACGGCGCCGCCATGGAGTCGATCATTCGCCAGGTTTTCACCTCTGGGGCCCAGGAGCCCGGCACCACCGTCGGCTTCCACGAACTGGTCCCGACCAGGCAGGGTGACACCCTGGGCACCAGCCCGTTTTACCTGCTGATGGCCTGCACTCTCCCCGCCTACTTCCTGGTGGTCACGATGCAGCGAGCGGTGGGCTTCAGCCGTCGAGCACATGTGGCCACGATGGCCGGAGGCGGCGCCGTCACCGCCCTCGCCTGTTACCTCACGGGCGCTTACGGGATGGATGCGATCCCACAGCATCCGCTTGCCCTGCTGTACCTGTTCCTGCTGACGCAGTCCGTGTCACTGACCTCCTACGGACTCGTGTCCTTTCTCGGCCCGTTCTTCCCAGGGGCCTCCGTCACGCTGTTCATCATGCTCAGCGTGCCCGCCAGCGGCCTCACCGTCCCAGTCGACCTACTCGCGGGCTTTTTCCGATTCCTCCACCCCGTCCTGCCGATGGGCAATGCCGCCGACGCCCTGCGCAACGTCGATTACTTCGACGACCAGCAACTGGGCCGGCCCACCGCGGTGCTCTGCGCCTGGATCGCGTTCGGCGCCGCTCTCATCGTGCTCGGGTACCTCAAGCGACTACGACAGCTCGTGTACGAGGCACGGGCAGGCATAACGGAATATGTCCCCGCGCCCCCCGCGGAAGATCCCACCGTGGAGCCCCCCGAGCCGGTCGCCCTCCCCCCGCGTCGGCACCATTTCGGCGAGCAACCGCCGATGCTGGCCGGAAGAGTCAGCGGTCCTGTCGGAGAACCACTGCCGGGCGTCACGATCACGGTCACCGACCCGCACGGCCGCCAACTCCTCCATACCCGTACGGACCAGAACGGCGAGTACGCAGCCACGGGCTTCAACGATGGGTTCGCCGTCGTTGTCGCTAGTGCCCTCGGCCGGCAACCGGTCGCTACGCGCCTACTGCTCGACACAGCCACACCCCTGAACCAGGACTTCATCCTGACGCCTCGCCGAGGGGACGTTCCGGGATATATGAGCAGCCACCGAGCGACCACGATCGCCCCATGACCACGGAGCCGCCGGCCGCACGCGATCACCCGGCTCGCCCAGCTGATCCAATCCGCCTCTTAATTCGCTCGCTCGGCTCTGCGGATAGTGCGACGACTTCAACTCAGCGCTGTCAACACCCGCCAGATCGTCAGCCGCGCCCGCAAACGCCTGTCCGCCAACCGGAGCTGCAGCCATCGCCGGCTGTTCTCGAGGGCCTGCAGGTCAGGGTATGGGTAGGGCCTTCGGCACCCGCACCGTCATGGCGTCGGCTCATTCGGCGTCGGCGAACCGTTGTCCGGGACACTGGCCGATTCGCTGGCCGGAGCGGGGCCGAGCGTCTGAGGGAGATCGAAGAGTTCGAAGAGGGCCGGGTCGCGGAACGTGAGGATATGTGTGATCCCGGCGTCGGAGGCCGAGAGGACCATGACCGAGTGGGTGTGATGAACGTTGTCTGGGCCGCGCTTGTACATGGCGACCGCGGGCTGCCCGTTAAAAGTCGCAGGCCAGCATCCCCTCGGCGGTGCGAAGGAACGGCCGCCAGGACGTGTCCAGATCCCGTGGAGCCGGGCCACACCGCCGGGCGCGCAGGATCCGCCAAATCGGGATCCTGCCCCAACCCGACCGCCCGTCAAAAGCGCAGGTCATCACTACTACGACGAGTTCTGGAGCGGTACAGGCATCCTCCACGAGTACCAATACGCCGCATGATCTGCATGGACGAGTTATCGGCACAGGAGGAAAGGCGACGTTAGCCGCGCAGCACCACAACGTCAGCGGCCGCGATGGTCAGGAACACCGCCGAGTCGCGCTTGATTCGCACCGACGAGTGCGACCGCACCCGCAGCTCCTTGCCTTCGACCGACACCACGTGGTCGACCCGGTCACCGAGG
>JAOPYG010000260.1 GCA_025964685.1 Actinoallomurus sp. | reverse complement strand
CGCAAGATGAGGTTGCCAAGGACATGGGCTAGTAGGCGCTCATCGCGTCAAGGCGTATCGATCCAAGGCCCAGAGCAGGGAGACAGGGATTCCGCCAAACGCGGGCGTGCCCGCTACGTGCCCGTCAGAGCGGACGATCACGGTCGCGTACGGTCGCTCACGGGGAGAGCGCCGGAAAGGTGCCGGTCAGCGGTGCGCAGGTGATCGGCGGTCAGTGGCGCCGACTTCCCAAGCTGGTAGTGCGGGTTCGATTCCCGTCACCCGCTCAGATGCCGAAGGCCCGGGCCAGGGACATGATCTCGCCGATAGTTCGGGACGAAGAGGCCGAGCCGCGTTGCCGAATTGAGCCGTATTTGGTTCAAGGCGACGGCGCTGCGCGCCGCCGCAAGCCGCCCGCTCCGGCACGCCCTACGGGCGTGCGGCGTGGGCGCCGGTCCCTTCGGCCGTGCCGATCGGCGGCCCGACCTACGCAGCTCTCCGACAGTCCGCCTCATCCGGGGATAGTCAGGCATGCACGACGACGCCAGCGCCCAGAGCGTCGCGCATGAGGTCCTGTCCTTCGGATCTTTGTGCGAAAGTCTGCACCCAGCCACGATCCACCTGCCGCCCGCACCCGCGCCGGGACGCGACCCACACTCAAATCCGGGGAGGCGGACTAATACCGCTGCGCGTACCAGGTCGGTGGCTCGCCGAACATGCTCTTGAAGTCGCGGATGAAGTGGCCCTGGTCGGCGTAGCCGAGGTCCGCCGCCAGCGCGGCCCAGTCGATCGCCCCGCCGGCGGCCATGCGTGCGGTCACCTCGTGCAGGCGGTAGCGGCGGATCACCCACTTGGGCCCGATGCCGACGTACTCCGCGAACAGCCGTTGCAGCCCCCGCATGCTCAGCCCAAGCTCGTCGGCGAGGCGTTCGACCCTGGTCACGGCCTTGTCCTTGGCGATCAGCTCGACCGCGGCCACCGCTTGGCGCACCCGGGGGTCGTCGTCCGGCAGGTGTCTCAGCAGGAACGCATCCACGGTCGGCACATCGAGCCTCGTGGGCAGGTCCGGGCCGAACACCTCGGTCGCCGGGACGACGCGGTCAGTGATCGTCGAGACGGAGGCACCGAGGAACGGGCGGAAGCAGCCCGGCCGGAACGCGACGCCGAAGACGTGGTCGCGGCCCTCAAGGACCTTGATCTGGTAGCCGCTGCACACGCCGTTGACGTCCGCGCGGCCGCCGCCGAACGACAGGTGCACCTTCGGGTACGGCACGATCTTCTGCCGGTAGGGCTCGGCGTAGTCCCAGCGAGCCTCCCAGTACTGCTCCACCCATGGCGCGAGCGCCGGCGACGGGCCGTGGAACGCGTGGCGCTGATACCTGGTCCACGCACTCCGCAGCCCACGAACGTCCCGCCCCACACAGCAGAGTGTATGTCGCCTTTGTTCAATACCCCTCCAGCCCGCGCCGTCTAGCGTCGCCGTCATGTCACATCTCTCCAACGCGGCCGAGGCCATGGCCGCGGTCGCCCGCACCATCACCGACGACCAGCTCGCGAACAAGACTCCGTGCACGGAGTACGACGTGCGGGCGCTGGTCAACCACCTCCTGTTCTGGGGCCCGTCGCTCGCCGGCGCCGGCCGCAAGGAGTCCGTTCCGCAGCCGGCGGCCGCCGAGTCCGATGTGGACCTGGCGGCCGGCGACTGGCGCGGCCGCCTGCTCGCCCTGCTGGAGGACATCACGTCGTCGTGGGCGCCGCCGAGCGCCTGGGAGGGCGAGACGAGCATGGGCACGCCGCACACGCTGCCCGCGCCCGTCATGGGCGACATGATCGTCGGCGAGCTGGCCGTGCACGGCTGGGACCTGGCGGCCGCGACCGGGCAGCGGCTGGAACTGCCCGCCGACCTGCTGGCGCATCTGCACGACACGGTGTTCGCAGGCGTGGAGCAGGGGCGGGAGATGGGCATGTACGGACCGGAGGTCGCGGTGCCGGCCGGCGCACCCACCTTGGACCGCATCCTCGGCCTGACCGGCCGTGATCCTGCCTGGGCGTAGTCTCCGAACCTCGAACCAGAGGCCGTAGTGTTCGGCGTGCCTGGCGGCGAGCTCTACCGAGCACTCAACGCCACCATGACCCCTTGACAAACATAGAAGCGTCAGAAGGTCGGTGCGGGAACCGGGCTGAGTCGCGCACGAGAGACTTGCTAACGCTGGTGCTGACTCGAAAGTCCTGGCCAGCCTCCGCGCTCGGCGCGCATAATCGCAGGTACTAACTGGCATCGGGTGTGAAGCTCAGCCCCGACCGCGCCCCGGCCGATCTTGAAGGGGCCGATGTCGCCTGCCCACTTTCAGCCCTGAAGGGCGTCCCCGCAGGGACATTGAGAACTAACAACACCTCTGGACAATCTTGGATGAGTGCGGACTGTGCACAGGGTGAATAGGCAGGTCAGCGGTCAGATCTGGACGTCCGTGGACGGGCTTAGCTTCACTCGTAATGAATAGGCCCTGACGACCGCTGCGGTGGTTGCTCGGCGGTGGTGGTTGCGGCGATCGGCTGACGCGCCGCTGCCGATGCTTGTGCCGCGGCCGGCCCTGCGCTTCGGGTCGGTTTCTATTCTGGGTTCGGCACCGCGACCTACGCGGACCGCCCTTGACCTCGGTGGGGCGTCGCCATCAGATTGGCCGCTCTTCCTGTAAGCGGCAGATCGGTCGGATGAGGCGTCCAGAGTTCGTTATTCCGGCAAACTT
>JAOPYG010000086.1 GCA_025964685.1 Actinoallomurus sp. | reverse complement strand
CACCCGCTTGTGGTTGACACCCAGACCCTCATCGCGCAGCTCGGCGGTGACCCGCGGGGACCCGTAGGTGCCATCGAAGCCGGTGTGGATCTTGGTGATCCTTACCGCGAGCTGCGCATCGGCGGCGAGGCGGGCGGCCCGTGCCGGCGCGGCGGCCAGCCAGCGGTAGAACCCGGACCGGGAAACGGCAAGGACGCGGCACAGTCGCTTCACGCCGAAGGCGCCTGCGTGATCGGCGACGAACTGGAAGCGACTCACCAGTTGGTCTCCCCGGCGAAATATTTGGCCGCCCGGCGCAGGATGTCACGTTCCAGCTCCAGCTCCCGAATACGGGACCGAAGCTGCTTGTTCTCCTGCTCGAGCGCGCCGTCGGAGGCTGTCGGGCCCTTCGGGGCCTTCTTCGCCGGCCCCGCATCATCCGCTGCTGGGCCGGCCGACCGCGCCTGCCGGACCCACAGGCGCAGCGTCTCACGGTTAACGCCCAGGTCCTTGGCCACCGACGCGTACGTCCGCGCCGGATCCGACAGATACAACCCGACGGTGTCCGCCTTGAACTCAGGCGGGTAGACCTTCATCGCCACCCAGAACTCCTTGATCTCCAGAGCTACATGATCTGGCACTCAAGGTGTCCACACCCCGGGGGGAGGGCCCCACGATCGGCTGGTGCAAACCGCGCCCTTTCGTTGCCCAGTTGGCGCTGCAGGACGGCAAGCTGGTGGCGCAAGGCCAGGATTTCGGCGTCCTTGTCCAGGTCGCTCATCGGGAGCAGCCGCAGCACCGCGAACGTGTTCGTCACAGTCAGGTAGGCGAGTCGTAACAGCACACCCGACCATCATGGCGTGGCGACCGCTTCCCGTGTCGCCTACGTCGACCGCCCCGCCCGGGATCCGTACCGCCCTCCAACACTCTCACCTGCCCGGACGACATTTTCGGCAAGCGCAACGTTGCTGCGCTGGCATGCCGATCTGGTGAAGCGGCGGTGGACCTGCAAGCGCAACACGCCAGGTCGCCCGCCGACGCGGCCGACCCACAGAATCGCTGGGAAGGTAGAAGCGCGTCCCCCTGGTCGGCTCCACACCCAGCCGCGCGACGAACACTTCGCCACAGCCGTGGCACTGGAGGTGGTAGCGGGAGATCACGGTGCCAGAATATCGGTGGCTGTGTTCCTGCCTGTCGAGGCCTGAGGTGCCCCGGGTTGTGGGAAGTCTGGTTTATCTGGCGCCGGTCGGCGTCCGGGGTGTTGGTCGAACGGTAGTAGGTCGCCTCGTATTCGGCGGGTGGCAGGTGACCGATGGCCGAGTGCAGGCGGCGGTGGTTGTACCAGGCGATCCATTCGACGATGGCGTGTTCGACCTGGTCTCGGGTTCGCCAGGTTCGCCGGTGGATCAGTTCGGCTTTGAAGGTGCCGTTGAGGGCTTCGGCCATCGCGTTGTCGTAGGAGTCGGCGACGGATCCGACGGAGGCGGTCACGCCCAGGTCGGCCAGGTGGGTGGTGTAGCGGAAGCTGGTGTATTGCTTGGGCTCTGAGTGATGGATCAAGCTGCCCCGCTGCGGCCGTTCCGCTCGTGGTGGGCGGTCGCGTTGGCGTTGCCACATCGCCATTTCCAAGGCGTCCAGGGGCAGGTCGGTGCGCAGGTGATCGGCCAGTTGCCAGCCCACGATCCGGCGGGAGAAGGCGTCCAGCACCAACGCGACATACACCCAGCCTTCTCAGGTCCGCACGTAGGTGATGTCGGCCAGCCACAGCTGGTCGGGCCGGTCGGCGGTGAAGCGCCGGTTGACCAGGTCCGGTGGCCGTGGCGCCCTCCCAACGACCGTGGTGGTGCGCACCCGTGTTCCGCGGCGCACCCCTTCGATGCCGCCCGTGCGCATCAGCCGTTCGACGGTGCAGCGCGCCACCTGCACGCCTTGGCGCCGCAGCTGCTGATGAACGCGCCGGGCACCGAAGACCCGGTAGTTGTCGGCATGGACCTGCTTGATCTGTTCGAGCAACTCGGCATCGCGCCGGGCCCGCCTCGACGGTGGCCGGCGTTTACGGCCGTAGTAGGTCCCGGAGCACAGGTCTAGGACCCGGCAGACCGGCTCGACCCGAAGCGGTCGCGCAGGTGATCGATCACCGCGACTGCTTCGTCCGGGACTGGCCGAGCTCGGCGGCGAAATACGCACTCGCCGCCTTCAATATCTCATTCGCGCGCTTGAGCTCGTTGTTCTCCTTACGAAACCGCCAAAGCTCATCCCGTTCGGCCGAACTCAGCTGCTTGGGACGCTGCCCGGCGTCGGCGTCGGCTTCGGCCTGACGGACCCAGGTCCGCAGCGCCTCTTTGTGCACGCCCAGATCATGGGCGACCTGAGCCAGCGGACGATCAGACTCCCGTGCCAGCCGCACAGCTCGATCACGGAGCTCTTGAGGGTACTTACGCGGGGGTGCCATCGATGCTCATTCTCCTCCTGCCAGCCAAGATCATGACTGGCTTGAAGGACTTCACCGAACCCGGGGCACCTCAGTCCGTCCGGACCGAGCACGGACCATTGTGTAGCTTTCGGGAATGGTCATTCTCGGAAGTCATATCGCGTCGCCTGAGTCCGCTAGCGGGGTCGAGGCGAGCTGCCCGGGCTGTGCGGACTCCAACCATCCAGGAACGGTTTGAGGGCTTCTGGGGTTGGCTCGGTTGCTTCTGGTATCGCGAGGCGGCTGTTGAGGGGGTTCAGTCCTTCGACGTGGGCTTTGGCCCAGGCGATCCAGAGGCCGGCTGCTTCGGCGTCGTCCTGGCCGGTGAGGCTGTCCTGTCTCATCGAACCTGAGGCAGTCTCGTTGATCAGAGGCATTCGCTGATTTGTCTCACCTACTTGAGGCATTGATCCGTGCTTGGCCCAGATCAGCGGGCGTCCGGCGTAGCCGCCGCCGGCAGGCCCGTCCCAACCGCTCGGGTTCCGGTACCGAAAGATCCCGAACTGATGGCGGTCCCGCCACGTATGTATTCGTAGGGAACGGTCTCATCCCCTGAAGGAGCGTTCATGCCACTGCCCGCCCCTGACTTCGAGCGGCTCTTCGCCCCCGGAGCGCGTCACACGCTGTCCGGCGGCGTCGCCACCGTCCGACTATGGCAGGAGTTCTCGCTGTGGTTGCCGTCCGGGCGGGTCATCGCCGGTGAGCCGTTCTCCTTCGGCGCTGACGACTCCGGGTTTGTCCAGCGGGTGCCGCCAGGCCAGTACCCGCTGGTGCTTGTGCTCGCCGTGTCCGCTGCGCGAGGGTACCTGCGCGCGCACGAGATGATCGCGGCGGCCCGCCTTGTGATCCGGGACGAGCCCGTCGTCTCCTGGGAGATGGCGGTACACGAAGGTCAGGACGTCGCTGAGCTGGGCGACGATGAGTTCTTCGGCTACCCGGTCGATGGCGGCACCGGCGGCTTCGTCGACGCAGCGAACATCGCGCCACTGTGCGGGGACGACGACTACCACGACCGGCTGATGACGGTTCTCGAAACCGGGGAGACCGACTTCGCGGCCGGCACCCTGACCGATGACGAGGGCAAGCCATTCCTTGTGATGTTCTCCTCTGGCGGCGGGGACGGGCACTACCCGACCTGGGTCGGACGTACCGCCGACGGTGAAGTGGCCTGCTTCCTCACCGACTTTTTCATCCTGAACGACGATGACGACGACGAGCCGCACTCAGGCGACGAAGACAGGACGCCAGCCACACTGCCACGCCCAGCGGATGCAGGACCGAAAGGCTTGCCCGTGAAGCTCCTTCCGGAGGGAGGCGGCAACCTCCTTGTCCGCACCGACTTCGCAGCCCAGCAGGTATGGGACGACCTGTGCGCGCTGATCGGCCACCACGTCGGGGAGGGACTGCTCACCACGGTACGGATCGTGGACGATCCCGTGTACGAGGGCATGGCGGCGGAGCAGCTACTCGGCCTGGTCCCGGATGACAGCGACTGCGTGTACCTCGCCGTGGCGGATGCGCAGACGGCGGCGCCGGACGGCCGGATCCAGGACCATACGCTGCTCATCGCGAATGTGGACCCCGGCGACGAGGAGCACGGCAGCATGTTCCGTGCCTTGCTCTCCGAGTTCGCGTCCATCGACGCCAACCTGTCCCTGGCGAACACGGAGTTCAGCGAGTACCGGGAGTCCGTGGACGACGACGGTGTCTACCGGGGAGGGCATGAATTCGCGAAAAACCTCGGCGCCACTCAATACCGCGCTTTGAAACGTCGGCTGGAAGGCAGGCCTGTCCTGACCGAGCTGTTGCCGGGCGACACCCTTCGGCTGGGGTCGTTGTCCTCCAGGTCTGGAACCTTCCTTCTCGTGAATCAGGACGACGGCGATGTAGTGATCTACCGTGCCCAGGACGGCGCGACGGTGTGGAGGACTGGCACGCCGTTCGAAGACGAGCTTGTCGGCCTTGGCCTGTCGAACCGTCTGGTACTACAGGCCAGTGGCAATCTCGTGGTGTTCGCGCCCACCGGCGTACAGGTATGGAACAGTGGAACGCAGGGTCGAGATGTTCGGCGCGCGGTGCTCGGCGACGACGGCAGGCTCACACTGGTCGGCGCTGACGGCGACGAAGTCTGGTCATCCGAGCTCCCACATCCGAAGCCGATCCAGCGAACCACCTCGGCTGATCGTTGACCAGGACGGCCTCCTCCTGGCCGACCTGGTCATCACCCCCCGCCAACATCCAGGAACGCGCCGCCCGCACCCCCGTCGTTGGGTGGTCGAAAGAAGCCTCGCGTGGCTCACCAAGCACCGCCGCCTGGTCCGCGACTACGAGGCCCTCCCGACTACCACGAAGCCAATGGTCTACATCGCCTCCATCATGACCATGTCCCGCCGCCTCGCCCGGCACCGCAGACTCAACATGATCAGTTCTCAGACGCTCTCTGACTGTCGGACGGCGGATGTGACCGCGGAAAGCTTGTCCGCTGGCGCAGATCAGAAGACGTCGTCTGCAACCGCCACCGCCGTTGGATCGGCGGAAGGACGGAGCTCGACCTCAGCGGACAGCCCAACATCCTGCTCGCCAACCGGCGTCATCAAAAGCTGATACGCCGCCACGGTCGCCTGTGCGGTGCCAAAACGGCGAATGCTGTCGCTGAGCTGGGCGTTCATTGCGCGATCAGGCAGCTCTGCGGTACTCGCTGATCAGCCCGGTGACGGTCTTTCGACGGTGGATCCGGGCGGTCACGTCGATGACCTCGCTGGGATCGTGCAACGGCGGGCGGAGCGAACGGCCCTGATGCGGGCGGTGATCGTTGAAG
>JAOPYG010000083.1 GCA_025964685.1 Actinoallomurus sp. | reverse complement strand
GATCTTGTTCGCCCACTCCAGGGTGTGCGGCTGGGTGTACTGACCCATCGACGGCGGGTACGCCTCGTCGAGGTGCGGGAGCTTGTAGTCGAGCAGATCGACGAGTTCGAACTCCGCGTCGGTACGCCGCGCAGCGACCTGGTGCGCCCAGCGGGCGACGGCCTCCCCGTTACGCCCGGGACGGGTGCTGCCAAGGATGATCCCGATCCTGGTCATCGGTGGACTCCACTTCCCTTGACGTAGATGCTTGCTTCGTCAAGCAAGGAATGTATCCACTAGTACTTTCTTCGTCAAGCAGGTAGTTTTGCTCCATGACCACAGCGCAGCCGTCGCAGCCGCTGACTCCTGATGAGGAAGCGGTGGTCCGTGCGCTGCCTCGCGTGACGTACGTGCTTGTGCCGCACGGAAATAGGACCGTGGCCTTGACCTGTAGCCATGCCGGTTGGTCTATGCGGCCTCGTACTCGTTGATGAGGCGGCCAAGGACGGGTCTTCGCCTGATCCGGTTGCCGGCGAGATCGATGATCGGAGCAGGCACTGCAGGATCGGTGTCCGGGGACCGCTGCCCCAGGCTCTGGTGAGGCCGGTGCGCGTTGTAATGGATCGCATACTCGGCCATGACCCTGCGCAGATGCCCTGGCCCGAGGATCAAGATCCGGTCCAGCAGTTCACGGCGCAGCGTTCCGATGACGCGCTCGCAGATCGCATTCGCTCGCGGCGCCCGCGGAGGCGTCGTCATGACCTGGATACCCTCCGCGTCGAAGACGCTATCGAAGGCCAGGGTGTACTTACTGTCCCTGTCCCGGATCACGAATCGGAGCGTGTCCATCCGGGCGCCAAGATCCATCGCCAGGTTCCGGGCCTGTTGAGCTACCCAGGAGCCGGTCGGGTTGGCCGTCACCCCGGCGAAGTGCAACCCTCCGGGTCTCGTGCTCGATGAAGATCAACACATACAGGCGGCGTAACAGGACGGTGTCGACGTGCAGGAAGTCACACGCGATGATCCGGTGGGCCTGGGCGGACAGGAACTGACTCCAGGTCGGGCCACTGCGCTGTGGCGCGGGATCGATCCCCGCGTTCTTCAAGATCTCCCACACGGTCGAGTACGCGATCTCATGACCCAGCCGAGCCAGTTCACCCTGGATAGGGCGATGCCCCCACCCGGGGTTCTGCCGGGCCATCGCCACCACCAACCGCGCGACCGATATCGGGGTAGATGGCCGGCCTGGAGCTCTCGAGCGTGGATAGGTCCACCGCCAGGCGACCAGCCGACGATGCCATCGCAACAATGTGTCCGGGCTGACATTGAACACCTGGGACCATCGGTGCCGTGGGATCAAGCGGGCCAACGCGGACAGCCATATCCGGTCGGCGGGTTGATACCGCACCCGTTTGACGTGACGGCGTAATACGGCGTTCTCGTGACGAAGCACCAAAAGTTCAACGTCCTTGGACACCTCACGGCGCACAAGGACCGTCACTGCTGCAAGCACGAGCCTTGTGATCATGTAAACCAGCGTGAGAAGCACCCCGCGAGACTCCCAGCCTCACCAACTACTCCGCAGCAAGACCCCGCAGGTCAACACATCGACCCTATTTTCGTGCGGCACAGGCGTACCTGCGCAAAGATGAGACGTTCGTCGAGATCAGCGCGGGGTTCGCGGTGTCGGCCACGACGGCCTGGCGGTACGTGGAAGAGACCGTGATGCTGCTGCCGGCGCGCTCGCCCAAGCTCGCGCAGGCGGTGCGCAAAGCCGTCAGTGCAACTCCGTGCCTGCGCCCCAGAGCTCACCCTTTCTTAAGGAATTCAGCCACGTAAGCAAGGCCAGATTTAAGAGCCTTAGGGCCACATGCGACACAAAACGTCTTCCCATCAGACCAATATTGCAGCCAAGAGTCAGAGGCCTCAGAGATAGTGGAGCGACCGCTTCGCCTTCCTTCCAGCTCTGTTCCATGTATGTCTATTTCGATGTACCAGCCAGGGTTGTCCAGAGTGGATATCCTCACTCCGCATTCGTGTTCCCAATCGCCGTTACAGTGTTCGGAATACCATGAAGAGATAGCGACGATCGGGTCACTGCCGTCAAGGTCGCCAGGGTCCACCAGTAAGCTCCCAATCCTCTGCTGGCCTCGCAGAGCCGTCAGGAAGGTTGACGTGCGGCGTGGGAATCCGCTCGCCGGTTGCTCTATCGTAGTGAGGCGCTCCAGTCATATCGACTCTCTTGACCTGGCTCCAGGGCGCGGGATTGTTCGGATTCGTTTGCGGTTCCCACTCCGCGTAATGCGTAATATTCCAATCTTCGGGTTCGGGGTTCAAGTCCCTGGCGGCGCACCCGTGTTGACCTGGGCATTCTCGATCGTACCGAGAGTGCCCGGTGTTCGTTTTGGGGTAATTTCCAGGCCGTGGGTGCTCGGTGGGTGCTCGGATGTCATGATCTTGCCAACCGGGCCCCGTCCTATCCCTCCGGCGGCGCCTACGCTGAGTGATAGTAGGCGATCCGGAACCGCTTGCCGCCAGGACCTAAATCCATGACCAGCAAGTTTGTGATTTCCAGGAACGCCAGCCATTCACTGTGGGGCGTTGCAGGGTCGGACACCGTTCACCGTGGGCAACTGGCGGACGCCGACGCTACCGGCAAAGCGCCCCGCTGCCATGCTGGCGTCTACGCGAACTGGTCGAGCACGGCCGCACGATGGTGGTGGCATCGACGAGCGGGATCAGCAGCGGACGGAGACGGTGCGTGGGGGGCACAAGGGGATGAGTCGACGACAGGGCTCCGAACAGAGCAGGACTTGATCGCTACGTTCGGTGACATAGCCGCGGGTCTGCTAGGGAACGCCCAAGCCAGCAGCCGGGCCTTCAACGAGCTAGTCGCGGACGTGCTACGCGGACGGTCTCGACGCGGACGTCAGAGTAGGCGGTCAGGGGGACCGTGACGAGGTCGATGTGTTCTTCGAGCTAGACGGTTCCCATTCCATCTGTGCAACAACGCCGCGAGGAACGCAAGTGTCCCAGTCCCGCTCCCGATACCCGTTCCGCCGGTTGATGCGCTCCTCGCTGCGCATCCCGTAGCCGGCCCCGCAGACCGTGTCGGCTTCGGCCGACATGAGCGCCTCGGCCATCGTCTTGACCATCTGCCGCAGCAGATCCGGCTCACACGCCCCGATCTGCTCGGCGAACCAGGTTGAAGGGTCCACACTGTCACTGACGGCCATCGCGTTGTTCTCCTTCGTTGATCATCCATCTCGAAGGATCACGCGATGGCCGTCTCAGTTCACGACGCCACGCCTTCTACCAGCGGAAACTCGTACACCACGTCCGTGGACGCAACCGGGATAGCGGCACTTCGTGTCCGCGCCTCAGTAGCAACCAGCCCCCGCCCTGACGTCGAGGAGCGCTTCGGGTACCTGACCAGGGCAGAAGGAGGAATGAGCCCTGGGCCGAACCCCCAGGGCTCACGACTTGCCGTCGCGTTCGAGCATCAAGGCGAGAGTGGGGCAGTCCGCGACGGCGCGGCGGGCGAGCGGCAGGAGCCGGTCCGGCACCGCTCCGAGGATTGGGTAGCCCCATTCGTCGAGGCTGATCGCCTCGGGGAACAGTTCGGCGCAGATTCCGTGTCCGGTGCAGGTGATGGGATTGACCAGTAGAAGCCAGGCCATGGTTCACCGCCCTCCTGGTATCGGCAGGACGCCGGGCCGACGGGCGGCCAGGCAGCGGCCCGCGCGCTCGTGAAAGTTCACGTGGGACGCGAAGACCTGCAGGGCGCTGGCGGCGAACCGTACCGCTCCGTCGGGATGGCGGCAGGCGCCCCTGCCCGGGATCACAGACATCCGTTGCTGGAGCCGGTGGTAGACGGAGGCGTCCGCCCGGCAGTCGGCGATCGCGGCGAAGTCCTGGGCGATCGCGGGGAGCCCGAACACGCATGGCCCGCATTGCGCGGCCGTCTCGCCGGCCATCCACGCCAATACCCGAGCCGACTCCGCCAGACCGCACGCCCGGGACGGCAGCGCGATGATGATGCCGGGCCCGAGTGCCGCACCGGCCGCCGCGAACGCCGCCGGGGTGGTGGGTGTGTGCACCAGCGGCAATGACAGCCAGGTTCCTCCGTATCCGCCGGCCAGCACGGCCTGGAGCTGTTCGGACGGGCCGCCGGCCATCCGCAGCAGGTCCGCGACGGTCGTGCCCACCGGCGCCTCGACGACACCGGGTACGGCCACCGCGCCGGTTACGGTGAACAGCGCGGTTCCGGGTGCGTCCGGGCTGCCAAGGGACCGGAACCACTCAGCCCCGTAGCGTGCGATCAGGGCGATGTGGGCGTAGGTCTCGGCGTTGCTGACCATCGTCGGCCGGCCGTCGACACCGCGCTCGTAGGGTCGCGGTGGTGTGAACGTCGGCTTGGCCTCGCCGCCGTTGATCCAGTTCACCAGCGAGGTCTCCTCGCTCGCGACGTAGCGGCCGGGGACTTCGCACACCCGGATCGGGACGGCCGTCAGATGGGCCTGCTCCCGTTCGGCGACCGCCCGTTCGGTCCCGGCGGCGAGTTCGCCCCCGGCGTGCACGCACACGACGATCTGCCGGGCCCCGACCGCGTGTGCGGCCAGCGCGGCGCCGTCCAGCACCAGATGCGGTGCGACGGTGAGCAGCATCGCGTCCTTGCCGCTGGCGGGTTCGCCTTCGGCGGCGTTGACGACCACCACGGCCGGGCCCCTCGACGCGGCCACCGAGCGCATCTTCCGGGCCGTGGGGAATGCTCCCCCGCCGCGTCCTGTCAGCCCGGCATCCTCTACCACCTGGATCAACTGCGATCCGACGCTGGACCGCGCCGAGATGCCCGGCAATGGCGGCGGCCCATGCTGGGTGAGGTGGTCGCGCAAGCCGGCCGCTCGGCCGAGCGCGTGGTAGCCGGCGAGCAACCGGCCAGCGGTCCCCGTGGTCACAGGTGCGGCGGTCATCCCTCATCTCCTCGAGTCGCGGTGCCGGTG
Organism: Actinoallomurus sp.; assembly: GCA_025964685.1. Taxonomy (GTDB): domain Bacteria; phylum Actinomycetota; class Actinomycetes; order Streptosporangiales; family Streptosporangiaceae; genus Actinoallomurus. The sequence goes on along the minus strand of JAOPYG010000083.1, from coordinate 2,896 downwards.
GCGTGCGACGCGACCGCGGCCGGCTTGGGCAGCAGGCTCCCCGGGGTTCCTGAGCGCTTCGCCCAGCCGGGTTCCAGCGGGCCGCGCACCGTCCACACCCCGATGGCGAGGGCCAGGAGCAGGGCGACGATGCCCGCGCCCAGACGGAGCGCCTGGTCGTCCTGACCGCCTTGGGCGAGCCGCCAGCCCATCATCGCCAGCACGACCGCGCAGCAGATCCCCGCGAAGAACAAGAACGCTGAGGTGCGCACGTCCGAACCCGTGCCCAGAGCGTGGACCAACGCGATCACCCAGCACCCGTACGCCGCCCAGTGCAGGGCCTTCCACCAGCGGAACCCGATCCTCGTACGGAGCAGGCTCGTCACCGTCAGGACCATGAGCAGGTCGAACGCGAGCGCGCCGAAGCCGAGCCAGATCGGCCGGTACGCGGAGCCGAACGGCACCACGACATCAACGACGCCGATCGGAACGTAGGAGTCCGCGAGCGTGGTGAGGATGTGCACGGCCAGGAAGCCCAGGCCAGTCAGGGTCAGGTTGCGGTGCAGCCCGGCGATCACGAAGCGGGGCAGCCGCCTGCCGCCGATCCGGAGCGCCGACATCACCCCGAGCGCCAGCACGACGGGGAGAAACAGCAGCGCGACCTCGCCGGTCGCGCGGGTCGCGTACCACAGGACATTCATGTCGTCATCCCCGCCGGCTGGGCGACCGGCCAGCCCGCCACCGCGACCTGCGTGCCGTCCAGGCGGACCAGCCGGGCCGGCAGAGCGTGGCGCGCGAGCCACACGTCGGCTCCCTGCCCCTTGACCAGGGCCGCCGTGGCCGCCGCGTTGGCGTCCACGCAGGTCGCCGCGGCGACCGAGACCGCCCGCCAGCACGAGCCGGCCGGCGCGCCGGTGGCCGGGTCGATGATGTGGTGCAGCCATCGGCCCCCGCGCCGCCAGCGCCGTACGGTGATGGACGACGTCGCCAGACCGCCCTCGGCGATGGCGACATCCTGCCCGGGATCGCCCGGCCCCGCGCGATGGTCCTCGGCCACCCGGACCCGCCAGCCCCCGGCCGGTGACGGCCCGCTCACCGCGACGTCGCCACCGAGGCTGACCAGCACCCCGCAGCCGGCCTCCGACGCCGCCCGCGACGCGGCCCGGTCCGCCGCGAAGGCCTTGGCCGTGGCACCCAGATCGAGCGTGACGCCGCGCGGCACCCGCACGACCCGCCCGTTCAACTCGACCACGGGCCAGCCCGCCACCGGCCGGGACGCCTCGCGCTCGGCGGGCTCCCGGCGCAGCACCTCCGCCAGGTCACGGTCGTACCCGGCGGCGATCAGCGCGCTGCCGACGGTCGGATCCACGGCGCCGCCGGTCGCCTCGGCGACCTGGATGGCCTGAGCGAGGGTTTCGGCGAACAACGTGGAGACCCGAACCGGCCCGCCGTCCGCAGAGTTCACCCGCGACAGCTCCGAATCCGGGCGGAACCTGTCACAGGCAGCCCCCATCGCGATGATCTCCGCGTCCAGTGCACGTCTCGCCGCCGCCATGCGCTGCGGATCGGTAACCAGGAGATATGCCGTCGTCCCCCACACTGGGAAGCTCACGACGGCTTCCATCACGAACCGCCCGAGGTCACGTGCGTGGGAGTGTCGGCGGGACTCGGCGCCGTGCTGGACGGGGCGAGCCGGCGCGGGTGGTGGTGCCGCCTCCCCTGCGACGGCTGGGACGACGCGGCGCCCGGAGCGGCGGAGGTGGAATCGCCCTGACGGCGCGCGGTCGCCGGCGGTGGCGAGCGCTTCACAACGGCGGCCTGGCCCGGCAGCACATGGGCCAGCCCCGCACCCACGACCCCGGACAGCACGACACCGGCGGCGACGCAGCCCCGTGTCCACGCCCTGACCTTCGCCAGACCGGCATCACGGTACAGCCGCCGCTCGCGCTCTGAATCGGTCACGTTCGACCCCCAATCGGCTACCAGAACCGTCTACGGCATCTCACCAGCGTCGTACACGGCCCCTCAGTGGCTACGCCTCCACTCTGCCGAGCCACGTCCGTACGCAGATCAAGGAAAATGTTCGGAGGTCGTTCAGATCCTCGGTTCCGCCCGGCTTGTGACCCAGACCGCTACCGACGGCCTCAACCCGGAAAACCATCCGGACATCACCGGCCCACCGCCGCATGAGCCCGGCTGGGGGCCGACAGGGCGGTCGCGCGCCCGCGTGGGTCAGTTTGGGTGAGCGTGAATGCTCACTCGACGGCCCGGGCGAGTACATCGCCAGGGCGGAGCTCAGGGCGCAGTCCGCGCTCGTTTTCAGCGTCGATGTCGAACTGGTCAGCGGTGGATGGTCCTCACGGGCTGGCGGCCACGCCGTCTGGGCTGGTGCCGACCGTGACGGTTACGACGATCTTGAGGGTTTTCGGGTTGATGACCGTGAGGGTGCCCGCTCCTTGTTCCGTGACGTAGATCGCGCGGGAGGTGGCCGCGACGTTGAATGGATCGGTGCCGGGCGGGCCGACAGAAACGGTTCTGGAGACGCGGTGGCTTCGGGTATCGATCACCGATACGTTGCCCGGGCCGAGAACGGCGGCGTAGGCCGACCGCCCGTCCGGGCTGAGCGCTACGTCGAAAGCGCCCTCGCCGACCGGGACGTTCGCCGTTATCGTGTCGGCACGAGTTCCCATGGCCGAGACGCTCGCTGCCACTTCGTCGGCGTGTGCGGTGCCAAAACCGTGAATACCATCGCTGAGCTGGGCGTTCGCAGGGCGATCAGGCAGCTCTGCAGTACTCGCTGATCAGCCCGGTGACGGTCTTTCGACGGTGGATCCGGGCGGTCACGTCGATGACCTCGCTGGGATCGTGCAACGGCGGGCGGAGCGAACGGCCCTGATGCGGGCGGTGATCGTTGAAG
>JAOPYG010000211.1 GCA_025964685.1 Actinoallomurus sp. | reverse complement strand
ATCATCTCGTCGGCGAGGTGCAGGACGAGGTCGCGCTGGTCGGCCGGGCGCTCGATGGTGAGACGGATCGGCTCGAACTGGAACGCCAGGTCGTAGCCGAAGGCGCCGTACAGGCCCAGGTGCGGGTCGTCGCCGGCGAACAGGTCACAGACGGCGCGCAGCGCGGTGAAGACGGTTGGCCGGCGGCTGCGCTCCTCCTCCGCGAAGACCTCATCGGTCGAGGGGACGAAGACCTCGACGCCGCCGGCGATCTCGCCGAGCTCGCCGGCGGTGTCCAGTGCGCCGGTGACGGCGGGGAGCAGCACCGCGCCGCGCTCGTTCAGCGCCCGCACCGCGAGACGCCGGCCGCGGGCGACGACCTCCAGGCAGGGGTCGACGTAGGCCATGTGCCAGCGGCTGTAGCGGCCGGGGTACTCCATGCCGGAGCTCAGCACGCCGCCACGGCGGGTGCCCACCGCCTCGACGAGCGCGTCCAGGGCGTCGCTCTTGCGTCCCGGGTCCACCGGGGTGGCGGTGCGGGCGACGCGCAGGCCGCCCGCCGTCATGTAGTCGGTCGTCGTCTCCACGATCGGCCCCTCGATTTTCGGGCCCTCGCGCGGCGGAAACGAGAACGACCGCCGGACGAGGGCGGTCGCTGCGGTGATCTGAGAATGCGTGAACCCGCGCCGCCTAGCGGCGCCACCACCACTGCCTGGCCGGGGTTTGCATGCTGGAAGGTTACCCCGTGCCCGGCCGGTCCCGCCACCGCACCCTGAAGGCACCGTCTCAGATTACGGGACGGAACGTCCAAAGCGACGCGCGGCCGATACCCAACCGAGATCAGCCCCTTATAGAAGTCTTTCGCAACACATACGAAATCGACTGTTCGGATCACACCCCGGGCAGCCATCACGCTTTGAGGAGGACCGTTGGCCGAAACAGACCCCCGGCCGCGCCGCAGTGATCGCAGCGCCTGGAACTGGCTGCTCGTCCTTCCGATCGTCGTGCCGCTCCTGACCTTCGCCTACAACGGCGACAAGCCGCGCCTCGGTGGGATCCCCTTCTTCTACTGGGCCCAGTTCCTGTTCGTCGCCCTCGGCGTCATCTGCACGACGATCGTCTACCGGATGACCCGTATCAGGTCCGGCGCGACCGCCCCGAGCGAGGACTGAGCCGATGAGCCATCACAAGACAGAGATCATCGTCTTCGTCGTCCTGTTCCTGATCGTCAGCGGCATGGGGTTCATGGCGGCGCGCTGGCGGCGCCCGGGATCCATGCACAGCCTCGATGAGTGGGGCCTGGGCGGCCGGAGCTTCGGCTCGTGGATCACCTGGTTCCTGCTCGGCGGCGACCTCTACACCGCGTACACCTTCGTGGCCGTGCCCGCGCTGGTCTTCGGCGCCGGGGCCGCCGGCTTCTACGCCGTGCCGTACACGATCGTGGTGTACCCGCTGGTCTTCCTCGTGCTGATCCGCCTGTGGTCGGTGTCGCACGTGCACGGCTTCGTGACGCCGGCCGACTTCGTCCGCGCGCGGTTCGGGTCTCCGCTGCTCGCGCTGCTGGTGGCCGTCACGGGCATCGTGGCGACCATGCCGTACATCGCCCTGCAACTCGTCGGCATCCAGGCGACGATCGAGGCGATGGGGGTGAAGGGCCACCTGCCGATCGTCATCGCGTTCGTGATCCTGGCGGCCTACACCTACCAGTCCGGCCTGCGGGCGCCCGCGCTGATCGCGTTCGTCAAGGACGCGCTAATCTACCTCGTGATCATCGTGGCGGTGCTGTACATCCCGCACAAGCTGGGCGGCTGGAGCCACATCTTCGGGCAGGCGCAGGCGAAGTTCGACAAGACGCCGGCGCCCGGTGACGGCACGCTGCTCAACGCCAACAACCAGCTCAACTACGCGATGCTGGCGCTCGGCTCGGCGATGGCGCTGTTCCTGTACCCGCACAGCATCACCAGCGTCCTCGCCAGCAAGAACCGCAACGTCATCAAGCGCAACATGGCGGCGCTCCCGGCGTACAGCTTCGTGCTCGGCCTGATCGCGCTGCTCGGCTTCATGGCCATCGCCGCGGGCGTCAAGCCGCTCACGGTGAACGGCAAGCCGGACGGCAACACGGTCGTGCCGCTGCTGTTCGACAAGCTGTTCCCGGACTGGTTCGCCGGCGTCGCCTACGCCGCGATCGGCAGCGGCGCGCTGGTGCCCGCGGCGATCATGTCGATCGCCGCGGCGAACCTGTTCACCCGCAACATCTACCGGGAGTACTTCCGCCGGGACGCGACCGACCGCGAGGAGGCGACGGTCAGCAAGCTGGTCTCGCTGATCGTCAAGCTCGGTGCGGTCGGTTTCATCCTGCTGCTGGACCCGCAGTTCTCCATCGACCTGCAGCTGATCGGCGGCGTGATCATCCTGCAGACGCTGCCGTCGGTGGCGCTCGGCCTGGTCACCCGGTGGTTCCACCGCGGCGGCCTGATCGCGGGCTGGGCGGCCGGCATGGCGGCGGGCATCTGGATGCTGTACCGCATCCCCAACCCGGCCACCAAGAAGCTGCACTTCGGCGGCTCGGCCTACCCGCTGAACGACATCGGTCTCGACACGAAGATGACGGTGTACGTCGGCGTCATCGCGCTGGCCGTCAACCTGGTGGTCGCGGTGGTCGTGAGCGTCGTGCTCAAGGCGGCCAAGACGGCCGACGGCGTGGACCTCACGCGTACCGACGACTACTTCGCCGACGAAGGCGACCAGAGGGTCGTGCGCGGCACCCGCGAGGTCGAGGAGGGGCTGACCACCTGAGTGTCCGCGGCCCGGCGTTCGCGCCGGGCCGCGGTCACCCGCGCCCGGCGGCGAAGCCGTCGAGGAGCAGGTCGGCGATGCCGTCGACGACGGTGGTGCGGGGCACGCCCGGGTGGTCCAGCCACCACTCCCCCGCGGCCTGCACCATGCCGACCGCGGCGTGGCCCCAGATGTGGCCGCGTACGGGATCCCGCAGGATCCCCTCCTCGAGCAGCGTCTCGGCCAGCTCGCCGCCCAGGCCCCTGATGAGGGTGCCCATCGCGCTGTGCGTCGCGGTGTCCTCGGCTCCCGCGCGGTGGACCAGGAAGCCGTACAGATGCCGGTTCGCGGCGATCGCGGCGAGGTAGGTGTCGATCGCGGCACGGGCCCGCTCACGGATCTGCCCGGGCCGGCGGAACGCGGCGCGCACCCCGTCGATCAGCAGACGGGTGTGCCGCTCGGCCAGCGCCTGGTACAGGCCGCTCTTGTCACCGAAGTGCCGGTACAGAATCGGCTTGCTGATGCCCGCCTCGGCCGCGATCGAGGCCATGGAGACATCCGGCCCCTCCCGGCGGATGATGCGGTCGGCGGCGTCGAGCAGGGCGCGGCGGCGGCGCGGATCGCGCCCGGGCGCCGGGGCCGCCCGGCGCCCCACCTCGGTCTCAGCGCGGGGTCTCATGGTCACCTCAGCGCACAACTCGT
>JAOPYG010000201.1 GCA_025964685.1 Actinoallomurus sp. | reverse complement strand
CACCACGCCGCTGACGGCGGTCTATGAGTACGCCGAGCCGGTCACCGAACGCGGCTTCGTGTTCATGGACACCCCCGGCTACGATCCCGTGTCGGCGACCGGGGAGGTGGCCGGCGGCGCCAACTTGATCTGTTTCACGACCGGCCGCGGCTCGGTGTACGGATGCCGGCCGGCGCCCAGCCTGAAGCTGGCGAGCAACCGCGAGACGTACCGGGCGATGCGGGAGGACATGGACGTCGACTGCGGTGCCATCCTGGACGGCGAGGTCTCGGTCGCGGAGCTGGGCGAGCAGATCTTCCAGCTGATCCTCGAGATCGCCTCGGGCCGCAAGACGGCGAGCGAGGAGCTCGGCTTCGGCGACGAGGAGTTCGCGCCCTGGCAGCTCGGCGCGGTGATGTGAGGGAGCACAAGTGCGGTTGTCGCTGACGAGCCGGCCTCGGGACGTGCCGGGCTCGGTGGGGATCGTCCACCTGGGGATCGGGGCCTTCCACCGGGCGCACCAGGCCGTCTACACCGAGGACGCCGGCGACGGCTGGGGGATCTGCGGCATCACCCAGCGCAGCGCGACCGTGGCCGAACGGCTGGCGCCGCAGGACGGCCTCTACAGCGTGCTCGAGCGCGGGGCCGGCCCCGCGTCGGCGCGCGTCATCGGCGCGGTACGTGAGGTGCTCACCGGCGAGGCCACGGCGGAGCGGATCACCGATCCGGCTGTGAAGATCGTCTCGCTGACGGTGACCGAGAAGGGCTACCGGCACGACCCGGCCACGGGGCGGCTGCGCGGGGACGATCCCGAGATCTCCCTCGACCTGGCCGGCCGGCCGCCGCGCACGGTCATCGGCCGGCTCGTCCGCGGGCTCGCCGGCCGCGAGGCGCCGGTGACCGTGTTGTGCTGTGACAACCTCACCGCCAACGGCGAGACCGTACGCGCCCTCGTCGAGGAGTACTGCGAGCGCGGCGGGATCCGCCTGCCGTGCGAGGTGTCCTTCCCCTCGACCATGGTCGACCGGATCACGCCCGCGACCACTCGTGAGGATCTCGACGAGGCCGAACGCCTGCTCGGAGTGCGCGACGAGGCCGTCGTGGTGACCGAGCCGTTCTCCCAGTGGGTGATCGAGGACGTCTTCCCCGCCGGCCGGCCCGCCTGGGACTCCGCCGGGGCCATCCTCACCGGCGACGTCGCGCCGTACGAGAAGATGAAGCTTCGGCTGCTCAACGGCTCGCACTCGATGCTGGCCTACCTGGGGTCGGGATTCGAGTACGTCTCCGAGGCGATCGACGTGCTCGGCGATCCCATACGTCACTTCATGGACGAGGACGCGAGCCCGACGCTCGACGTGCCGCCGGGGTTCGACCTCGCCGCGTACAAGTCCTCGCTGCTCGAACGCTTCGCCAACCCGGCTCTTCGGCACCGCGTCGCCCAGATCGCGATGGACGGCTCGCAGAAGCTGCCACAGCGGCTGCTGGGCGTCGTGCGCGACCGGCTGGCGGCCGGCGCCGAGCCCCGCTGGGCGGTGCTCGCGGTCGCCGCGTGGATGCGGCACGTCCAGACGGCCCGGGTGCTGGACGATCCGATGGCCGACCTGCTGCGGACGGCCGTGGCGGGCGCGGACTCCGCGGAGAAGGTAGTGGACGCGTTGCTGTCGGTGACCGACATCTTCGGTCCGGACCTACGCGACTCCACGGTCTTCCGCGACCTGCTCGTCGAGCAGCTCGCCCGGCTGTCCTCCGGCGCGACGGCCTATTGATACGTGTTCTAGATCGACTTACGCTCTCCCCGTGATCCTGGACCGCTTCCGGCTCGACGGCCGGGCCGCGATCGTCACGGGCGCCGGGCGAGGGATCGGCGCCGCGACCGCGGTCGCTCTCGCCGAGGCCGGCGCCGACGTCGTCGTGGCCGCACGTACCGAAGACCAGCTCCGTGACGTCGCCGCACGCGTCGAGGCCACCGGCCGGCAGGCCGTCGTGGTCCCGGCCGACCTGACCGACCTGGACGCGGCCGCCGCGCTGCCCCAGGCCGCGATGGACGCCTTCGGCCGGCTGGACATCGTCGTGAACAACGTCGGCGGCACGATCCCGCAGGCGTTCCTCGACACCACCGTGGAGTACCTCGAGGAGGCGTTCCGGTTCAACGTCGGCATCGCCCACGCCGTGACCCGCGCCGCCGTCCCGTTGATGCTCGCGTACGGGGGAGAGGGCGCGGTCGTGAACATCTCCTCGGTGATGGGCCGGATAACCGGGCGCGGTTACCTGGCGTACGGCACGGCGAAGGCCGCGTTCGCGCACTACACGCGCATGGCCGCCGTCGATCTGGCGCCGCGCGTCCGGGTGAACGCCATCGCCGCCGGCTCGGTGGCGACATCCGCGCTGGAGTTCGTCATCGGCGACGAGGGCGTCCGCACGCAGATGGAGGACAAGACCCCGCTCGGGCGCATCGGCGACCCCGAGGAAATCGCCGCCGCGGTGCTCTTCCTGGCCTCCCCGGCCGGCGCGTTCGTCACCGGCCGGGTCCTCGACGTGGACGGCGGCACCGACCAGCCCACGCTCGACCTGGGCCTGCCGGACCTCTAGAGGGAGACAGATGACGTACCGCGTGGTGCTGTGGGGGACCGGGAACGTCGGCCGCAACGCGCTGATCGGCATCGATGCCCGGCCGGACCTGGAGCTGGCCGGTGTCTGGGTCTCCAACCCGGACAAGGTCGGCCGCGACGCCGGCGAGCTCGCCGGCCTGGGCCATCTGGGCGTGACGGCGACGAACGACGCCGACGCGGTCCTGGCGCTGCGCCCCGACTGCGTGGTCCACACCTCGATGGCCGACGTGCGGCTCGGCGAGGCGATGGAGGACCTGGCGCGCATGCTGCGCGCCGGGGTGAACGTCGTCTCCAGCAGCCCGGTGTTCCTGCAGTTCCCCGAGGAGGCGATGGGCGCGCCGATCCACCAGGCCGCGCTGGAGAGCGGCGTCTCGATCTGGGTGAACGGCGTCGACCCGGGCTTCGCCAACGACTGGCTGCCGCTGGCGATCACCGGCATCAGCGAGCGGATCACCGAGGTCCGCTGCCTGGAGATCCTCAACTACTCCACCTATGCGCAGCCGACCGTGCTGTTCGACGTCATGGGCTTCGGCCGGCCGATGGACGAGACGCCGCTGCTCCTGTCGCCGGGCGTCCTGACGCTGGCGTGGGGGAGCGTCGTACGCCAGCTGGCCGCCGGACTGGATGTCGAGCTGGACGGCGTGGAGGAGTGGCACACCCGCCTGCCCGCCCCGGAGACGTTCGAGGTCGACGCGGGCACGGTGGAGAAGGGAACGGCGGCGGCGCTGCGCTTCGAGGTCCGCGGCATGCGAGGCGGCCGGCCGGTGATCGTCCTCGAGCACGTGACCCGGCTGAGGGACGACCTCGGCCCCGACTGGCCCCAGCCGGCGGGCCGGGGCTCCTACCGCGTCGAGGTCCGAGGCGAACCGAACTACACCGTCGACCTGCAACTCCTCGGCACGAACGGCGACCACAACACCGCGGGCCTGAAGGCCACCGCGATGCGCCTGGTCAACGCCGTCCCGTCGGTCGTCGCCGCGCCCCCGGGCCTGCTGACCGCCCTGGACCTGCCACTGGTCACCGGCCGCGGTCTCGTGGTGCCGTGATCAGGTGACGGCCGGCCGCCCATGACGGGCGAAGACCTGGCGCGAGGTGGCGGCCAGGCGCCGTACGGCGTCGTCGGCCGGGTCGGGGATGGCGTCCAGGCCGAACCAGCGCAGGTCGTCGGACTCGTCGCTGATCTTCTCCTGGGCGTCCGCCGGGGCGACGGCGGCGTACTGCACGTCGAGGTGGTAGGACCCGCCGTGGCACCAGACCCGGTGGCGGTCGACGCGTACCGGGCCCGGCAGCAGCCGCAGGCCCTCGATGCCCGACTCCTCCGACGCCTCCCGCAAGGCGGCCGCGGCGAGTGAGGTGTCGCCGTGTTCGCAGTGGCCACCGAGTTGCAGCCACAGCTTCGCCTTCGGGTGGAGGGTCAGCAGCACCCGCTCGCCGGTGGAGTCCAGCACCGCCGCGCTGGCGGTCAGATGTCCCGGCACGCACTCACGCCACATGCCGTCGTCGTGCGCCGCGAGGTGGGCCAGGAACTCCCGCCGCAGCGCGTCCTGGCTCTCCTCGGGCGGCCGCCACTCCGACAGCACGCGTACGGCGTCGGAGTGCAACCCGGTCGTCACGCCTCTTCGTCCGGCTTGTCGTCCTTGGGCTCGGTGAAATCGGTGATGTCGATGTCGGCGCTCTTGCCTTCGATGAACGCCGCGGGGTCGTCCAGATCCTCGGCGGTCGGCATGAGGTCCGGGTGCGCCCAGACGGCGTCACGCCCGTCGTTGCCGCGTGCCTCACCCAGGCTCACCCACAGGGCGGCCGCCTCGCGCAGCCGCCGTGGCCGCAGCTCCAGGCCGACCAGCGTGGCGAACGTACGCTCGGCCGGGCCACCCGTGGCACGGCGCCGGCGTACGGCCTCGGCCAGCTTGTCCGTCGACGGCAGCCGGTCCTTCGCCGCGTTGTTCACGACCGTGTCGACCCAGCCCTCGATCAGCGCGAGCGCGGTCTCCAGCCGGGCGAGTGCCGCCTTCTGCTGCGGCGTCTCCTCCGGGGTCAGTGACAGCTCGCCGCCGAGCGCCTGCTGCAGCGCCTCGGGGTTGCTCAGGTCCATGCCGGCGACGGCGTCCTCGATCTTGGACAGGTCGACGGTGATGCCGCTCGCGTAGTCCTCGACGGCGCGCAGGACGTGTGAGCGCAGCCACGGCACGTGCTCGAACAGCCGCTGGTGCGCGGCCTCGCGCAGCGCCAGGTAGAGGCGGACCTCGTCCTCGCCGACCTCCAGGCCCTCACCGAACGCGCGTACGCCCGAAGGCAGCAGCGCGCCGACGCCCGCCGGAGCGAGCGGCAGCCCGATGTCGGTGGACCCGACGACTTCCAGGGCCAGCCCGCCGAGTGCCTGGCCGGCCTGGCCGCCGACCATGGCGCCGGCCATCTGCTGCAGCATGCCGACGAGCGGCCCGGCCATGGCCCGCATCTCCTCGGGCATCGCCGAACTCATCGACTCGACCATGCGCGTGGCCATCGGATCACAGATCTTGGACCACACCGGCAAGGTGTGCTCGATCCATTCGGATCGGCTCCACGCCTGCGGGGTACGGATACCGGCAGGATGCGTCGTCACTTCGTCCAGCCACAGGTCGGCGAGACGCAGCGACTCGACGACCGCGCGGCGCTGGGCGTCGAGCACCGACGGGTCGCCCTGCTCGACGACCTGGTGCCGGGCGATGTCCTTGGCGAGGTCCCAGTTGAGCGGTCCGCCACCGCTCGAAGGGTTGGAAAGCATGTCGGCGAACTGATGCAACATGGCGGCGAAGTCCTGCATGTTGCCCGCGCCGAACGGGTCCTGCTTGCCGGGCTCGTTCTCGTCTCCGGGCTCACCCGGGCGGTTGAACCCGAAGGGGATATCACTCACGGGGTCTCCTTGATCGGCCCCGCGCGAAAGCTGCTGTGTCGAATGGCTCGCTCGCTCCGCTCGCTCACGGGCTCTACCTCGGGCAGGATGAATAGGTCACAACCTTCACGTTAGCCGGTCGCAGCCGGGGGGCGTGCGATAGGAGGACTAGCTCGACTTGAGTACACGACAGGTTCGCCCACGGCGTAGCGCCGGCCCCGTCATCGCCGTCACGGGGGCGGCTGATGGCATCGGGCGCGCCCTGGTGGCGCGGCTGGCGGGCTCAGCGGACATCAAGAAGGTCATCGCACTCGACGACCATCGAGGTGACGTGCCCGGCGTCACATGGCGGGTCGTCGACATCCGCGATCCGCAGCTCACTAGCCGCATCTCCGACGTCGACGTGATCGTCCACCTCGACGTCGACCAGTCCCCCGACACCGACCACCGCGAGCGGCGCGCGTACAACGTCCGTGGCGCCCAGACCGTGATCACCGCCGCGGCGGCGGTCCGTGTCCGCCGGGTGATTCTCGTCACGAGCGCCATGGTGTACGGCGCGCAGGAGAGCAACGCCGTGCCCTTGCCCGAGGACGCGCCGCTGTCGGCCGACTTCGACGACGGCATCGTGGGCGACTTCCTGGAGATGGAGGAGCTCGCGGGGATGGCGCCCGTGGCGCATCCCGGCATGACCGTCACGGTCCTGCGTCCGGCGGCGCTGGTCGGCCCCGGCATCGACACGGTGGTGACCCGTCACTTCGAGGCGCCGCGGCTGCTCACGGTCAAGGGGTGCGCGCAGCGCTGGCAGTTCTGCCACATCGACGACCTGGTCACCGCGCTGGAGCTCGCCGTGTCCGGTGAGGTCTCCGGCCGGCTCGCGGTGGGCTGCGAAGGCTGGCTGGAGCCCGAGGAGGTCGAGGAGATCACCGGGCGGCGGCGTTTCGAGCTGCCCGCCGCGATCACCTTCGGCACCGCACAGCGCCTGCACCGCATCGGGGTCACCCCGGCGCCCGCCACCGATCTGCACTACGTCGTCTATCCCTGGGTGGCCGACTGCGCCACGCTGCGTACGGCCGGCTGGAAGCCCTCGCGTGACAACGCCGAGGCGCTCAGGGCGCTGCTCGAGGAGGTCGCGGGACGCCACGCGCTCGTCGGACGCCGGCTGGCACGCAAGGAGGCGACCATGGCCACCGCCGCGGGCGCCACTGTCGCGGTCATCGGCACCGCGGCCATCGTACGGAGGGCCCGGCGCAAACGCCGGGGATAGTTCCGCGCTCTCGCCGGTGCTAGGGGCGGGCCGATATGGGGCCGCAGGTGCGAGCGCGCGTCGTCCAGGGAGGTCGCAGAGGCGATGACGGGCGTGGCGTAGGCGCTCTGTGCGGCGGGGTAGCGTTCGTCTGATGAACGTGATCCGGCTCGCGGAGCTCCGTGATGTGCCGCTGTCCGTCGACGAGGTGCTCGCCGCCGTCGCCGACTCGGGCGCGGGCGGCATCGCGATGTTCGTCGGCGCCGTTCGCGACGAAGATCACCAGCGTGCGGTGAGCGGCCTCGGCTACTCGGCGCACCCGCAGGCCGTCGACCGGCTGCGCGTCGTGATGGAGAAGGTCGCCGCCGAGTACGACGTACGCGCGATGGCCGCCGTGCACCGGGTGGGCGATCTCGCCGTCGGTGATCTGGCCGTCGTCGTGGCCGCGGCCTGCCCGCATCGGGCCGAGGCGTTCGCGGCGTGCCGGACGCTGATCGACGATCTCAAGGCCGAGGTGCCCATCTGGAAACACCAGCTCTTTGCCGATGGCGGAGATGAATGGGTGGGGATTGGGTGATTTGTCGCCCAGAACGCTGGTTACGTTAAAAGTGACCGGCTTTTGGGAGGGGGCACCACTTGTCAGTGCTGGCGTGGTGGGTCATCCCCGTGACCGTCGCCTTGCTCGCCGGCGGCATCGTCCGCGTCTGGGGCCGCAGGCCCCGGTTCCGCCGCTCGTTCGAAGAGGTCGAGGTGTTCCACACCTTCCTCAACGCACTGAAGCGGGGCAGCGTGGAGAGGCCCCGACGGGACGGCCGATGGACCGCGTAGGCTTCCGGGCATGTCCCGTCGTGCTGCCACTCTGATCTTCGCGAGCGCGCTCATTCTGGTACTCGGCATGGTGGGTGCATTCATTCCCGTGCCGTACGTGGCGCTGCGTCCCGGCCCCACCACCGACACACTGGGGCAGCTCGGCAAGGCGCCGCTCATCCAGATCACCGGTGCGAAGACCTACCCCTCCACCGGTCATCTCAACTTCGTGACCGTCGCCTACCAGGGCGGCCCGGGCAACCGCATCGACCTGTTCACGGCGCTGCGCGGCTGGCTCGACCCCACGGTGGCGATCGTGCCGGAAGAGGCGATCTTCCCCAAGCACGTCTCGACCAAGAAGGTCGAGCAGGAGAACACCGAGGAGATGACGAGCTCCCAGGAGGCCGCGACCGCGGCCGCCCTGCGCGAGCTGCACATGCCGACGACCACGACCGTCATCGTGGACTCCGTGCAGCCGGGCATGCCCGCGGCCGGCAAGCTGCGCGCCGGTGACGAGATCGTCGCCGTCGACGGCAAGAAGATCAAGCAGGTGCCGGAGGTCAGTGGCGTGATCAGCGGGCACAAGGCGGGCGAGCGGGTGAAGTTCACCGTCCGGCGCGGCGGCAAGGAGATCCCCGTCGAGGTGACCACGGTCGCCTCGACGGACAAGACCGCCGCCGGCAAGCCCGTCGTGGGAGTGGTCCTGCGCGAGAAGTTCACGTTCCCGGTCACGGTCAAGATCAGCGTGGGGGACGTCGGCGGTCCGAGCGCCGGCCTGATGTTCTCCCTCGGCATCTACGACAAGCTGACCCCGCTGGAGCTCACCGGCGGCCGGTTCATCGCGGGCACCGGCACCATCACGCCCGAGGGCCAGGTCGGCCCGATCGGCGGCATCCAGCAGAAGATGGTCGCCGCGCGCGACGCCGGCGCCACCGTGTTCCTCACGCCCACGCAGAACTGCGGTGACGCCGTCGCCTCCAAGCCCAAGGGACTGCGGCTCGTCCGCGTCGACACCATGCACAGCGCGCTGCAGTCGCTGAGCGCGCTGCGCACCGGCCAGGGCTCGATCCCCGCCTGCGCGGCGAAGTAGCGGTCAGACGAGCGTCGACGCGAGCGCGTCGGCGAGCCCGGGCACCAGCTCGGCGCCCGACAGCACCTGATCCTCGCTGTCGTGACCGCGCAACCGCATCGCCGAGTGCCGGGAGCCGTCCCGCAACACGCCCACGACGAGCCGGACGTCCTCCCGGCCCGGGTGCTCGCCCGCCCAGCCGACCGGGTCCTCGTCGGGCATGTCCTCCTCCGCGCCTTCGGGCAGCAGGATGCGCTCGATGACGAGCGCGCACCCCGCGACCCCGCCGGGCCATTCGATGCCGCCGAGAACATCGTCGATCGGTTTTTCTGTCGGCAATTCGGGTTGCTCGAGGGCCGCGAGCCGGCCCGGAGTGTCCGGTACGCCGAGCTGCATGGCCAGTTGCGGCTCGTTCTGGTGGAGTTCGGGGGCCTCCACCAGCGCGTACAGTCGCGGTGCGGCATCCCAGCCGGCATTCGACACATGGCTTTCGAGTTCGAGAACGAGCTCTTCCAATCGGCTCATGCCGTCTATTTTTCACCGTCCGCACGGGTGTTTTCGCCGTAGGTGGCCCGTCGTGTACGGGAACCCGGCGATGCCTCGGTAAGTTGCCTTCACAGACACCCGGCGAAGGGGGACAGTCGTGACCTTCCGGAGCCCAGGCTTTGGCGTCCGCATCAACGTGGGCCGATCTCGGCTCATCGTGCCCGTGATCGTGATCCTCGTGATCGTCGTCGCGGTTTTTCTCGCGTTCACCGCGATCTGGACCGACGTGCTCTGGTATCGGTCGGTCGGCTTCTCGTCGGTCTATACCAAGCAGATCACCACCCGCGTGCTGCTGTTCTTCGCCGCGGGCCTGATCATGGTCGCGCTGCTCGGCGCGAACGTCGTGACGGCGTACCGGCTGCGGCCCGCGTACCGGCCCGCCTCCCCTGAGCAGCAGGGGCTGGACCGCTACCGGACCGTGGTCGATCCGCACCGGCGGCTGATCCTGATCGGGCTGCTGAGCCTGGTCGGCCTGCTCACGGCTTCGGCCGCCGCCGGACAGTGGCGGATCTGGCTGGCGTTCCTCAACCGCCAGCCCTTCGGCGTCAAGGATCCGCAGTTCCACAAGGACATCTCGTTCTTCGTCTTCACGTATCCCCTGCTGCGGGTCGTGCTCGGATTCCTGTTCACCGCGATAGTCCTGACGTTCCTCGCGACGCTGGTCGTGCACTACCTGTACGGCGGCGTGCGGGTGCAGGGCTCGGGGGAGAAGGTCAGCCCGGCCGCCCGGGCGCACCTCTCGGTGCTGTTCGGCGTGTTCGTGCTGCTCAAGGCCGTGGCGTACTGGTTCGACCGCTGGGGCCTGGCCCACTCCGAACGCGGCGTGGTCACCGGCCCCTCCTACACCGACGTGAACGTCGTCCTCCCGGCCAAGACCATCCTGGCCGCCATCGCGCTGATCTGCGCGCTGATGTTCTTCGCCACCTTCGTGCGACCGGGCGCGATGCTGCCCGGCATGGCGTTCGGGCTGCTCGTGCTGTCGGCCATCATCATCGGCGGGGTGTTCCCGCTGCTCATCCAGACCTTTCACGTCAAGCCGAACGAGGCCGACAAGGAATCCAGGTACATCGGCCGCAACATCGCCGCCACCCGAGCGGCGTACGACGTCGGCGGCACGAGGATCATCGACTATCTGCCGAACACCAAGCTGTCACCGGACCAGGCGAAGAAGGAGACCTCCACCCTCCCCAACGTGCGCCTGCTCGACCCCGCCGTGGTGTCCCCGACGTACCAGCAGCTCCAGCAGATCAAGGGCTTCTACAAGTTCCCGAACCCCCTCGACATCGACCGGTATCCCAACCCCGCGGACAACGGCGCGCTGAGGGACACGATCGTGGCCGTACGCGAGGTCGACGGACCGCCCTCGGGCCAGGCGAACTGGATCAACAGCCACCTGGTCTACACGCACGGCTACGGCTTCGTGGCGGCTCCCGGCAACCAGGTCGACGCCCAGGGCGCCCCCGCGTTCACCGAGAAGGACATCCCGCCGAAGGGCTCGCTCGGCATCACCCAGCCCCGTATCTACTTCGGCGAGCGCTCCCCGTCGTACTCGATCGTCGGGGGATCCGGCGCCCGCGAGCTCGACTACCCGGACGACAAGAGCCCCACCGGGCAGCACAACAACTCCTACGCGGGCACCGGCGGCGTGCCGGTCGGATCGGTGTTCAACCGGACCCTCTACGCCCTGCGCTTCAAGGAGAAGAACCTCCTGCTGTCCGGCGCGATCACCTCACACTCGCGGATCCTGTACAACCGGACACCACGCGAGCGCGTGCAGAAGGCCGCGCCCTGGCTCAAGGTCGACGGCAACCCGTACCCCGCGGTCGTCGGCGGCCGGATCAAGTGGATCGTCGACGGTTACACCACCGCCGCGGAATATCCGTACTCCGAACGCACCAGCCTCGCCGACGCCACCAAGGACACCAACACCGAGAGCCGCGTCTCCGTCGCCGCCCAGTCCGGCGACCGCATCAACTACATCCGTAACTCGGTGAAGGCCACCGTCGACGCGTACGACGGCACGGTCGACCTGTACGCCTGGAACGACTCCGATCCGATCCTCAGGACATGGATGAAGGCGTTCCCGGGCACCGTCCAGCCGCGCTCGGCCATCCCGGCCGACCTGATCGCGCACATGCGGTATCCCGAGGACCTGTTCAAGGTGCA
>JAOPYG010000164.1 GCA_025964685.1 Actinoallomurus sp. | reverse complement strand
GAGCGGCTCCAGCTCGTCGAACGAGAGGTCGTCGTAGGGACAGTAGAGATGCTCGGAGAACATCCGCTCGCGGTGCTCGTCGGCGTCCGGCAGGTCGACGAAGTCGAGGATGATCGTGCCCCCGGTCAGCCCGAGCGCGGTCTCCACGGAGTCGGCCAGGCGGCGGCGCGAGGCGGCCTTCACGCTCAGCCGGTCGACGACGACCTCGATGTCGTGCTTTTCGTACTTCTTGAGCTTCGGCGCCTCGTCGAGACGGACGATCGCGCCGTCGACCCGGGCACGCGAGAAGCCCTTGGTCTGCATTTCGCGGAACAGCTCGGAGTATTCGCCCTTGCGCCCGCGCACGACCGGGGCGAGCACCTGGAAGCGGGTGCCCTCCTCGAACTCCATCAGCCGGTCGACGATCTGCTGCGGAGTCTGCTTGTGGATCGTGCGGCCGCAGACCGGGCAGTGCGGGTGGCCGATGCGCGCCCACAGCAGGCGCAGGTAGTCATAGACCTCGGTGATGGTGCCGACGGTCGAACGGGGGTTCTTCGAGGTGGACTTCTGGTCGATCGAGACCGCCGGTGACAGGCCCTCGATGAAGTCGACGTCCGGTTTATCCATTTGGCCGAGGAACTGGCGCGCGTACGACGACAGGGACTCGACATAACGGCGCTGACCCTCGGCAAAGATCGTGTCGAAGGCGAGGCTGGACTTGCCGGAACCGGACAGCCCGGTAAAGACGATCAGCGCGTCACGCGGCAGATCGAGCGAGACGTCCTTGAGGTTGTGTTCACGTGCTCCGCGCACGATGAGACGGTCAGCCACGGCGAATCCGCAATCCCCTTGAGAGCCTGGTTGAGACAGGTCAGCTTCAGGCTAACGAGTGGGTGCGACGGTTTCTTCCTGATGACCTCACCCGACCCGCTCGTCGCACGTGAACCGTACACGTGTTCGAATGGCGCCCGCCACCGGAACGCGCAGGGACCGGCTATTCGGGACCGTCGTCGAGGGCCTGCTCCAGGTAACGCTCGGCCGAGCGGCGTACGGCCCCGACGCCGTCCGCACGCACGATCCGCCGCCACCACGCGCCGTACACGCGCTCGAAGGGATAGGGCTCCAGCAGCCGCAGCGCGCGGCGGATGACCCGGGGACGCTCGGGGATGTGGTTCGGATAGCTGTACATGAAGCTGACATAACGTCGGTCCTGGACCACCGTGAGGATGTCGCCGGATAGCAGCGCACCGCGTCCTTCCTCCCCCTCGCGCCAGTGCAGCACCTGGCCTCCCGCGAAGTGCACCCCGGCGTTGACGAGCGTCAGCCCGTCACCGATCTCCTTGGTGTCGCCCTCCCAGAAGACGACGGAGTCGTCGGGCCGCGCCACCCACGCGCGGTCGGCCTCGTGGATGTAGACGGGCGCGTCGAACGCATGGGCCCACTCGATCATCGATCCGTAGAAGTGCGGGTGGCTGATCGCGATGGCCGAGACACCGCCGAGCTCGCGCACCCGTGCCACCACGTCGTCGTCGATGTAGGTGACCATGTCCCACAGGACGTTGCCGGAAGGCGCGCGGACCAGCAGCGCGCGCTGGCCGATCGCGGTCGGCGGCGTGGTGCCGACACCGACGATCCCCGGCCCCTCCTCCTCGATCCGGCCCCGGTGCCCGGCCTCCAGGAGCTCGGCGAGCGTCGTCCACCGCTGACCGCCCCACCCGACGTACTGGCGCTCGTCCTCGCAGATCGGACAGTCGGCACGCGGCGCGCCGTACTGAACTCCGCAGGTGCGGCAGATGGGAAGATCCTCGCGCATGAGCGGCAGCGTACTCCCGCACCGGCGGCCGGACGGGTCGGCGTGGAAGGATGGCGAACGCCGGAAGGGCCGCCGATGGGAGGACAGCGTTGAGTTACACAGGCGACGTCGAGGTCGGTGGCGCACCCGACGTACGGGAGCTGCCCGGCCTGACGATCACGAAGCTGGCCGTCGGCCCCTATAACAACAACGCGTACCTGCTCCGGTGTACGGCGACGGATGAGCAGGTGCTCGTCGACGCCGCGAGCGAACCGGACCGGTTGTTCCAGATCATCGGCGACGGGCCGCTCTCGCGCGTCGTCACCACGCACCGCCACCAGGACCACTGGGGCGCCCTCACCGCCGTCATCGACGCCACGCACGCGCGGCTGGTCGCCCACCCGGACGACGCCGAGGCCCTGCCGCTGCCCGTCATCGAGCCGGCCGAGCACGGCGGCACCGTCCAGGTCGGCCGTGCCGTGCTGTCCGTGATCCACCTGCGCGGGCACACGCCGGGTTCGATCGCGCTGCGCTACGACGACGGCGACACGCCGCACCTGTTCACCGGCGACAGCCTGTTCCCGGGCGGCCCGGGCAACACCTGGGGTGACGCGAAGCTGTTCACGCAGCTCCTGAACGATCTGGAAGAGCGCGTTTTCGGCACGCTGCCGGACGCCACCTGGGTCTACCCCGGCCACGGCAAGGACACCACTCTGGGCAAGGAGCGCCCTCACCTTCCGGAGTGGCGCGAACGCGGCTGGTGAGCCCAGGCCCGTACGGGGCCGGCCGCGGGCGGATCGCCGGGGCGTGACTGCTGCACTCCGCGTGTTCATGCAGCAAGATGAGGGAATGGGCATGCTCACCAGTAGGCCACGGACGCGCGATCTCGGTGAGGCGGCGGGTAAGGGAAGATGACCGGCGTGACCAACCAGGTGCCCGATGCCGAGGGCCTGACGGACGTTGAGCTGGCGGCACGGCTGCGGATGACACTGGGGCGGCTCAACCGCCGCGTGCGCCAGCACGGCCCGCAGAGCCTGAGCTCGAGCCAGGCCTCCACACTGGCCAGCGTCGAGACGCTGGGCCCGGTACGCCTCGGCGACCTGGCCGCGCACGAAGGTGTCACCGCTCCGACACAGAGCCGCCTGGTCGGTTCACTGGAGCACCAGGGCCTCGTCCGGCGCATGCCGGACGCCGAGGACCGGCGTGCCACGCTGCTCGCCATCACCGCGCAGGGCCGCCGGCAGCTCGACCAGCTACGAGGCGAACGCTCGGCGTTCCTCGTCGGGCAACTGGGCCGGCTGTCGCCCGAGCGGCGTACGGCACTGGTGGCCGCCCTCGACGCCCTCGAGGCCCTCGCCGAGAGCCCGAACGACTAACTGGGCCCTACGCTCTCGGGGTCTTCGCGAAGGTCTGCCGGGTGCCGGCGAACAGCATCTTCTGGTGGCCGAGCAACCGGATCTGCCAGTACGCCCCGCCGTGGCCGTCCGGATCGGACAGGTCGAAGGTCCGCGCGTTACGCGGGGTGGCCTTGCCGGTCCAGAGCCTCTGCCCGAAGGCGACCCATTCCCCGCTGCCGTCGGCGTGGAAGCGGAAATAGGTGTTCTTCACGTTCCGCGTCCAGGTGCCGGTCAGCCCACGCAGCCAGACCTTCCTCTGCGCCGCCGTGACGCGGGGCGCGGTCGCCGCGTCGCTCGGGCTGTCGACGCTGCCCGGCAGCGTCGAGACGGGTACGGGCGTGACCGGATGCGTCGTCGGTGCCGGACGAGGGGCGGCGGGCCGGCCACCGGCCTGCGAGTCGACATAGGCGGTGAACGCCAGGACGCCGACGGCCGCGGCAGCCGTCCCGATCGCGGCGGCCCTCGTCACCGCGGACGCGACCGTACGCATTCCCACCTCCCTGAAAGCGGCGATCCGTGCGGCTCACCGTACAAGGTCGCGGACCCGGCTTCGGTCTCATACTCAGGTGTTAGCGGCAGATCGGCCGTTCGGCGGACGCGGGGCCACGAACCGAGGCGTACAAAGGAGTGCATGAGCACTTCCGAGCTGCCGCGCGAAGACCTGGCGGCCTCCCTCGCCGCCCGGCGTGAACTCGGGCCGGACTACGACGCGGCGTTCGTCGAGGCGGTCGCCGAGCGCATCGAGCGGGCCTCCGCCGCGCGCCGGCCGGTCGTCGCCGAGAACGAGAAGGGCGAACGCGCGGTGGCCCTCACCGTGGCGTGCGTCTCACTCGGCGTATCGATCCCGGTCAGCGCGATCGCCGCGATCCAGACCGGGCTGGCCGGCCTCACCGTCGTGTGGCTGGCCCTCGCGGTGATCAACGTCGCGTTCGCCCTGCGTCCTCGACGTCACTAGACACTGCCTCGCCGGCCTCGGCCGCGGCGTCATGGCGGGCCTTGAGCAGGCTCGCCACCGTCGTCACCAGCATCGCCGCGCCGATCGTGGCCAGCGAGAGCCAGATCGGCACCTGCGGCACCTGCTCGAACCCGGTCGCATGTGCCGCGTCCAGAATGAGCTTGACGCCGATGAAGGCCAGGATGAACGCCAGCCCCTTGGTCAGGTAGACCAGCCGGTCGAGCAGCCCGCCCAGCAGGAAGTACAGCTGCCGCAGCCCCATCAGGGCGAACGCGTTGGCAGTGAACACGAGATACGACTGCTTCGTCAGGCCGAAGATGGCCGGGATGGAGTCGAGCGCGAACAGCAGATCCGTCGACCCGATCGCCACCATGACGATGAGCATGGGGGTGACCAGCCGGCGGCCGTCGACGCGGACGGTCAGCCGATCGCGGTAGTACTCCCCGGTGGCGGGCAGCACCCGCTGCACCCAGCGCAGCACGACGTTCTCCTTGAACTCCTCGTCGCCGCCGCCCCCGCGCAACAGGCCCAGGGCGGTCCAGATCAGGAACACGCCGAAGAGGTAGAACAGCCACTCGAACCGGGCCAGGGCGGCGCCGCCGACGATGATGAAGGCGCCCCGCATCAACAGCGCGATCAAGATGCCGACGAGCAGCACCTTGTGCTGGTTGGCGCGCGGCACGGCGAACCGCGCCATGATGACGTAGAAGATGAAGAGGTTGTCGACGCTCAGGCTGTATTCGGTGAGATAGCCGGCGAAGAACTGCGCGGAGTAGGTGCCCCCGGCCACGAGCAGCAGGCAGACGCCGAAGGTCACCGCGAGAGCGATATAGAACGCCACCCACGCGCCGGCCTGCCGGAACGAGAACTCCTTGGGTTCGCCACGGTCGACCATCCATAGGTCGACGAGGATGACGACGAGGATGCCGAGGAGGGTGAGAGACCAGCCCAACAGGGTGACATTCACAAGACAGCATCCTCCGGTGGCAGGCGAAAGCCCCGGAGGTCTCTCCCGTTCGCACTCATCGGCGCGAACCGACAGCACCGGGCCGCATACGACTCCAGCCGTGATGACGACACTGCCGCGAAGGGATACTCCCCTCCTGCGCCTCGACTATATCCAAGACGGAGCCCATCCCGAACAGTGCGGCGCGTTAGGAACTCGTACCGGTCGCCCGGGCGTAGACGGATGTGAGCTGATCGATCGCATCCTCTTCGGACGGCAGACGGAGCGCCTGCTCCAACGCCGACGACGCGAGCCGTTCGGCGAATCCGGGCTCGTCGAGGACCTTCAGCACGGCCTTCTCCAGCGCGGCGGCGTCGCCGGGTGGGACGAGCACGGCGGCCTCGCCCACCATGCCGGGGATGCCGCCCACCCGGGTCGCCACGAGCGGCCGTCCGGCGCGCAGCACCTCCTGCACGACGAGGGGTTGTCCCTCCCAGACGCTGGACACGACGGCGACGTCGGCGGCGGCGAGGAGCTCGGGCACGTCGGAGCGGCGTCCGAGGAGCCGTACGGGCAGCCCGTCGGCCTCGATCCTGGCCCGCAGCGACGCCTCCAGGGGGCCGTCTCCAGCGATGGCCACCAGCGGAGCCGGCGTGCGGCGGGCCCAGCCCGCGGAGGCGTCCAGCACGACCGGCAGGCCCTTCTGCTCCGCGAGCCGCGCGACGACGGCGACCAGCGGGCGGTCCACGGCGCCGAGGTCCGCGCGGACCTTCGCCTGTGCCGCGGGGTCCTCCGAGCGCCGGCGGGGCGGCGCGGGCACCAGGGCCCGGCTCACCGCGCGGGCGCCCAGCGAGCGCATCCGGTCTTCCAGGTCCGGTGAGACGGCCAGGATCTCGGCGGCTTGCCGTGCCACGATGCGTTCGAGCGTG
This sequence comes from Actinoallomurus sp., assembly GCA_025964685.1. Classification (GTDB taxonomy): domain Bacteria; phylum Actinomycetota; class Actinomycetes; order Streptosporangiales; family Streptosporangiaceae; genus Actinoallomurus. The sequence goes on along the minus strand of JAOPYG010000164.1, from coordinate 17,073 downwards.
GCGTACGCGGCTCCGATCATGCCTCCGGCGATGACCGCGTTGTGCAGCGTCACGACGAGCGGCGGAACACCGGCGCGCAGGGGCGTGGGGACGGCACGGGCGAGCGCGAGCGCGGCGAGCCCGCCGGCGCGCAGCCCGTGCGCATGCACGATGTCCGCGTCCCGGGTGAGACGGCGGATCCGGGCGACCGCGCGCGCGTCACCGGCCGGGTGCGGCCGGTCGGCGATCTCGACCGCCGCGAACCGCGCACCGGCCGCCCCGAAGCCGAACAGGTCGTCGGTCGAGGCGGGGCCGAGCACGGCCACGTGTGCGCCACGCGAGTGAAGCCCGGCCACCACCGAACGGACGTGGCCGCCCACTCCCCCGGCGCTCGTCGCCAGCACGATGGCGACCTTCAAACCGCTCAACGCATCCTCCGCCCGATCACGGCCTTCAGATCCCGGCCGTCCAACGTGTAGGTGACCAGCGCGAACACCGCGCATGCCGAGAGGCCCGCGGCGACCGCCGCCCCGATGCCGGTGATCTGCCCGTTCGCGCCGATCGCCGCGGCGACGCCGTACCCGGTGGCGCCCCCCGCGAGCGCGCCGGCGAGGCCCGCCGACGTGGCGCGCGCCACTCCCGCGACGGCGTCTCGCCCGCGTACGCGGACGAGGGCCGCGAGCAGCAGCGCGCCGGCGACGGTCATCCCGGCGGTGTTGCCGAGCGCCAGCCCGGCCACCGTCCAGTCCCGCGGCAGCGCGGCGACGAGGACGAGGTCGGCGACGATCACCACCAGCCAGCCCGCGACGGTCGCCCCCGCGGAGTCCCGCCCCCGGTGACAGGCGAACAGCACCCGGCCAAGGTGCGCGACGAGTCCGTAGCCGACCAGCCCGGGCGCGAACGCGAGCACCGCGCGGGCCAGCACGGCCGGCACGGCGTCATGGTCGAGGAAGGTCGCGGCCGGTACGGCGACGGCGGCGAGCCCGGCGGCTCCGGCGCAGGACACGAGCACGATCGCCCGCGTGGTCGAGGCGGTGATCCGGTCGAACTCCCCGGTCTCGCCCGCGCTGATCCGGGCCGACAGCATCGGGAACGCGCTGGTGGCGATGGGCACGGCCAGCACCGCCCATGGCAGCAGGAACAGCGCCCAGGCGTACTGGTAGTCGGCGAGCGCGCCGACGGTGCCGTGCCCGCTCAGCATCACCACGGCGACGGCGGACAGCTGCTGCGCGCCGACCGTGGCCAGACCGGCGATCGCCAGCCGCCGGACGCGCGCGCCCGTCTCCGGTGGAAAGCGCAGTGTCGGCCGGAGACGGAGCCGCAGCCGTGCGGCGGCGACGCCCGCGGTGGCGAGCAGGACCAGCACCCCGGCGGTGGTGCCGGCCGAGAGCATGAGCTCGGCCGAGCGCGGGAGCCGCGCGAGGTCGTCCTGGCCGCCGTGGCCGAGCGGCACGTACGCGAGGTAGGCGCCGATGACGACGAGGCTCGACATGAGCGGCGCCAGCGCGGGCCCGGTGAAACGCCGGTGCGCCTGAAGAACGCCGTACAGCACGACGGCGAAGCCGTACAGCGCGATCTGCGGGGCGAAGACGACGAGCATGTGTGCGCCGACCGTGACGACTCCGGCGCGGGAGCACTGGTCCAGGCCGCCGCGGACCAGGGTGTTCATGATGGGCCGGGCGAGCAGCATGCCGAGGACGGACAGCGGGACCAGTCCGACGGCCATCCAGGTGAGCAGCGCCGAGGTGGTGCGGCGTACGTGCTCGCGGTCGCCGCGCTGGATCGGGCCGGCCAGGACGGGGACGACCATGCCGGCCAGGGCGCCGCCCGCGACGATCTCGAAGACGATGTTCGGGACCTGGTTGGCGGTGTAGTACGCCTGGCCGAGGCACGACGTCTTCACGGTCTGGGAGAACACGACGATGCGCCCGAATCCGGCGATGCGGGCCAGGATCGTGATGACGCCGATGAGGACGGCGGCTCCGGCGAGCTCCCGCCCGGTGCGGCCGGCCGTGGACTCCTCCGTCACCTCGGCTGCCGTCACTCGGTGTCCGTCGGACGCGCCTCCGGCACGACGGGACGGCGGCCGAGCTGGTCGAGCCAGCGCAGCGCCGGCGTCGCCTGGATCACCTTGGTGAAGCTGACCACCTCGCTGGCGGCGTTCAGCGCCGCGACGCCGGTGAGCAGGCCGAGACGGACGGGCCGGGGCAGGTGGGCGGCGGACAGGCCGAGCAGGGCGCCGAGCGCGTTGGCGCCGGCGTCGCCGAGCATCGCTCGCTCGCCGAGGTCTTCGGGGAGCAGTGCCAGGGCGGCGCCGAACGGTGCGGCGGCGACGGCGGAGCCGCTCAGCGTGCCGGGCAGCGCGGCGAGCGCCCCGACCTTGATGGCGCGGCCCGGCCGCAGGTCGAAGAGGTTGAGCAGGTTGGCGCCACCCGCGACGAGCGCGCCGTTGATCAGCACGTCGACGGCGGTGCCGCGGCCCCTGGTGCCCGCGAGGGCGGCGGCCGCGAGCCCGGCGGCGCCGATGCCGAGGATCTTCACCGCGCCCGTGGTGACCTCGCCGCGGGCCAGCGCCGACAGGTGCCCCTTGAACCCGCGGGAGTCACCGGAACCGGCCAGGTCGTCGTACGCGCCGAGCGCGCAGGCGGCGGTGCCGGCGAAGACCGCGGCGACGCGCATGCGGGCCGGTACGCCGGGGGCCACGGCCACCGCCGTCACGGCTCCCGCGGCGAACGCCGGGCCTTCGAGCAGCGTGACGGTCTCACCGCGGTGGTTGGTCCGCAGCCAGAGCTTGTCGTCAAGCGGCGGGCGGCGGGTCAGCAGGGAGTACGCCACCCGCGCGGCCGCCGCGCCGAGCACGGTGCCGGCCACTGCCTTACGCATCCTTGCCTCACTTCTTCTTCAGCGCCGTGGGTACGGGGGTCGGCATGGGGCCGTCCACGCTGGATCCGACGCCGTAGTCACCGGTCTTGCCCTGCTTGGCGTAGCTGAGCGCGAACACCGTCATCAGCCGGCCCGCCGAGGCGTCCGCCGTGTCCACGGTCGAGACGTGCCCCTGGGCCTTGCTCTCGTCGCGGAGCGCCTTGATCATGCCGCCGTCCGCCGCCGAGTCGGCGTTGCCCGCTGCGACCGTGCCGTTGGCGTAGCCGGACAGGTACACCGGGAGGGCGACGAGCGCCTTGTTCTCGGCGCCCGAGTCCTTGTCCTTGCTGGCCGCGGTCGGCGCGATCACGATGGCGAGTGTCGCACGGGTGGTGGGCTGCCCGCTGTAGTTCAAGAAACCCGCCGTCTTGAATCCGGCGAGGACCTGACCGGCGGCGGGGTCCTCCTGGCCTGTGCTCGACGCCTGCCGGGTGACGAGCACCGCGGCCAGCTCCATCGCCGCCCGGTCGTACGGCGACGCGTCCGCCGGGAAGTCCAGGGTGGCCGGCTTGAGCTGGTCGGTCAGCTCGCTGAGGGTGCTCAGCTGGCCGGGGTCGAGGTACTTGTCCTGCAGCGTGACGTAGCCGCTGATCCGGGCGCCCGCTTTGCTGACGAGGTCGGCGGTCTTGGCGCGTACCTGGTCATCGGCTCCGGGCGCCTCGACGAAGACGACGCTGTCGCCCTTGAGCTGCCCGTCCACGATCTGCGGAGACAGACCGTCCATGACCTGGCTGTCGTAGGCGTTCAGCTGGTCGGTGGCGCGGTTCTGCGTCCGCAGGCTCTGGTTGTCCTTCTCGAGCTGACTCGAGCGGTTCTTGAGCTGGTCGACGAGAGGCCCCCGAAGCGCCGAGGCACCGACCACGAGGCCGAGTGCGAGCGCCAGGAAGACCGCGATGATGGAGACGAGGTGGTATCGGAAATCGATCACGTGAACAATCCGGTGAGCCAGTAGACGAACTGATGCCATTTGTCGGCGACGACGGGTGCGAAGGCGTCCCCGGCCGGCGAGGAGACGATCGCGACGATCATGGCGACGAGTGTGGCCGCCACCAGCAGGAGCAGCGAGGAGCTCTTGATGCGGCTCCGGTAGAGCCGGCTCACTCCCTTGGCGTCGACGAGCTTGCTGCCCACCCGTAGCCGGGTGAGGAACGTGCTGGACATGCCCGCGCGTCCCTTGTCGAGGAACTCCACCAGCGTCGCGTGGGTTCCCACGGCGACGATGAGGTCGGCCCCCCGGTCGTCGGCGAGCAGCATCGCGATGTCCTCGCTGGTGCCCGCCGCGGGAAAGACGATGGCGTGCTGGTCGAGGTCGTGCACCCGCTTGAGGCCGGGTGCCCGGCCGTCGCGGTAGGCGTGCACGATCAGCTCGGCGCCGCAGGTCAGCGCCTCGTCGGAGACGGAGTCCATGTCGCCGACGATGAGGTTCGGGCGGTAGCCGGCCTCGATCAGGGCGTCGGCGCCGCCGTCGACGCCGATGAGCACCGGACGGTATTCGCGAATGTAGGGCCGCAGTGTCGCGATGTCCTCACGGTAGTGGTAGCCGCGCACCACGATCAGCGCGTGCCGGCCGTCGAGGTCGGTCGTGATGTCCGGCACGCCGACGCCGTCGAGCAGGAGGTCGCGCTCGCGCTTGAGGAACTCCATCGTGTTGGCGGCGAACGCCTCGAGCTGGGCGGGGAGCTCCGCCCTGGCCTCGATCATCGCCGCCTCGACCGTCTCCTCGGTCTGGCGGATCCCCTTGGCCACGACCTGGGCGTCGGCCAGCAGCGCCTCACCGTCGACGCGGACGAGATCGCCCTCGCGGACCTTGGTGAAAACGTCGGGTCCGACGTCGTCGATCAGCGGGACGCCCGCCTCGACGAGGATCTGGGGGCCGAGATTGGGGTAACGGCCCGAGATGCTGCGCGCGACGTTGATCACGGCCGCGACACCGCAGGAGGCGAGCGCCTCGGCGCTGACGCGGTCGAGGTCGACATGGTCGATGATCGCGATGTCGCCGGGCTCGAGGCGCTTGGTGAGCTTCTTGGTCTTGCCGTCGAGACGCGCGACGCCGGTGGCGGCGGTCTCGGCGTTCCCACGCTCTCGGCGCAGCCCTCGTAGCCGCGGCACGCGGACGCGCGCGGCGGATCGGATCCTCGGGGAGACGTCATTCATCGGGTGCCATCCTGCCAGAGCGTGGACGGTGACACTTGTAACGACGAAGGTAAAGGCGTGTTCGTTCGACCACGTTACGTGCTCGTCACCCGTATATTCGCCGCCCGCACGCCCGTCACCGGCGCGGATGCGCTCATCGTTCGGCGGCCGCGATGGCCAGCAGCTCCTCGGCGTGGGCACGGCCGAGCTCGGAATCCTCCAGGCCGGCCAGCATGCGTGACAGCTCGCGCACCCGGCCGTCGTCGTCGAGCGCCGTCACGCCGCTGCGGACGACCCGCCCGTCGTTGGACTTCTCCACCACCAGGTGCTGGTGGGCGAAGGCCGCGACCTGCGGGAGATGGGTCACGACGATGACCTGAGCGGACTTGGCCAGACGTGCCAGCCGCCGCCCGACCTCCACGGCCGCCTTGCCGCCGACGCCCGCGTCGACCTCGTCGAACACGAAGGTCGGCACCGGATCGGCGCCCGCGAAGACCACCTCGATCGCCAGCATGACGCGGGACAGCTCACCGCCCGAGGCGCCCTTGTGCAGCGGCAGCGGCAGCGCGCCGGGATGCGAGGCGAGCCGCAGCTCGACCTCATCGACGCCGTGTGGCCCGAACTCCTCCTGCTGGGTCACCGCGACGACCACCTGCGCGTGCGGCATGGCCAGGGCGGTCAGCTCGGCGGTGATGGCATCGGAGAGGCGCTCGGCGGCCTTGACACGGACCTCGGTCAGCTCCACGGAAAGCTCGGTCAGCTGCCGGGTGAGGTCGTCGTGCTCGGCGCGCAGCTCCTCGATGCGATCGTCGTCGGAGTCGAGCTCGGCCAGGCGCGCGGCCGAACGCTCGGCCCACTGGAGGACGGCGGCGACGTCCTCGCCGTATTTGCGGGTGAGACCGGTCAGGGCGGCCCGGCGCCCCTGGACGCTGGCCAGCATGGCCGGATCGGCCTCGATCGACTCGGCGTAGCCGGCGAGCTCGGCCGCGACGTCGGAGATGAGATAGACGGCCTCGGACAGCCGGTCGGCCTGCGCGGCGAGCGCCGCGTCGTGTGCGCGCACCGCCTCGAGGGAGTGCCGCGCCTCGCTGAGCAGGCTGATCGCGTCGACGGCGCCCGTGGTGGCCGTCGGGTCACCCTGCAGCGCCTCGTGCGCGGTGGTCGCGGCCGTACGCAGCGCGTCGGCGTGTGCGAGCCGCTCGTCGTCGGCAGCGAGCTGCTCGTCCTCGCCCGGCTTGGGATCGATCTTCTCGATCTCCTCCAGGCCGAACCGCAGCAGATCGGCCTCCTGGGCACGCTCCCGCGCCTGGGTGGTCAGCTCCTCCAGCCGCTGGGCGACGTCACGGTGCCGGCGGTAGGCGGCGATGTAGCCCCGCAGCGGCTTGGCGACCTTGTCTCCGGCGAACCGGTCGAGTGCGGCGCGCTGCCGCCCGGGCTGCAACAGCCGCTGCTGGTCGGACTGGCCGTGCACCGCCACGAGGTCGTCGGCGACGTTGATGAGCATCGCGACGGGGACCTGACGGCCGCCCAGGTGGGCACGGGAGCGGCCCTCCGACGAGATCGACCGGGTGACGATCAGCGCACCGTCGTCCAGCTCTCCGCCGGCCTCCTCGACCCGCGCGGCCACCCGGCCGCCCTCGGCGACGACGATGCGCCCCTCGACGGAGGCGCGATCGGCACCGGGCCGTACGCGCTGGGGGTCGGCACGCCCACCGAACAGCAGTCCGAGGCTGGTGACGACCATCGTCTTTCCGGCGCCGGTCTCACCGGTCACCACGTTGAAGCCGGGGGACAGCTCGAGAACGGCCTCCTCGATCACCCCGAGGTTTTGGATCCGCACTTCCTCGACCATGGGCCGCACCTGTCGAACCCCTCCCGTCGCACTGCACCACCGGCGTCTCGAGGCTACTCCGTCATAGTGACGGATCGCCGTCGTATCGTCGGCTGAGGCGAACATTTGTTCGGCTCAGCGTACGGGCCCGGCGAGCATGCCGCAGCCCTACGGCGTCCCAAGATCTGATCACGTTCTCGGAAACCTCAGTCCCGGACGCGACCGCGCCAGCCGGCGACGGGCAGGCCGAACTTCGTGACCAGCCGGTCGGTGAACGGCGTCCGGTGCAGGCGCGCCAGGCGTACGGGCCGCTCACCGCGGCGTACCTCGACCCGCGCGCCGGGCGGCACCTCGATCTGCCGCCGCCCGTCACACCACAGCACTCCCCCGGAGGTCACCGCGAGCAGCTCCAGCGCGACCACGGAGTCCGGCGAGACCACCAGCGGCCGGGCGAAAAGCGCGTGCGCGCTGATCGGCACGACGAGAAGCGCCTCCACCTGCGGCCACACGACCGGGCCGCCGGCCGAGAAGGCGTACGCCGTGGATCCGGTCGGTGTGGCGCACACCACCCCGTCACAGCCCCACCGCGACAAAGGGCGCCCGTCGATCTCGGCGACGACCTCCAGCATCCGCTGCCGGGAGGCCTTCTCCACGCTCGCCTCGTTGAGCGCCCAGCCCGTATGCGTCACGCCGCCGTTCTCGCGGACGACGACGTCGAGGGTCATCCGCTCCTCCACGCCGTAGTCGCCGGAGGCGACCTTGTCGACGGTGGCCGCGAGGTCGGCGCGTTCGGCCTCGGCCAGGAACCCCACGTGGCCGAGGTTGACGCCCAGCAGCGGCGTGCCGGAAGCACGGGCCAGCTCGGCGGCGCGCAGCAGCGTGCCGTCACCGCCGAGCACGATGACCATCTCCGCGCCCTCGGCCGCGGCACCGGAGACCGGCATCACGTCGACGCCGGCGCAGTGCAGGTTCTCGGCCTCGCTGTCGAGCACCCGCGCGGAGATGCCCGCGTCGCTCAGCCGGCTGAGCACCAGCTGGGCGCTGCGGACGGCACCGGGCCTCCCGGTGTGCGTCACGAGCAGGACCGATCTCTTGTCTGTCATGCGGGACCCTCCGCCACGGCCTTGTCCAGATCGGCTTCGGCGAGCGGCGGCGAACCCGCCCGCAGCCACAAAAAGTATTCGACGTTGCCGGATGGACCGGGCAACGGACTGGCCGTCACCGCGTGTACGCCCAGCCCCAGTGTCGCGGCATGCCCGGCCACCTCGCGCACGGCCGCGGCGCGCAACGCCGGATCGCGTACGACACCGCCCGCGCCGACCCGGTCCTTGCCCACCTCGAACTGGGGTTTCACCATCATCACGTAGTCGGCGTCGGCGGCCACGCACCGCTGGATCGGGGCCAGCACCAGCCGCAGCGAGATGAATGACAGGTCCGCCACCACGAGCGTGGGCGGCTCCCCCACGTGCTCGGGCGTCAGCTCCCGGACGTTGACCCGCTCGACGACGGTCACCCGCTCGTCGGTGCGCAGCGACCAGGCGATCTGGCCGTATCCGACGTCGACCGCCACGACATGCGCGGCACCGGCGCGCAGCAGCACGTCGGTGAAACCTCCGGTGGACGCGCCGGCGTCGAGGCATCGGCGCCCGGTGGGATCGAGCCCGCCGAACGCCGCGAGCGCCCCGGCCAGCTTGTGACCGCCCCGCGAGACGTACTCCGGGCCGGTCTCGATGGCATTGATCACGATCGGCGCGGAGGTCTCCACCTGGGTGGCGGCCTTCGTCGCGGTGCGGCCGCCGACCTTGACGCGGCCCGAGGCGACCAGCTCGACGGCCTGCTCACGGGAACGGGCCAGGCCCCGCCGGACCAGCTCACTGTCCAGCCGCCGGCGAGCGCTCATGAACCGCCTGCCCATACCGGCGTGCCCGGCTCGAGGCCGAGCGTGCTCTGCCCCTCGGGCCCGGCGCCCCCGCGGCACCACGGGCCGCACCGTCGCGCGCGGACCGGCAGTGATGCCGCTCGCTCAGGCCGCGCCTGCCCCTGCGGGAAGCTCCTTACCCACACCCGTGACGCCGCCGGGCCTGCGAGCGGATCTCCCGCCGTCACCGGCATCCGGTCCAGAACCCGCAGGGAGCTCGCACCCGCGCCGCCCACCGGACCCCACCCCGGCCTCACAGCCCCACGGCTCATCGGGGCCCACCCTGGCACACACCCGCACCGCGCGCCGGCTCCCGCCGCAGAACCCGCAGCGGACCCACGTGGCCCACGCCCGCAGCGCGCCTCGGTGACCGTTCTGGTCCCGCAACCACCCATCGGACCTCGCAGCGGGCTCTGGTCCGCGCCCCACGATGCCCGCCTCAGGAGCGGGCTCAGGCCCGCGCCCCGCGGCACGCATCGGCCCGCGTCGGGCATCGGCGCTCGGGCGCGAGCCCGCCGTGGCTCGCCGGGGCGCGCGGCGCGGCCGGCGAACGGCCGGTGGGCCCTCTCAGACATGCGGTGGCTCACGCCTGCTCACCGTCGATGCCCGTCAGGGCCTCCTGCAGGCGGCGGTGGACATCCTGGAAGATCTCTGGGTGGGAGGACGGCGGCGCCTGCTCCACGTCGCCGAGACGGGCCATCGCGGCGTCCACACGCTCGTCTCCCGTGGTCTCACCTTCGGTGCCAATCACGTAGATTCCGTCCCCCAATCACCGCCGCGATCGCGGCAAGCCGGTCGACCCTGGCTCAAGAAGAACGCTACCGTCCGTTGGTGACAACGGTGTCGAGCACGACCACGGGGGGAACGGACCTGACAATGGCCACGCTGGACCAAGCACGTGCGGCGCTCGAGCGCATCGCCGGCCGGCTCACGGATGTGGATCCCGATGAGCTCGCCAAGCACGTCATCGAACGCACCATCAGCTGCCATGTGCCCGATCTGAACCTCATCTTCGTCACCCGTGTCCACACAGGTGGGCTGGATGAATTCCAGCTCGCCGAGAACGCCAACGGCGCCCAGGTCCGGCTCACCGTGAAGAGCGACGACCTCGTGGCGCTCGCCGACGACGAACTCAGCGTCACCAAGGCGTGGGCCAGCGGCCGCCTCAAGATCGAAGCCAGCCTCGGCGACCTGCTCCGCCTCCGCAAGATCCTCTGAGCCGCCGGGCGGCCCCGAGCGCTCCTCAGAAGAGCTCGGCCAGGGCCCTCTCGCCGCGTTCGACGTCGCCGGAGTCCCAGACCGCCGCGCAGAGTGCCCGCAGGCCGTCCATCGGGTCTCCCTCGCCGGCGAGGTCCAGGTCGGCGGAGACCGTCCAGCCGCCGCAGGCGTACGCGGTGCCGTCGCGCCGTACCTCGGGATGGGGGATGAGCAGGCCGTTCAGGTCGGCGGAGACGTACGTCGGCCGGCGCTGCGGCGGGGCGGCCAGCAGCGTACCTGGGTCGGTGACGCCGGTGAGGACGAGCAGGCTGTCCGCGCCGCCGTTGTTGGCGCCCTCGATGTCGGTGTCGAGCCGGTCTCCGACGATGAGGGGGCGCTGGGCGCCGGTGCGCAGGATGGTCTCGCGGTGCAGGGGCAGTTCGGGTTTGCCGGTGATGATCGGGTCGACGCCCGTCGCGGTGCGGATGACCTGCACGAGCGCTCCGTTGCCGGGGCGTATCGACCCGCCCCTGCCGGGGATGGTCGTGTCGCCGTTCGACGCGACGAACACCGCTCCGGCCGCGACGGCCTGGGATCCTTCGGCGAGCAGGTCGTAGGACAGGCCCGGCGAGTAGCCCTGGACGACGGCGGCCGGCTTGTCGGCGGCCACGGATACCGGCCGCAGTCCGGCGGCGCGCAGCGCATGCCGCAGGCCCATGCCCCCGACGACGAGGACCTTCGCACCGGCGGGCAGCCGTTCGGCCAGCAGGCGGGCGGCGGCCTGGGCCGACGTCACGACGTCCTCGGCCGCCGCGGGGACGCCCACGTCGCCGAGCAGGGCGGCCGTGGCGGAGGGCGTACGAGAGGCGTTGTTGGTCGCGAACGCCAGGCGCATACCGCTGGCCCGCGCCTTCTCCAGTGCTCCGGCCGCACCCGGTACCGGGTCGTGGCCCACGTAGATGACCCCGTCGAGGTCGAGCACCCCAACGTCGTACGCCTCGGCCGGTGGACGGTCGATCCCGCGCATGGTCATCCCCTTCCGGTCCGTACGCGCCGTGGCACGCCCACCAGAGCCCTGGTCGCCGTCGGTCTCGCCCACCGCCACCCCTCCGGATCCGTACACCGCCGCCAGACGGTCGCGAACGTCGCTTGGTCAGATCCTTCTACATCGCCCGTACCGCCGGACGGCCGCCCCCTGGGCCGTACGCGCCAGGAGCCGGGGACGCCGGTCGGGTCCGCTGAGTTCCGCCTCGACTGGGGCTCGATCGCCCGTGAGCCAGGCGTCAGCCCTTACGGGCTCGCGCGTGCCGCAGGGCGGTCGCGTAGTGCTTGTTGTCCGGGCACATGGCGCACGCCAGGGCGAGGTGCTCGACGGCTTCGACGATCTGTCCGGTACGGGTCAGGGCGAGGCCCAGACCGAAGCGCGCGTAGTCCTCCGCCGGGTCGGCCTCCACGATCCTCCGGAAGTTCTCGGCGGCCTCGGCGTACCGCTTGGCTCCGTACTGGGCGCGCGCGAGCGCCTCGAGCACGCTCCTGGAGGAGGGCTCGGCCGCCGCGGCGTGCTCCAGAACCTGGATCGCCGCCGCCGGGCTGCCGCTCTCGAGGAGGGTCATGCCGCGCTGATACCAGTCGTAGACCTCGCCGCCCGGTACCCCCGGGGAATCCTGGCCGTGGTCCGGACCTTGAACCATCTGTGGCCTCCGTTCACCGACTCCATCTGAGCCCTAACAAGACCGTGGTATCTAACATGCCCGACGTGACCAGTCAGCCCAGCCTCGCGCTTGAACCGTTCCGCGCCGTACGCTATGCCCCGTCGAAGGTGAGTTCGCTCGCGGCGGTGACGTCCCCGCCGTACGACCTCATCGACGAGGAGGCCGTGCAACGGTTCATGGCGGACGAGCCGCACAATATCGTCCGGTTGATCCTGCCCCAGCAGGACTACGGCGAGGCCGCGGGGACGCTGCGGTCGTGGCTCGCCTCAGGCGTGCTGACGGTGGACCCGGAGCCGGCGCTGTACGTCTATGAGGAGTCCGGTGAGGGCATCCTGCAGCGCGGCCTGATCGGGGCACTCGGCGTACACGCACCGGGATCCGCAGCGATCCTGCCGCACGAGGACGTCTACCCCGGCCCGATCCGTGACCGGCTGGCGCTGATGAACGCGACGGAGGCGAACCTCGAGCCGATCTTCCTGCTGTACGACGGCGAAGGCGCCTCGGCCACCAGCCACCTCGTCGACGAGGTGGCGTCCACTCCCCCTCTGCTGGAGACCAGCACCGGCGATGACGTACGGCACCGGCTCTGGGCGGTCAGCGACCCCGCCGTACACGAGTCGGTCGCCGCCGACCTGCGGGACCGCCAGGCGCTCATCGCCGACGGGCATCATCGATACGCGACCTATCAGGCGCTGAAGGACTCGCGCGGCGGTCCCGGCCCGTGGGACTACGGGCTCGCGCTGCTGGTGGACTCCAGCGCCTATGCTCCGCGTCTGGGCGCGATCCACCGCGTGATCCCGGGTCTGCGCGTGAAGGACGCCGTACGCCTGGCGGGACCGGCGTTCCACACGGAGCCGCTCGGCACCGACCTGCCGCACGCCCTGGACCGCCTGGCCGCGCACGACGGCACCGCGTTCCTCCTGGGCGGCGACGGCGAGCTGTTCCTGCTCACGGACCCGGACCCGGCGCAGGTGGCCGGCTCGATGCCCGACGAGGCCTCCGCCCGCTGGTGCGGCTTGGACACGGCCGTCCTGCACCGGCTGCTGATCCCCGACCTGTGGGGGATCGAGGAGACCGAGTCGAACGTCCTGATCGTCCACCACGACGCGGCACGCGCCCTGGAGAAGGCCGACCGTGGAAAGGGCACCGCGGTGATCCTGAATCCGATGGACGTCGCGGACGTCCTCGCCGTGGCCGCGGGAGGCGAGAAGGTCCCGCGCAAGTCGACGTCATTCGGCCCCAAGCCACGTACGGGCCTGGTACTTCGCACCTTCGCCACCGGCTGATCGCCGACCCGCCGTCCGGCACTGAACGGCTCACACGCGGCCGGACGTGCTTACCGGAGATCGGACGGTCCCCGGCCCGGGGGCCGTCCGACGTCGCTCGGGGCCGAGGAGGCCACTCGGGACCCGCGCTGGACGGATCATCCGGACCGACAAGGGGTGAAGTCCTGGAAGTCGGCGGTCAAGTCGGTCGTGTGTGCGCCCGCTCGACGTGCGCGCCACCGGACGGCGGCGTAGCGGTGGCCCCGAGGCTGGCCTCTGGTCTCACCCCCGGCCACCGCCCGCGGACCCCGAGCAGTGCCTTTCCCCTCACCCCCGCCACCGCCCTCGGACCCGGACCGGCCCCGCCCCCGACCGGCCCGGCCCAGCCCAACGCAGCCCATGAAATCTGCCCTCACCCAGACTGACCTCCCAACCCGCCGACGGCGGCGTCCGCCGGTGGCTGGTCGTTCGATGGGGGGACGGCGTGCAGGCGCAGGGTCACGGTGCCGGCCTCGACCTCGTACGGGCCGCGTGGGCCCGTCGGGGCGCGCCAGAAACGGTGGCGCAGGGCCCCCCGTACCTCGATCACGTCGCCGTGGGACCAGCCGCGTACACCGGCCTGAACGACCGGGTCGTATGACACGCAGCGGATGGTGTCGATCGCGTCCTGCGGGGAGCGGGCGCCCCGGTGCTCCACGATGAGCCGCCAGACCGCGACCTCGCGCTCGTCCGGTAACGCCCGCCACTCCGGCTCTCCGGACAGCCTTCCGATCAGGACGATCTCATTGACGTGCTCCACGGCCGTCTCCTTTCGTGATCACCGCCGCGTACTCCCACGGCGCGTTATCTACGATGGAGGACCGTCACCACCGCTCATAAGCCCCCGTGCCCCATCTGTGGACAACCTCGGAGTGCGAACAATGGAGACCATCACCGACCTGGGAAACGACGTCTTCCAGATCGATACCCGGATGGCCGGATACGACGGCATCACGGCTGGCTACCTGATCCGCTCCGAGCGGCCGTGCCTGGTTGAGACGGGGGCGGGCAACTCTTCGCCGGTCGTACGTGACGCGCTGACGGCCTCGGGCATCGGCGCGGCCGACCTGGCCACCGTCGTCGTCACACACATCCACCTCGACCACGCGGGTGGGGTCGGTGACATCGCGGGGATGTACCCGAATGCCGAGATCGTCGTCCATGAGAAGGGCGCCCGGCATCTCGCCGACCCGAGCCGTCTGATGCGGAGCGCGCGCATGGTGTGGGGCAAGGCGCTCGGCACCCTGTTCGGCGACCTGAAGCCCACCGACGCCACGCGCATCCGGGCGGTCGAGGACACCGGTCTCGTCGACCTCGGCGGTGGCCGGCGGCTCGAAAGTCACCACTCTCCGGGGCACGCCCGGCACCATGTGGGACTGCTCGACTCGCTCACCGGGGACCTGTACGTAGGCGACGCGGCGGGCGTCTACATCCCGGAGACCGCGGACCTGCGCCCGGCCACGCCTCCGCCGGACTTCGATCTGGACAGCGCGCTGGCGTCGCTGGAGAGGTTCCGTACGCTAAGGCCGTCGCGGCTGCTCTTCAGCCACTACGGACCGGTCGAGCTCGTGGGCGAGACTCTCGACCGATCCGCTGAGGAGCTGCGGCTCTGGGTGGAGCTGGTCACTGAGGCCTACGATCAGCGTCTCGATCTGGACCATGCGGTGGCCATGGTCCGCGAACGCACCGACGAGCGCTACAAGGCACTCGCTCCGGACGCCGACCCGGCCGTGACCGAGAAGGCGGATGTCATCTCCGGGACGCGCAACAACGTGGCCGGCATCATGCACGCCTTGGAGAAGGACTTCCCCAGAGACTGAAAGCGCGTGCCGGGAGTCATCGGCGTCGGGGCATTGGGCCGGTGCACCGGCCCGGCCAGGACTGCGTGAGACCCCGGGCCCCCGCGACGGGGCCCGGGGTCTCACGACGCACGGACGTCAGGCTTCTGGGGAACCGTCGTCATCGTCGATGATGTCGAGCCCCTCCATCTCCGCGTACCGCTCGGCGGCGTCGGTCTCGCCCTCCCGGTCGGCCGCCGCGGCACGTGCGAACCAGTCGGCCGCCTCGTCGTTCCGCTCCGCCTCGGCGAGAGCGTCCGCGTACGCGTAGAAGAGCCGCGCCGACCAGGGGCGCAGGCGTTCGTCCCTGAGCTCGGGCACCTGGAGCGCCAGAACAGCGGCGCCGGGCTGACCGAGGTCCCGTCGAGCGCCGGATTCGACGATGCGCATCTCGATCGCCTCGGCCGGGGACAGTCGCCCTGCCTCGTCGGAGCGGGCCAGGTCCAGGGCGCGTTCGGGACGACCGAGGCCACGTTCGGCGTCGGCCATGATCGCCAGATACGCCTCCTGGCCACTGAGCCTTCGTGCGGCGCGGAGCTCGGCGAGCGCCACGGACCACAGGCCGGCGTGATAGGCGGCGAGCCCGCAAGCCTCGCGTACGACGCCCACGCGGGAGGCCTTACGCCGGGCGGCCAGTGTGTGCTGGTACGCCTGCTCAGGGTCGTCGTCGATCAGCCGTCCGGCCATCACCAGATGACGGGCGACCTCCGTGGCGAGTTCCTTGGGCAGGGTCTTCAGTTCGGATTTGGCCGTACGGTCCAGCTCGTCACCGGTCACGTCGTCGGGGACGGCCGGGCCCGGATCACGCGCCGGCCTCGACTCGTCCCGCGGACGGCCGCCGCGCTCGGACGGCTTGCGGCCCCGGTCGGCGGCACCACGACCATCACGCTCGGCCGGCCGCCGGCCTCCGCGGTCGGAGGACCCGCGTCCTCCACCCTCGCTTGGCCGACCGCCCTGCCGGGGCCCTCCACGGGCGTCGTCACGGCGTTGCCCGCCGTCCCGGGGCGGCGTACCCCGTCGCTCCGGGCCGGCGCCCTCACGGCGCTGAAAGCCGCCTTTGTCCGTGTCGGACGTACCCTCGCGACGCTGGAAACCGGCGTTCCCCCGTCGCTCGGACCCTGTGCCCTCGCGACGCTGGAAGCCGCCCCCGGTGCCACCGGATCCGCCTTCATCACGGCGTCCGGCTCCCCCACCACGGGCGGAACGCCGCTCCTGATCCTTGCCCTCGAAGCTGCGGCCGCCGGAGCGTGGGGTACGTGAGTCGTCCCGTTCGCCGTACGAGCCAGAGCCCGCGCTCCGTCGCTGAGGACGATACGACCCCTCCGACTCGTCCTTGCGGACCGGCCGGGAGCGCTCCCCACCGGCGCCGCCGCGTTCACCGTATGAACGAGAACCGGCGCCCGCGTCACGTCGCTCAGGACGGTACGAGCCCTCCGAGTCGCTCTTACGGAACGGCTTGGCACCCTGCCCACCTGCGCCGCCACGTTGACCGTACGAACCAGAACCGGTCCCGCCTCGCTGAGGACGGAAAGACCCCTCCGAGTCGCTCTTACGGAACGGCTTAGGACGCTGCCCGCCTGGGCGACCGGCGCCGTCGCGCTCGCCATAGGAACTAGAGCCCGCGTCACGTCGCTGAGGACGATACGAGCCCTCCGACCCGTCCTTGCGGAACGGTCGAGAGCGCTGTCCGCCCCCCGCGCCGCCGCGTTCGCCGGACGAACCAGGCCCGCCGCGGCGTCCTTGGCCATCGCGGTCCGAACCGTCGTTCTTACGGAAGGGCGCTCCGGTACGGCCGCCGGCATCGCGGCCCTTTTGGTATCTGCCCGTTCCGCCAGAGGTGCTCTTGCCCGGGGAACGGTCGCGGGGCGGCCGGCCACCCTCGCGATTCTGGGAGCCGGGCGATGAGTTACGTCCGCCGCTCGGCCGGTCGCGGGCGTCGCCCGCACCGCCGGAGCGACCCTTATTCGTCTGACGCGGGCGCCGATCGTCTTCGTCGCCGTCCCGCTTGTCCTTATCCGCGCTCATCACACCAGACCTCAGCTGGAGCCATTTAGGCTTCCATTGTGCCGTGACAATAAAAAAGGACCGCCTGAGTAGGCGGCCCTTTTTATGGTTTATGTCCGGCGGTGTCCTACTCTCCCACACCGTCCCCGGTGCAGTACCATCGGCGCTGGTGGGCTTAACTTCCGGGTTCGGAATGGGACCGGGTGTTTCCCCACCGCTATGACCACCGAAACGT
>JAOPYG010000135.1 GCA_025964685.1 Actinoallomurus sp. | reverse complement strand
TCTTCAGCGTGGAGACGGTCATGCTCGCGCGACTGTACTGCTTCGCAGTGGTAGAGCACGCCACGCGACAGGTCCACGTACTGGGGGTCACAGCGAACCCAACCGCCGCCTGGGTCGCGCAGCAAGCCCGCAACCTGATCCTCGACCTGGGCGACCGCGCCGGCGACTTCCGATTCTTGATCAGGGACCGGGACAGCAAGTTCACCGCCCTGTTCGATGAGGTATCCACGACCGAGAGCATCCGCGTGGTGCTCACCGCCCCACAGGCCCCGCGGATGAACGCGATCATGGAACGGTGGGTGCGAAGCGTCCGCCGCGAGCTTCTCGACCGGATCCTCATCATCAACGAACGCCACCTGCGCACGGTCCTCACCGAGCACGAAACCTACCTCAATGAACACCGCCCGCACCTGGCCCTAAGCCAGGCCAGCCCGCTGCGGACGCTACCCGATCCGGTCGACGCCGACATCAAGGTCACCCGACGAGACCGACTCGGCGGCCTCCTCCACGAATACGCCCAGGTCGCATGAGGTGACACAATATTCGGCACCGACAGGCTGCCCTGCGTTACGAACCCGTCGCCACCCGCGCAGATTACGATCTACGACTGCCGTACTAGGACCGGCATGGTGGGCCGACTTCCACGTGGCACGTGCGCCCACCGTCATCAGCACTACAGTTCCGACTCCAAAAGATTAGCGAGCCCCACCTCGAACGACGCCGCCTTTATTTCCGGCTGTTGATCCGGACCTAGTTCATGGTCCCATAGGATAATTGGAGATCCAGCACCTCCTTTTGACTTGTCCGCATCAAAACAGAATAGATTTCCCGATCCATCATTCATCACGCAGACGTAGGAGTCCGGAATTGGCGATCCTGGCTCAGCCCTCTCCAACAGAGTCATCCTGACGACGTCAAGATATCCTGGAATGGCACTCCCGAGTCCATAGATTTCAAGGTGCTCAACGGAGACCCATCCATACTCCCGGAGGAAGTAACGATAGTCATCCGGGAACTGCCCCACGACGTCCTCTGCGCTACGGATGTCCCGATCGCTTACTCCGTTACCAGCGGGCACATTATGATGAGAGAGCAACTCGCGAGCCCGATCGATCAATTGTGAAACTTTTATTTACAGTCGCACGGCGGATGATTCAGGCGATAGTTCTCGCCGAAGCGGTGTGCCGTTCGCGTGAGGAACATGAAATTGTCGGGGTCGTTCGTCCCTCCCTTCGACAAGGGAATTCGATGATGGATTTCCATGGGGAACCCTGTGCGATGCCAGCGCAGGATCGTCGCGGGAGTCACCGGAAACACCGCCGGCCAAAGACGACGAGGAACAAGCCGGGACAGTGCCGCGAACCAGATCCGGTCGCCCGCCTGGTACCGAGGACGCGAGACCTGACGACGCAGGACCGCGTTCTCATGACGGAGCACCAATAACTCCGCCTCCTTGGACACATCACCGCGGACCAACACCGCCACCAGCGCGAGCACGAATCTAACGATCATGTAAGCCAGAGCGAGAGGCACCTCGCGAGGATCCCAGCCGCAGCGACCGCCCGCAGAGGGACCACCAGGTCAAAGCCTCGGCTGAGTTTTCGAGCGGCACACCTTGTCGAGTTCGGGGCGGCGGGCGAGCTTGCCGGACGCCTTGTCGGTGAAGGTCTTCTCGCAGCCGGCCGCCCGGAGGGCGTCGGTCTGGGCTTCGGGGTGCTGGTCGCGGGTGGAGACCCGTGCGACGCCCGATTTTCCCGGCCCGGAGCCTATCGCGAACGGGGGGAGCGTGTGACGTAGGCGCGTACACGGGTTGCGTTACGGTCTCATCCTGCGGGAATTGCACGTTGATCTTCGCGTATCGCGAACGATCGTTTCCCGACGCTGAACATCGGCCAGCCGCAAGGCCAGGCCAGTCGGAGATCCGGTCGCCGGTTGCGGGGTTGGGTGCCCCTCGTTGAGTCGGCGTGCGTATGGCGGAGCGGGAGGGTGGCAAATACTGTGACGGCGGATGCGGAGTTGATGCCGAGGCATGGTGGCTCTTGGCTGGCGCGGGGCGGGGTGTTGAGATGCCAGTCGCTCACCTCGCCTTCGGGTGGTTGCACCCTGCTTCATACGACTGGCGCCGGGGTGGTTCTGTACGAGAACGCGTCGGGTCGGCCGGTATGGTCCGTCCCGACCGGGTGGTCTTCTTATCTGGCTCTGGGTCTGGAAGGCGATCTGGTGGCCTGGGGAGCCGGGCGGCGGCCGGTGTGGGCGAGCGGCACGGCCGGGTCCGGCGCACAGCGGCTGGAGGTTCGGGACAGCGGCGAGGTCGTGCTGGTGGATGGCGACGGCCGAGTGGTCTGGGCCACCGGGGCGTCGATCGTGCCGGTAGTCGGCCCGCAGTTTGGGCGGGGGGCGGTGCTACGGCGCGGTGAGAGACTGCGACACCAAAGCCTGACCAGCGACGACGGCAGCACCGTTCTGGTTGCCGATGGCTCGTGGGTGGCGGTGCTCGATACGTACGGCGAGTCGAAGTGGAACCACGCCTACGAGGACGGCCAGCTCACAGTGATGGATGAGCACGGGAGGGTTCACCCGCGAGATGCCGAGGCCCAGGCCCGGATGTATCTCGTGCTCGACGAGGACGGGATGCTGCGGATGCGCTACCCCGACCGCACGGTGGCCAGCGAGATCGCCGGCCCAGGGCAGGAGCTGGTCGTGGTCAGGGGCCAGGCGCAGTTGCGCGACGGCGATGGCACAGTGGTGTGGACCACGGCCCGCGGTGACTTGTCCGAGGCCGCGCCGCCATGGCCGCCCCAGGTACCTGGCCAGCACCAGTTGGAGGCGTGGATTGACTCCCTGACGGGTGAGCGGGGCTACTGCGCGACGGTCGTGCGCGATCTCGGACCCGCCGAGGCGCTGCGCCGGCTGGGCCTGGTTGGTGGCGCGGTCACCCGCGGGACCTGGGCGCAGCTGGCTGACCATCGCGACCGGCACCCAGCCGGTGCCGACGCGGTTACTATCGCTGCTGCCGCGCTGGGGCCGCACACGCTGATGCTGGCCGGCGACTGGCGGACCGGCCCGGCCAGGCCGGAGTTGTCGGCAGGGACCCTGGCCGTGACCAGCTGCCACATCACCCGCGTCCGCGGCGAAGGCCCCGTTCACCGCGATGACATGGAGGCAGACTTCGTCGTGCACCGTAACGGGGCACTCGTCGCCCAATTGCGCGATAAACCGCCGCGCCGTAAGGGCGTCAAGGTGCCCGAGGTGGCCGCGGCGCTGGCCGACATGGGCTCCTGGAACGCGGCCACCTGGGCCAGGCTTTACGGCCTGGAACTGATGTGCCGGGTGGCGGGGGTATCCCCCACAGCCACAGACCTTGCCGGCGAACTGCTCGGCGGGATCATCGCCGTGAACCAGCCGGGTGCGGAACCAGGCTGTCATACACCCGGGACGCCGCGGGCTCAGCAGTTGCCCGTTCTGCCCGAGGTCTCCAACTCCCTGCTGATTCGCACCTTCTTCGCCGACCAGCAGGCATGGGAGAACCTCGTCACGACCCTGCGAACGCCGTCGGGGTTCGACGGAGCCGAGACCGTTGCCGACCTGACGATCATCGACGATCCGTCCTTTGCGGACATGTCGGTGGAACAGCTGCGCAGTTGGGTCGAGAGCTCCGAGCACGGGTACTTCTACGTTGCCGATGAGACCGCGCACACGGCCGACGAGCAGCTCCTGCTCATCGTCGACCTCACTGCCGGGGACAGTGAACCGGCCGAGGCCCGTTGTGTCGCCGCGGATCTTTGGGAGATCGACGTCAATGTGTCGATTGGCAATATGTTCATCAGCGACTTCCTCGACGAAGACGGCGTGTGTCGGGGAATGTTGTTGTGATCTTCGGGGCCTACGCCGCTGTCCGGCATCACGGGGGTGCTTCGAGAGCTCGGCGCTTCGGGTGCTCCTAGTGAATCCTCTTTGCCATAGTTTGGCGCGCTCTGCACCATGAGGACTGGGCGGCAAATCACGGTGGAGTGGCGGCGGACGCGCCAGACGATCTGATAGCAGGGCGGCGGTCCTCGGTGGGCCGCGACATCACGCAGCGCCGCATCCAGCGCCTGGGCTTGTTCGACCAGCAGCGCGTCCGGGTCCTCGCTCAGCTGCAGGTCCATCAACGCCGAGCCCTTGGCCGCCTCATTGAGCAGATCGCCGGCGAAGGTACACGCATCGATGCCAAGACTCAGGCGCCCGCGCACCTCCTCATGTACGCGGCAATGCGGGGGCTGATCTGCCGGGGACCAGATGTTGCGCGGGACGAGCCGACCTACGTGCTGCTGGACGACTGGGTCGACGACTCGGGCCGGCTCGACCGCGAAGAGGCACTGGC
>JAOPYG010000102.1 GCA_025964685.1 Actinoallomurus sp. | reverse complement strand
CGGCGCTCTACGATCGCGACGCGGCGGCCGAGCTTGGCCGCGGCGATCGCCGCTTTCTGACCTCCGGGCCCGGAGCCCAGGACAAGTACGTCGAAGTCGTACACACTCCCAGTGTGGCGGCAGCGCGTCCCATGATCTAGCCGGGACGCGGACGGGTTCACCCCGAATTAACGCGGCAGGTCGCCCGCGGCGTCAGAGCGCCTTGCGCAGCCACTGCTCCACGCCCGCGATGTGCACGGTGGCCAGGGCGCGCGCCAGCTCCGCCTGCCGGCCGGCCAGCGCGTCGAGGATCGCGTGGTGCTCGTCGAGCGTGCGCCGGAGGGCGCCCTCCTGGGTGAGGCCGCGCCACACCCGCGCCCGGATGGTCGGACCGCAGAGCGTGTCGACCAGGGAGTACAGCACGGAGTTCCCGGCCGCCTCGGCGATGCGGCGGTGGAACTCCAGGTCGTTGTCGACCAGATCCTCCACGGACGACTGGTCGGTGACCCTGGCGAGATGGTCGCGCAACGACTCCACGGTCTCGAGGCTGATCTGCTGGGCCGCGAGCGCCGTCGCGGCGGGCTCGAGGATCCGGCGGACCTCGAAGAACTCCAGGATGGTCGCGTCGTGATGCAGGTCGACGATGAAGCTGAGCCCGTCGAGCAGTGCCTTGGGCTCCAGGCTCGTGACGTACGTGCCGTCACCCTGGCGGACGTCGAGGATGCGCACCAGCGAAAGCGCGCGCACCGCCTCGCGGAGGGAGTTGCGGGACAGCCCGAGCTGGGCGGCCAGGTCCGACTCCTTGGGGAGGCGGTCGCCGGGCCGCAGCTCACCGGAAACGATCATCGCTTTGATCTTCTCGATCGCCTCATCGGTGATCGGCATGCGCGCCCTCCCCTACCCGGCTTCTCAGGTCAACACCTGTGGACCGTTCCGCGGTTCCCAGGGTCCCACGTGGCCTGCACCGGCCAGGCCTTGACAGCTGCTTGACTCCATCTTTCGGCCGTGGTTGCGTCGGTCTTCGGTTAGGAAGGTTTCCTAACGACCCGCACTCGGACAGCCGGACGAGCGCGCCGGGGGCCGCGCCGTACCGGCGGATGGGAACCGCCGTGAACGCACGTTCACGAACTCTGTTCGCCGCCGCGACGATCGCCCTGGGCGCCGCCCAGGTGGCCCTCGCGGCGCCGAGCCAGGCCGCCTCCCCCGGTGTCGCCGTGGCGCCGTATGAGTACCTCGGCTGGGGCAGCCCGCAGCCGCCGACGTCGGTGATGTCGGCGACCGGCGTCAAATGGCTGACACTGGCGTTCATGCTGTCGGACGGCGGCTGCAACCCCAAGTGGGACGGGAGCCGCGCGCTGACCGGAGGCTCGGACCAGTCGGCCATCAACGCGATCCGCGTCGCCGGCGGCGATGTCGTCGTCTCCTTCGGCGGATGGAGCGGGAACAAGCTCGGCGAGCACTGCTCCAGCGCGTCCGCCCTCGCCGGGGCGTACCAGAAGGTGATCGACGCCTACAAGCTCAAGGCGATCGACATCGACATCGAGGCCACCGAGATGTCCAACGGCACCGTCCGGCAACGCGTCATCGACGCCCTGAAGACGGTCAAGTCCAAGAACTCCGGGATCAAGACCTACCTCACGATGGGCACGACGCCCACCGGACCGGACTCGGACGGCACGGACCTGATCAACAAGGGCGCCGCCGCCGGGCTCGCCAACGACGGCTGGGTGGTCATGCCGTTCGACCTCGGCGGCCACAGCGGCTCGATGGGCAGCGTCAGCAAGACCGCCGCCGACGGGCTGAAGAACGCGGTGAAGAACGCGTACCACTACAGCGACTCGGTGGCCTACACCCACATCGGCATCTCGTCGATGAACGGCAAGACCGATGAGTCCGACGAGACCGTCACCACCGGCGACTTCGCCGCGATGCTGTCCTACGCCCAGTCGCACCACCTGGCCCGGCTCACCTTCTGGTCCGTCAACCGGGACCGCCAGTGCTCCTCGGGCGGCGCGAGCGACTCGTGCAGCGGCGTCTCCCAGTCGGCGTACGCCTACACGAAGATCTTCGCCCAGTACACCGGCTGACCGCTCTCTCCGTCCCGGCACGACCCTGGAGGATCCATGTGCACAATCCCGTCTTCGCCCGGTGGCCTGCCGGGGCGAGGTGGTACCGGATGAGGCGCCCCGTACGAGCCGCCGTCGCGGTGG
The DNA here is from genome assembly GCA_025964685.1 of Actinoallomurus sp. GTDB lineage: Bacteria > Actinomycetota > Actinomycetes > Streptosporangiales > Streptosporangiaceae > Actinoallomurus. The sequence goes on along the minus strand of JAOPYG010000102.1, from coordinate 12,977 downwards.
TGCTGGCGCTCGCGGGCCTGACGGCGGCCGGCCCCGCCCAGGCGGAGCCCACCGGCTGCTCCGCCTGGATGAACACCCACCTGTCGCCCGACCGCCGCGCCGACCTGGTGATCGCCCAGATGACCCTGGACGAGAAGGTCGGCATGATGCACGCCATCTCCGACAGCACCCACGACCGTGAGATACCGCCGATCCCCCGCCTGTGCGTCCCGTCGCTGCTGCTGAACAACGGTCCGGCCGGCGTCGGCTCCAGCGGCCCGGTGCAGGCCCAGACGACGGCGATGCCCGCGCCGCTGGGGCTCGCCGCGAGCTTCGACCCATCGATGGCACGGGCGTACGGCGTCATCGAGGGGCGGGAGACCCGCGACACCGGGCGCAACCTGATGGAGGGCCCGGACATCAACATCGCCCGTACGCCGCTGAACGGGCGGACGTTCGAGGCGTACGGCGAGGACCCCTACCTCGTCGGGCAGATCGCCGCCGGCAACATCGACGGCATCCAGTCCCAAGGCGTGATCGCCGACGCCAAGCACTACCTGGCCAACAACCAGGAGGTGAACCGGGACACGGTCGACGAGCACATCGACGAGCGCACCCTGCACGAGATCTACATGCCCGCCTTCGAGCAGTCCGCGAAGCGCGCCGGGTCGTTCATGTGCTCCAAGAACAAGGTCAACGGCGCCTACGCGTGCGAGCACCAGGAGCTGCTGCAGGGCGTGCTGAAGAACGACTGGGGCTACAAGGGGTTCGTGGTCTCCGACTTCAGCTCCTGCCATGACACGGCCCGCTGCGCCGTCGGCGGCATGGACCTGGAGCTGCCGAACGGCGCGCACTACGGCGACCCGCTCAAGGCGCTGGTGCAGTCCGGGCAGATCCCGGCGGCCACCGTCGACGAGCACGTGCACCGGATCCTCGCCACGATGTTCCGGTTCGGATTGTTCGACCGTACGGAGGCCACGACGCCGATCAACGCGCCGCGCGACGGCGCGGTCTCCCGCGCCGCGGCCGAGGCCGGCACGGTGCTGCTGAAGAACTCCGGCGGCGTGCTGCCTCTGCGCAAGGACAAGAAGGTGGCGCTCATCGGTCCCGGCGCGGGCACCGCGGTCGCCACCGGCGGCGGCAGCTCCGGCGTCGCGCCGATCTACAAGGTCAGCCCGCTGGACGCGTTCAAGAAGCGCGGGGTCAACGTGGAGTACGCCGAGGGCATGCCGCCGGTGGACCTCGGCCCGCAGCCGGCGCTGCCGTCGTACGCGGTGACCTCCGAGAGCGGCACGCACGGCTGGACCGCCCGCTACTACGCCAACACCACGTGGAGCGGCGACCCGAAGCTGACCCGTGTCGACCCCTGGATCGACACCGACCCGACCGGCGGCATCCCGGCGCCGGGCCTGCCGCCCAACGGCTGGTCGGTGCGATGGACCGGTACGTTCGCCGCGCCGGTCGACGGCGACTACACCTTCAACCTGACCAACCACGCGCACGCGACGCTCTACCTGGACGACAAGAGCGTGCTCGACAACGGCGGCGGCTTCCCCGGCACCACCAAGTCGGTCACGGTGCACCTGACGGCGGGACAGCAGCACCCGATCCGGGTCGACTGGGCCAAGCCGCTCAGCCAGGCCATGATCGAGTTGTCCTGGACGCCCCCGGCGAACACCCCGGACGTCCAGATCGACGAAGCCGTGCAGGCGGCCAGGAAGGCCGACACCGCCGTGGTGTTCGTGGCGAACAAGGACACCGAGGCGATCGACCGTACGGGCCTGGCCCTGCCGGGCTACCAGGACAAGCTGGTCGAGGCGGTCGCGGCGGCCAACCCGCGTACGGTCGTCGTGCTCAACACCGGCGGGCCGGTCCTGATGCCGTGGGCCGACAAGGTCGCCGGCGTGGTGCAGGCCTGGTATCCGGGTGAGGAGGACGGCAACGCCGCGGCGGACGTGCTCCTCGGCGACGCCGACCCCTCCGGCCGGCTGCCGATCACCTTCCCCAGGAGCCTCGCCGACACGCCCGCCAGTACCCCGGAGCAGTACCCCGGCGTGAACGGCGTGGCGACGTACTCCGAGGGTCTTCGCGTCGGCTACCGCCACTACGACGCGAAGAACATCGACCCGCTGTTCCCCTTCGGGTACGGCCTGTCGTACACCACGTTCGCGTACCGGCACCTGACCGTTCACGGCCACGGCGGCGACGTCACGGTCGGCGCGGACATCACCAACACCGGGCACCGGACCGGCACCGAGGTCCCGCAGCTCTACCTCGGCGCGCCGGACGAGCCGCCCGCACAGCTGAAGGGCTTCACCAAGGTCCCGTTGCGGCCTGGCCAGATGAGGCACGTCACGTTCCACCTGAGCCCGCGGTCCTTCGCCTCCTGGGACGCCACGTCACACGCGTGGCGGGTCGCCGGCGGCACGTACCGCGTCATGGTCGGCGCCGGCTCGCGGGACATCCGCCTGCGGCAGACCGTGGAACTGCCACCGATGGCGGGCTGACATCCGACTGAGCGAGGTACGCCTCCGCGGCGCGCGGCGGCGTACCTCGCCTCGGTCTGGCCGATCGCTTGTGATGAGCCCTCGTCTTGGTGGAAACTGATCCCCCTATAAGCGCGGAAACGGACTAATGCTCCGAACCGCCTTTTTCAAAAGTGCACGGGGACGAGCGGGCGGGTCAGTTGCTGGGGGACGCAGGAGTCGGCCGGTCGATGGACCGGGATGAGATCGACCGCACACTGCGGCGCCTCAAGGGCGAACGCGAACGCATCACCAAGGTGCTGCTGGAGCTGGAGGCCCATCAGGGCTACCAGATGCTCAAGGGCACGCCGCTGACCGGCGCGACGCAGCGGTACTGGATCGACATCGACGGCCGGATGGCCACCCTGTGGAAGCTGTTCGACGCCTACGGCAAGGTGCTCGACGAGGCGGAGGAGCTGCGGGCCCGGCACCCCAAGCCCGGCCAGGTCCAGCTCGCCGAGCTGACCCGGCTGCTGACCGGCACCTCCGTCGAGCTGGTGAGCGGGGAGATCCCCCTCGAGGAGCGGACCCTGCTCGGCCCGACCGGCGAATGGCTCTCACTCGACGGGGTGGTGCAGCGGATGACGCCCATGTACGAGCAGACCGCGGGCATGGTCGCCACGGTCGATGAGGTCTGGTCGGCGCTGCTCACGCGGCTGGGCGAGGTCGAGGAGGCGGCGCGCGCGGTGCAGGCGCTGCACGCCTCGCTCGGCGTCCGCGAACCGGACGCCGAGCGGATCTCAGGGCAGCTCCCGGGCGTACGCGAGGCCGTACGGGCCGACCCGCTGTCCCTGTCCTCCGGCGGACGGGCCGACACGAGGCGGATCGAGGAGATCGGCCGCGAGCTGGCGGCCCAGCGCGGCCGGCTGGAGGACGCCGTACGGATCCGCGACGAGCACGATGAGCGGGTACGCGGCATCGAGGCCACGATCGCCCTGGTCGAGGCGGCCGAGCACGAGGCCGTCACGGCACAGGACCAGGTGCTGGCCAAGATCGCCTCTCCGGCGCTGCCCGAACTGCCGGTGCTCGCGGCCCCGCTCCGCGACCGTCTCGCCGCGCTGGGGGGGCTGCGCGGCGACGGCCGCTGGCTCGAGCTGGCGACACGCGCCGCCGAGCTCGAGCAGGCCGCCGCCACCGCGCTGGAGCGGGCGCGCCAGACCACCGGGCTCATCACCGGCCTGCTGGACCGGCGTGACGAGCTGCGCGGACGGCTCGACGCGTACCAGGCGAAGGCCGGCCGCCTCGGGCTCGCCGAGGAAACCGACCTGACCGACCTCCACCAGCGGGCCCACGACCTGCTCTGGACGTCCCCGTGCGACCTGAGGCAGGCCACGGTGACGCTGGCGGACTACCAGCGGGCGATCGCCTCGCACACGGAGGGGACCCGTTCGTGACGTCCCGCCCCGCCGCGCGGTGGGGCTGTCGGCCTACGCAGAGGAGAACGGCTTGAGGTTCGCGGTTGACGTACCCGCCCGGCGGGCGGACTCCCCGCACGGTCATGTCGCGCGCCCTGGCCGCGTCCGATGACTCAGTGCACGCGGCCCGGATGCGCGGGAACGGTGGAGGACGGTTACTGCGTCGAATGCGGTATGGCACCTGAACCGGCGGCGGCACCGAGCGCGGCGCCCGCGAGCGGCCCGGCGGACCGGTGCACCCAGCCCGGGTGCGGCGGGACCGTCGAGGACGGCTACTGCACCACCTGCGGCATGGCCCCGGCCTCCGTGCCCGCGCCGGTCGCGGCACCGACACCCGCACCGGCACCGGCGGCGAGCGTCCGGACGCCGGACGGCCGCTGCGCGCAGCCGGGCTGCGGCGGGACCATCGAGGACGGGTACTGCACCACGTGCGGGATGTCTCCCGCGGCCCGGGCGGCGAGCGCCCCGAGCACGCCGAGTGCGGCGACCGGGAGCACCGCCACGGGTAGCACACGGTCGAGCCGGAGCGTCCGGACCGGTTCCACGCGCTCGCGCTCTTCCGGCCGCGGCATGCTGGGCGCCGGCCTGGTCGAGGTGCCCCGCGTCCCCTCCCGTGACCCCTCCACGGCGATCAAGCAGAACCCCGAGGTCCCGGAGAACAAGAGGTTCTGCAGCGGCTGCGGTGAGCCGGTCGGGCGCTCCCGTGGCGGACGGCCCGGCCGTACGGAGGGCTTCTGCCCGAATTGCGGCGCCGGCTTCTCCTTCAGCCCCAAGCTCGGACCGGGCGACCTGGCCGGCGGGCAGTACGAGGTGCTGGGCTGCCTGGCGCACGGCGGACTCGGCTGGATCTACCTCGCGCGCGACCGCAACGTCAACGACCGCTGGGTGGTGCTGAAGGGCCTGCTCGACACCGGTGACGCGGACGCGCTGGCTGCGGCCGCCGCCGAACGCTCCTTCCTCGCCGAGGTCGAGCACCCGAACATCGTCAAGATCTACAACTTCGTGCAGCACGGCGGCTCCGGCTACATCGTGATGGAGTACGTCGGCGGCAAGCCGCTGAAGGACGTGCTGCTCGAACGCCGGCAGGCGGGCGAGGACGCGCTACCGATCGGCCAGTCCATCGCCTACGGCCTGGAGCTGCTGCGGGCGCTCGGCTACCTGCACGGCGTGGGACTGCTCTACTGCGACCTCAAGCCGGACAACGCCATCCAGTCCGACGAGCAGCTCAAGCTCATCGACCTCGGCGGGGTCCGCCGCATCGAGGACGTGGACAGCGCGATCTACGGGACCATCGGCTACCAGGCCCCCGAGATCGCCGACCGTGGCCCCTCGATCAGCTCCGACATCTACACGGTCGGCCGTACGCTCGCCGTGCTCAGCTTCCCGTTCAAGGGCTTCACGAGCACGTACGTCGACCGGCTGCCGGACCGCGCGGAGGTCCCGCTGCTCCAGCGGTTCGAGTCCTATGACCGGCTGCTGCGCCGCGCCACCCACATCGACCCGGAGGCCCGGTTCGCCGACGCGTCGGACATGGCCGACCAGCTCACCGGCGTGCTGCGGGAGGTGCTGTCTGCCGAGGACGGCCGGCCCCGCCCCGGGCCGTCATCGCTGTTCGGCATGGAGCTGCGGGCGATCGGCACCGAGCTGGCGGCCGGCACGGAATCGGTGCTCGACGCGCCCCGCCCGGCGGAGGTCGCCTCCGCGCTGCCGACACCGCTGGTGGATGGAGCCGACTCGGCCGCGGGGTTCCTCGCCGGGCTCACCACCGCCGAACCGGAGCAGCTCGTCGCCGCGCTCAGCGCCGCGCCCGACGCGTCGCCGGAGGTGCGCCTGACGCTGGCGCGCGTCCGCATCGAGCTCGGCGACAGCGGCGAGGCGCACCGGCTGCTCGACGAACTGGCCGGCGAGCGTCCCGGCGACTGGCGGATCCTGTGGTACCGCGCGGTCGCCGTGCTGGCGTCCGGGGAGCCAGGCCGGGCCGAGGGACTGTTCGACGAGCTGTACTCCCTGCTGCCCGGCGAGGCACCGCCGAAGCTGGCCCTGGCCTACTGCCGTGCCCACCGCGGCGACCACGCCGGGGCCGCCGACCTGTACGAACGCGTCTGGCGGACCGACAATGGCTACATCAGCGCGGCCTTCGGGCTGGCCCGCGCGCGGCTGGCGGCCGGTGACCGCGCCGCCGCCGTGGCGGTGCTCGACTCGGTCCCCGCCATCTCCAGTCACCATGTCGCCGCGCAGGTCGCCGCGGTGGCGACCGCCATCCGGGGCCGCAGCCCGGCCGAGCTGAGCGAACCCGACCTCGTCGGCGCCGGAGGCCGGCTCTCTGCGCTCAAGCTCGACGGAGAACGGCGCGGCCGGCTCGTCGCCGAGGTCTTGGAGATCGCGCTCACCTGGGCACGCGCCTCCGGAGGCCGGTCGCGGCAGGGGACGCTGTTCGAGGCGTCGCTGACCGAACGCGCGCTGCGCGGCAGGCTCGAGGAGACGTACCGCGCGCTGGCCCGTCTCGCCGACACCCCCGCCGAACGGCACGACCTGGTCGTGCGGGCCAACGCCGCGCGCCCGAGGACGCTGATCTGATTGGACACAATGACCGAGGAGCAGACCTGCCCCGCGTGTGACCAGCCCGTCTATCCGGGCGAGGACTACTGCGAGGCCTGCGGCCACCGTCTCGACGCCCCCGTGCCCCGCTGCCCGGGCTGTGGCGCGACCGTCACCGGCGTGGACGGTTACTGCGACAGGTGCGGGCTGCGCCAGCCCGACGGCACCGACCACGTCGAGCTCGAGATCCCCGGGGCCGCCGGCGTCAGCGACAGAGGGCTGCGGCACAGCCGCAACGAGGACGCGATGGAGCTGACCGGCACGCGCGACGGTGTCGCCGCGGTCGTGTGCGACGGGGTGTCGTCGTCCACACGGCCGGAGGACGCCTCCAGGGTCGCCGCCGACACGGGGGCGGCCGCCCTCGCCGAGCTGGTCGCGGCCGGCGCCGACGCCGAGACCGCCACCCGCACCGCCGTGGCCCGTGCCGCCGAGGCCGTGGCCGGGCTGGTCGGCGGGGACGGCGAGGCCACACAGCCGACCGGTGAGCCACCGTCCTGCACCTACGTCTCGGCGCTGACGCACGGGAGCTCGGTGACCGTCGGCTGGATCGGCGACAGCCGCGCGTACTGGCTGCCCGAGGGCGGCGGAGGCTCCCGGCTGACCGACGACGACTCCTGGGCCGGCGAGATGGTCAGCACCGGCGCGATGACCGCGAAAGAGGCCGAAAGCCATCCGAACGCCCACGTCATCACCGCCTGGCTCGGCGCGGACGCCACCGACGTGGACCCGCACGTGCGGACGCTGACCCCGGACGGCCCGGGCGTCGTGCTCGTGTGCAGCGACGGGCTCTGGAACTACCTGCCCGAGGCGGCCGAGCTGTCCGCTGCCGTCTCCTCCGCCGCCTCGGAGCCGCTCGATGCGGCCCGCGCACTGACCCACCTGGCCCTGGAGGCCGGCGGGCGCGACAACATCACCGTCGTCGTCATCCCGTTTCCGCCTTCCGTACCCCCGAGCGAGGAGCAGGCCGAATGAGCGGCAATCCGGATTTCACGCTCACGATCGACCAGAACAAGTACCTCCCCGAAGGCGGCCGGGAGGTGCACGCGATCGTGACGGTCGAGGCGAGCGGCGCTCCGCCCGTCAGCGCGCGCTCCACCTCCGCCGCCGAGGTCATCATCATCGACACCTCCGGCTCGATGGACTACCCGCGCACGAAGATGTCCGCGGCGATCCGGGCCGCGCAGACCGCGGTGGACTCACTGCGCGACGGGGTCGCGTTCGCCGTGGTCTCCGGCTCGGCACGGGCGCGGATGGTGTACCCGCCCGGTGAGGAGCTGGTCGCCGCGGACGCGCGTACCCGCCAGGAGGCCAAGGCCGCGCTCGACGGTGTCCGCCCGGCCGGCGGCACCGCGATCGGCGCATGGCTGAGCCTGGCCGGCCGGCTCTTCGCCCCCCACCGGGACGGCATCCGGCACGCCATCCTCCTCACCGACGGCAAGAACCAGCACGAGAGCCCCGAGCAGCTCGACGCCGTACTCCGCCAGTGCGACGGCCACTTCGTGTGCGACTGCCGCGGCATCGGCACCGACTGGGAGGTCGCCGAGCTGCGCAAGGTGGCCTCGGCCATGCTTGGCGGCGTCGACATCGTCGCCAGCCCGGAGGACCTGGTCGCGGACTTCAGGGCGATGACCGAGGCGGCCATGGGCAAGGCGGTGGCGGACGTGTCGCTGCGGGTCTGGACGCCGCAGACCGCCCGGCTGCGCTTCGTCAAGCAGGTGACGCCGACCGTCGAGGACCTGACCGGGAAGCGGGTCGAGGCCGGCCCGCGGGCCGGCGACTACCCGATCGGCGCCTGGGGCTCTGAGAGCCGCGACTACCACGTCTCGGTCGAGGTGCCCCCGGGCATGGTCGGCCAGGAGCTGCGCGCCGCCTGGATCAAGCTGGTGCTGCCCGGCGCGAACGGCGGCGAGGAACAGGTGCTGGCCACCGGCAACGTCCTGGCCGAATGGACCGACGACGAGGCCCAGTCGACCCGCATCAACCCCCGGGTCGCGCACTTCACCGGCCAGGCGGAGCTCGCCGACGCCATCCAGCAGGGCCTGCAGGCCCGCAAGGACGGTGACCTGGACACGGCCACGACCCGGCTCGGCCGCGCGGTGGCGCTGGCGCACGAGTCGGGCAACGAGGCGATCGCCGGCCTGCTGGACAAGGTCGTCGACGTCGAGGACCACGCCACCGGCACCGTACGGCTGAAGAAGAACGTCGAGAAGGCCGATGAGATGTCGCTGGACACCCGGTCGAGCAAGACCGTACGGACGCGCAAGGACGGAGGCTGACCATGCCGACCTGTCCGGCCGGGCACGCCTCCGGCGCCGACGACTACTGCGACGTCTGCGGAGCCCGCATGACGGGCGGCGGATCGCCGGTCTCCTCCCCGACCGCCGCGGCTCTGGCGGGCGAGCCGTGCCCCGACTGCGCGGCGCCGCGTACGGGCCGGTTCTGTGAGGGCTGCGGTTACGACTTCGCCGTCGGCGCCGGGCGCCCGGACGTGACGGGTCCGGTCCCGTCGGCTCCCCCGGCATCTGAGGAGCCGGCGACCAGCCGGTGGGGTGAGAGCGGCGCCAGCACGCCGGCGGCCTCCTGGACCGCCATCGTCGTCGCCGACCGTGACTACTACGAGACCGTGCTGCGGCAGAGCGGCGAGAACGGCGCCTTCACCTTCCCGCCGTACTGCCCCGAACGCCGGATCCCGCTGGACGGGCCGCAGATCCGCATCGGGCGGCGCAGCGTCTCGCAGGGCACGACGCCGGAGATCGACCTGAGCGAGCCGCCCGAGGACCCGGGCGCCTCGCACACGCACGCGGTGCTGCTCGGCCGGCCGGACGGCACGTGGACGCTGGTCGACCCGGGTTCCACCAACGGCACCACGGTGAACGGCGGCGAGGAGCCGATCCCGGTCAACGTGGAGGTGCCGGTCGACGACGGCGACCGCATCCACATCGGCGTCTGGACCACCATCACGCTTCGGAGAGGTTGACGCCGGTGACCATCACAGCGGCTCCACCGTCACGACCACCGGCCCGGCGCGGCGGTGTCGCCCGGGCCATCAGGATCCGGTCGCTGCCCGGGCGGATCAGGGCGATCGCGTTCCTGGCGGTACTGGCCGTCGCGGCGGTGTTCGCGGTGGCCGGCCTCGCCGTCCAGGACGCACGCGACGGGCTACGGGTCATCGGCCACGACGCCGGCCCGCAGGTGGTCGCCACCGGCGACCTGTACTTCGCGCTCAGCGACATGGACGCCCAGCTCGCCGCCGTACTCCTCATGGGCCGCGAGAACCTCGGCGCCGGCCGTGCCAGGGCCCTGCAGGTGTACGACCAGCGCCGATCCCAGGCGCACCGGGCGTTGCTGCAGGGCTCCAACCTGGCCCCCGACGACCCGGCCGAGCAGCAGACCGCGCGTTCGATCCTCGACGCGCTGGGCCGCTACGAGCAGCTCGCCGGACAGGCGCTGCAACTGGACCAGCGCCAGAGCCACGCGGCCGGCCCGCCCAGCCAGGAGGTCGGCACGCTCTACGGTCAGGCCACCGACCTGATGAAGCTGGACGTGCTGCCCAAGGCGTACAACCTCACGCTCGACAACGGCACGACCGTGCGGCGCACGTACGAGTCCAAGCACTCCGCGGTGCTGGCCGGACGGGCCTGGGTGCTGCTCGTCGGCGCCGTCCTCCTCATCGTGCTGATCGGCCTGCAGGTCTACCTCGCCGTGCACTTCCGGCGGCTCGTCAACCCGGTGCTCGCCCTGGCGACCGTGGCCTCCTTGGTCCTCATCGCGGCCACCGTGGGCCTGCTGACGAGTGAGGCGAGCCACCTGCGCAAGGCCAAGGACGACGGGTTCGACTCGGTCCTGTCGCTGTCGCGGGCCAGGGCGATCAGCAACAACGCCAACGCCGACGAGACCCGCTATCTGCTCCAGCCGAGTCTGGCCGACACGTACGAGCAGGTGTACCTGGACAAGTCCCAGGAAATCCTCTACGTCCCGGCGGGCAACCTCGCCATCTACTACAAGCAGCTGGACCAGCGGCTGGCCGGGCGCTCCTTCATGGGCTTCCTCGGTGTCGAGGCCCAGCACGTCACCCTGCCGGGGCAGAACGCTGCCCTCGACCGGACGCTCCGGGGGTACCAGGGCGTCCAGCGTGACGACGGCCGAATACGGTCGCTGGCGACGAGCGTCGCCGGACGGCACGCCGCCATCGCACTGCGGATGGACACCGCGTCACGGGACTTCAGTACCTATGACCAGGCGCTCGTGTCGCTCACGGCCATCCACCAGAAGGCCTTCACGGACGCCATCCGGGCCGGCGACGACGGTCTGAGCGGCTGGAACGTCGGCCTTCCCGCCGCCGCGATCGTCATCGCCGTCCTCGTCCTGGCCGGCGTACGGCCGCGGCTGTCCGAGTTCCGGTAGGGAGCATGTTCATGCGAGTAGGTCGGATGCGGTTGGGCGCGCTCGGTGCCGCGCTGCTCGTGGGCGTCGCCGGATGCGGGACCGGCGGCGGTGGGGAGTCGATCGCGACCAAGGACACGCTGGTCATCGGCGTCGCGAAGGACCAGCCGGGCCTCGGCCTGCGCAAGCCGGACGGCACGTTCGCGGGGTTCGACGTCGACGTCGCCAGGTACCTCGCCGCGCACGTGGAGAACAAGCCGAAGAAGGTCGTCTTCAAAGCCGTGCAGTCCGCCGAACGGGAGAGCCTCGTGCGATCCGGAAAGGTCGACCTGGTCATCTCCAGCTACTCGATCACCCCGGAGCGCAAGACGAAGGTCGCCTTCGCCGGACCGTACTACGTCGCGCACCAGGACACTCTGGTCCGCCAGAGCGACACCGCGATCAAGAACGTCCGCGACCTGTCGGGCCGGCGCCTCTGCGCGGTGACCGGCTCGGTCTCCTGGCAGCGCGTGACCGTGGAGCGGAATGTCCGGGCCCAGCTGGTGAGGGTCCCGACGTACGGCGACTGCCTGACGAAGCTGACGGACAACTCCCTCGACGCCATCTCCACGGATGACCTGATCCTGGCCGGCTTCGCCGCCCAGAAGGGCCGGGCCGTACGGTTCGTCAACGCCCCGATCTCGGATGAGCGGTACGGCGTGGGCATCAAGCAGAGCGACGTGACGGGTTGTGAGGACGTCAACAAGGCGATCACCTCGATGTACCTGGACGGGACAGCGGGGAAGCTGCTGACGCGATGGTTTGGCACGACCGGCCTGCACCTGACCACGACGGTGCCCCAGTTCGAGGGCTGCGGCTGACGCGCGATGGCGGCCGCGACAACGGGCGGCAGGGCCCTCACCCGGCCGGAGCACGCTCGAAATAGCGCGACAGCCGGCCCCAGGGGTTCGCGCCGTCCCCGTCGGTCACGTAGACGACGCCGGCGTTGTTGCGGCGGGCGAGTCCCACCACAGATTCGTAGGCCCCGGGTGGCACCGCGTACACCAGGTGGCACGAGCGCCGGGCGGGCAGCCGCGTCGCCCACTCGGGCTGTCGCATCCGCGTGTACGCCGGCCACGGCCCTTCGAAGGTGACGAGCAGGTCGGCGAGCGAGGCGTATCCCGGGTCGGGGTGCACTCCGTGGTTGCCCACGATGAATCCGACCCCGCGGGCCCGCAGCTCTTCGGAGATCCGCCGGTAGGTCCCAAGCGCCTCCGGCCCGGCGGCGACCTGGTCGAGGAAGACATCCGCGACGCCGTACCAGTCCAGGTAGCGCCGGGCGTCCGCTGCGATGTCCGCGCAGGATCGGGCGCCGTATGCGGTGTCGATGTAGCCGGTGACCCTGGCCCCCGCCGCCAGGACACGGTCCACGGCGGAGGCGAATACGGGGTCCCGCGCGGAGCCCGGCCCGTTGTGGACGTTGAGCACCACCGCGCCCAGCCGCGGATCGGCCAGCCGCACCCACTCGGCCGGAAAGAGCGCGGGGTGGAAGTAGGCCGGCACCAGCACGGTCAGGCCGGGCACGCGGCGTCCTCCCACAGGTCGCGCAGCGAGGTGGCGAGATCGGAGGTGGGCGTCCAGCCGAGGGCACGGCGGATGGCACCGATGTCGGCCTGCTGCCAGGCGACCTCGGCCGATCGGGCGGAGCCGCCGGCGGCGTCCTCCACGACTCTCCGGCCGGGGCCGGCGTGCTCGGCGAGACGGGCCACCAGCTCCCGCAGCGGGGTGGCCCGGCCGCTGCCGACGTTGAGTACGGGTGGCAGCGGCCCGCGGGCACCGGCGGCAGCGAGGATCGCGTCGGCCACGTCGCGGACGTCGACGAAATCCCGGCACGCGGTGAGCGGACCCACCCGCACCTCCGCCTCACCGCCACGCAGGGCCGCCGCGATCCGGCCGGCCAGGGTGGAGGCGGGCAGGCCCGGTCCGATCGGGTTGAACACCCGGAGGACGACCGCGTCCAACCGCGCCGCCCGTACGATCTCGGTTCCCGAAAGCTTGGTGACACCGTACGGGCTCACCGGCCGGGGAGCCGCGGATT
>JAOPYG010000081.1 GCA_025964685.1 Actinoallomurus sp. | reverse complement strand
AATCTTCCGTACGACTCGGCCTTCGCCTTCTGCGCCCGCCCCGACGTGCATGCGGCGGATGTCCTACGCCGCCGCGTACCTGGTCGGATCGGGCGGCGCACCGGCGGGAGCGGACCTCACCGCCGAGTCCTCGCGCCGGGCTCGCGGGTTCGCCGCGTGGGCCGGACTGCGGGAACTGGGTCGCGACGGGGTCGCGGCACTGGTCGACCGCTGCTGCGCGCTGGCCCGCCAGTTCGCTGAGGGCCTGACCTCGGCCGGGTTCGAGGTGGCGAATGAGGTAGTCCTCAACCAGGTACTGGTCGGCTTCGGCGACGACGCGCGCACCGACCGGGTGGTGGCGGCGGTGCAGGCGGACGGCACCTGCTGGGCGGGCGGTACGACCTGGCGGGGACGGCGATTCATGCGGATCTCGGTGTCGAACGCCACCACCACCGAGGCAGACGTGGACCGGTCGATCGCCGCGATCACCCGCCTCGCCACCTGACGTCGATGAGCGCCTATTCCTGGTGGTCACTTTCCGTCACAGCGACCTCGACGCAGTCACCCTCCTGGACTCCACTACGGCTGCTCTTGCGCCAAACCGGGCTGCTCACTCTGCCGCCTCCATCGCTTTGCGGATCAGATCGCGGGACAGGTCCTCAGGCAAGGCATTCTGTCCAATACGGTCATATCGTAAGACATAGGACTGCGCTTCCACAGCCGATGGGACCAGTCTTCCGCCACCGGGAGATTCGGTATAGGCGACATCGCCGGACGGACCGGTCATGACTTTGAAGCTGCCGTCCAAGCCGAAATGCGCCTTCGCGGATCTGGGAACGACGCGGATCCCGATATTCGGCCGCTCCGATACCTCCAAAAGATAGGCGAGTTGCCTGCGCATCACGTCCGCGTCGCCGACCGGCCAGTCCAGCACGCTCTCCATCAGCAGCACCAAGAGCACGGGCGGATGCTCCCTGGCCAAGATCGCCTGACGAGCCATGCGCCGCCCCAGAATCTCGTCCACGTCCGGTGGACTGCCGGCCGCGATCAGCTCGCGGGCGTATTCGGGTAACTGAAGCAGCCCGGGAACTACCAGCGCCTCAAAGACCTTTATCACCGAGGCCTCCGACTCGATGTCCTCGTGTTGCTTGATCCAGTTCGGGTCATGGCCGAGGCGGGCGTACCAGAGAATTCGGCCGAAGTGACCGCCGGTCTGCCAGCGTTCGTCCAGGACCGCCGTTTGGCGTTCGGTCAGCCTGGCTTCGCCGTTCTCTAGGCGGGAAATGCTGGATCGCGCGCAGTTGAGCAGTTTGGCGACCGCGTCGCCGGAGAGGTCGCGCTGCAGGCGGTAGAACCTCAGGTCATGGGCCAGCCACGCCCACATCGAGGTCTTCGGGTCCGGTGATGGCTTGGGGAGCACGGCGAACAGATTAGCGCGCGACTTATCGCGCTACGCACATTTTCCAGCACATATAAACCCGCCATTAACGACATTACCGAAAGGCGGCGGAAAGCCGGGCGGCGCCCGGCTTTCCGCCGAACCGGTGGATCAGCCCAAGGTGATCGCGAGGACGGACCGGCCGCCCCGCGAACCCGCCTCGGCCACGACCTCGCTGCCGCGCGCCGTCTGCCGCACCTGGTAGGCGACCCGCTTCCCGTCGAGCGTCACCGACGTGACCTTGGCGCCCACAGGCAGCACCTGGCCGATGAGCAGGCTCGTACCCGGCACCCGGGACGTGACCTCCGTGCGCAGCGACCTCGCCGACGCCACCGCGGACACGTCCACCGCTCCCCGGCCGAGCCGGACGTTGCGGGCCGCGACGCTCGGCTGCCCCGGCGGCACCTGCGGGACGACCTCCAGGCGCCCGCGGCCCAGGTCCGGTGCGACGCCGAGCTGCTGGGCGACGACCGGCCACAGGTTCCCGTACGCTCCCCAGGCCTGCAGGACCATCGAGCGTTCGGTCTGCTTGCGGTCGATGTTCGGCGGGTCGAAGTCCGGGCTCGGCGCGATCTCCGGCATCGCCCCGGGCATCTCCCACAGCGCCGGGTCGAGCTGCTGGCGGGCGTTGTCGTCGGTGTAGCGCCTCTGCTGCGCCAGCCGCCCGAAGTTCCCCTCGGCGACGGCCATGATGCCGGTGTTGATGGTGAACGCCTCGCGGTCGCTCTGCACGCTCGACACCGCGCCGTCGCACGCCGGGCCCTTGTTGCCGCCCTCCGCCGAGGTCGGCCCGGTGCCCGTGTGGAACAGCCCGTTCGAGCCCGTGTAACAGGGCTTCTCACGCTGGTCGAGCACCTCGCGGGCGTGTGCGTCGGTGGCGAGCGGATGCGGGAGCCGCCCGGCCCGTACGAGCTCGGCGTCCAGGGGCGTCAGGCCGATCCAGTGCCGCTGGAAGATCTTCGTGTTGTCGTTGGCGGGGTTGTCCGGATTGTCCAGGGAGTCGGCGAACTGGTGTGTGTCGCCGCCATACCACCACGCGGCGTCGAAGCGCGCGGTCAGGTCGTCGGCGTGCGTCGTGGCCCACGAAGCGGTGGCCGTGTCGCCCTTGGCCCGCGCCATGTCGGCCAGGTCGTACAACCCGCGCACCGTGTAGACCGTGTTGTCGAGCTTCTCCACGCCCATGCCGGGCCGCTCGACGTTACCGAGGCCCTCCGGCCAGCCGTCCCCGTCGGCGTCCAGTTTGTCGACCACGTAGTGCATGTTCCGCACGGAGAAGCCGTAGACGTCGTCGAGGAAGGACCGGTCGCCGGTCCAGCGCCAGACGAGCGCCGCCGCGCTGGGGTACTTGGCGGTCTCGTCGGTGTTGCCCTTCTCGTCGTTGGCGCCGAAGTACACCGAGCCGTCCGAGACGACCTCGTGCACCACCTTGCCGCTCTTGTCGTTGACCACGTCGCTGACGTCGCGGAGCGCACGGAGGTGGTTCTCGATCGCGTCGAACTGCCCGGCGGCGACGGTCGCGAACGCGGTGAACTCCCCGTCCGTGCCGAAGATCCACGGATAGTCCGGCCAGCCCGCGCCGATCCACCGGGCCTTCGCGAGGGTCCCCTTGACCGGCGGGTACTGCTTGCCCTCCTCCGTGGCGCGCAGGCCCAGGTCACGAGCCTCCTGTACGGAGTCGGCGAGGTTCTGCTTGCTCCATTCGACGCTCTGCTGCAGCAGCCGGTCACCGGGCAGGTCGACCACGGTGTTCGCGGCGACGGACCGGCGGGCGGTGACCTTGCGGGCGAGCAGGCCGGCCGGGTCGCGCAGCGCCGTGCCGAGCGCGGTACGGGCCTCGGCGGTGCCGTGATCGGAGCCGGCGATGGCCAGCCAGACCGTGGTGCCATGCCCGGCGGGCAGCTTAACGTCGTAGGAGAGCCGTCCTCCGGTGCCCTCGCCGAACGCCGTGTCGTCGCAGCGCTGCGGCGTGGTCCCTGTCGAGGGACAGATCACCGGCGGGTCCTGCGGCCCACGATGGGCCGCGCCCAGCTGATGGGCGACCGGCGTACGGTCCGCGGCCACCATCGCCGCGAAGTCGTGCGCCGAGGCGTTCGGCACCTTCGGGGTGCCCTGCTCGCGGAAGACGAGCGAGCCATCGGCGTACGCCCCGGTGTCAGGCAGGTTGGACGCCTGCTGGTCCGGCGTGGTCCAGCCCCACGGGTAGGCGGTCATCAGCTCCGAGTGCGCGTCCACGTCGAGGCGTACGGTCCGCGCCTTGGCCGAGGTGAGCTTGAGGCCGATCAGCCCGGCACGGACGCCGTCCGGGGCGACGTCCGTGCGCTCGACCCGGACGCCGCCCGCGTCGTAGCCGATCCGGGTGTACCCCTGTCCGGCGGTGAAGCTCTCCGCCTTGGCCTGCCCGCCGAGCCAACTGCCGTCGAGGCCGAACCACACGCCGTCGAGCAGCTTCAGCGGCGGGGTCCAAAAGCCGCCCATCTCGCCCAGCGTGTGCCAGCCGGTCGCCGGATACAGGCCGTCCTCGGTGGAGACGGCGTAGAACCGGTCGCCGAGGACGACCGAGCGCCGGTCGGGCAGCCGGGTCCTCTCGGTCAGCTCCGGCGACCCGGGGGGCGCCGCGCGTACCGGCACCGCGTGAACGGCGCCGGTACCGGCGGTGAGGACGAACGTGACCGCGAGCGCTACGGCACGTCTTCGCATGGGGTTACCTCCTAGAGATGTCCCCCGAGCTTGGGTCCGGTTCAGTCGTCGACAGCGAGCCAGGCGGCGGTGTCGGGCGGGAGCGTCCCGGCCTCCAGCGGGCCGCTGGCGAGCAGGACGTCGCGGTGGGCCGGCAGTGTGTACGGCGCCTCCGAGAGGTTGACCGCGCACACGAGACCGGGCGTCCGGGAGAACACCAGGACGCCCTCCGGGCTCTCCTGCCAGCGTAGGTCGCCCTCGCCGAGTGCCGGGTGGTCGTGGCGCAGACGCAGCGCGGTGCGGTACAGCTCCAGCATCGAGCCCGGCTCGCCGGTCTGGGCCTCGGCGGTGAGGTCCTTCCACGCCTTCGGCTGCGGCAGCCAGGGAGTCGCGCCGTCCGCGCTGAAGCCGAACGGCGGAGCGTCGCCCGACCACGGCAGCGGCACGCGGCAGCCGTCGCGGCCGCGGGCGGTGTGACCGGAACGTTCCCATACCGGGTCCTGCAGGAACTCCTCCGGGATGTCCTCCACCTCGGCGAGGCCGAGCTCCTCGCCCTGGTAGACGTAGGCGCCTCCGGGCAGCGCGAGCATGAGCAGCGCCGCCGCGCGTGCCCGGCGGATGCCGAGGGCGAGGTCGAGCGGTTCGACGACGTCGGCGCGGGGGCCGCGGCCCTCGGTGTGCGCCCGGCCGTACCTTGTGACGTGCCGTACGACGTCGTGGTTGGACAGCACCCAGGTCGCGGGCGCGCCGACCGCTCCCAGCGCCTCCAGGCTCGTGTCGATCACCTCCCGCAGGCTCCGCGCGTCCCACGGGGCGCGCAGGAAGTCGAAGTTGAACGCGGTCTGCAGCTCGCCGGGGCGTACGTACCGGGCGAGCCGTTTCGGGCCGCTCACCCACGCCTCGGCGGTGAACGTGCGGTCGCCGTCGTAGCGGTCGGCGACCTTGCGCCACTCGCGGAAGATCTCGTGCACCCCGTCACGGTCCCAGTGCGGGTGGTCCTCGCGCTTGGTCGGCTCGAGCACGTCGCCGGCCTCGCCGACGTCGGGCAGGCCCTCCTGCTTGATCAGCCCGTGGGCGACGTCGATGCGGAACCCGTCGACGCCGCGGTCGAACCAGAACCCCAGGACCTTCTCGAAGTCGCGGCGGACCTCGGTGTTCTCCCAGTCGAGGTCGGGCTGGGCGTCGGCGAACAGGTGGAGGTACCACTCCCCGTCCGGCACCCGGGTCCACGCACTGCCGCCGAACATGCCGCGCCAGTCGTTCGGCGGCAGTTCGCCGCCCGGTCCCGTCCCCTGCCGGAACATGTAGCGGTCGCGCTCCGGGCTGCCCGGCCCGGCGGCCAGGGCCGCCTCGAACCACGCGTGCCGGTCGGAGGTGTGGTTGGGCACGATGTCCAGGATCACGCGCATGCCGTGGTCGTGCGCCTCGGCGATGAGGGCCTCGGCGTCGGTGACCGTGCCGAACCTCGGATCGATGCCGGTGTAGTCGGCGACGTCGTAACCGGCGTCGACCATCGGCGAGGGGTACCACGGGGTGATCCAGATGGCGTCGACGCCGAGATCGCGCAGGTACGGCAGCCGGGAGCGGATGCCGGCGATGTCGCCGACACCGTCGCCGCTTCGGTCGGCGAAGCTGCGGATGTAGATCTGGTAGATGACCGCGCTGCGCCACCAGGGCGCGGAATCCTTGTGCACGTCGTCCTTTCCATGATGGGTGGTGTGGGCGCCTACTTCACGCCGCCGGCGGTGAGGCCCGCGACGATGCGGCGCTGGAAGATCAGCACGACGATGACGAGCGGCACCGTGACGATCACGCCCGCCGCCATCTGCGTGCCGAACGGCTGGTCGAAGCCGTACGCCCCGGTGAACTTGGAGATCGAGACCGTGGCGGTCTGCATCTCCTTCTTGTTCACCATGCTGAGCGCGATGATGAACTCGTTCCACGCGGCGATGAAGGTGATGATCGCGGTGGTGAAGACGCCGGGAGCGGCCAGCGGCACGATGATCTTACGGAAGGCCTGGCCGCGGGTGCAGCCGTCGACCATCGCGGCCTGTTCGAGCTCGGCCGGCATCTGGCGGAAGAACGCCGTGAGGTTCCAGACCGCCAGGGGCAGCGCGAACGACAGCGTGGGCACGATCATGGCCTGGTAGGTGTTGATCCACTTGATGTCGCTGAACAGCTTCAGCAGCGGGATGATCAGCGAGATGCCGGGGAACATCGACGTCGCGATGATCAGGCCGAGCACCGCGTTCTTGAACCGGAAGTCCAGCCGGGCCAGCGCGTACGCCGTCAGCGTGCCGACGAGCAGGGTGATCACCGTGGTGACGCCGGCCACGACGAGGCTGTTCAGCAGCGCCCGCTGGAACCCCACGTCCGGTTTGAACACCGCCGTGAAGTTCTTGATCGACCATGGCGAGGGCAGCGCCGCGTTGTCGAACTGGTCCTCCGGGCGCCGGAACGCCGACACGACCATCCAGTAGAACGGCACCAGGCAGTACAGCACCACGACGGCCATGCCGGCGTACGGCAGCATCCGCCGCGCGCTCGGCGCCGGGCGCGCCCGCGAGGCGGACGGCAGGACCGCCGTCATGCCGCCACCTCCGCCGGAACGGTCAGGCGCTTCTTCTTCGGCGGCGCGGGCCTCGGCGTCCGTTTCTGCCGCATGTCGCCGATGATGTCGGCGCCCAGCAGCTTGACGAAGGCGTACGCCACGGCCGCGACGTAGAGGAAGAGGATGGTGGCGTACGCGGCGGCCGGGCCGTACCTCAGGTTGGTCGCCTCGTTGTACGCGATCATGGTCAGCGTCTCCACCGAATCCTTGTGCAGGCCGACCAGCACGACCGGCAGGTCGAACATCCGCAGCACGTCCAGCAGCCGGAACAGCACGGCGACCAGCAGCACGGGCTTGACCATCGGCAGCGTGATCCGCCAGAACCCCTGCCACGCTCCCGCGCCGTCCACACGCGCCGCCTCGTGCACCTCGCGCGGGATCACCTGGAGCCCGGCGAGCACGAGCAGGCCGACGAACGGAGCCGTCTTCCACGTGTCGGCGATGATGACGGCGACCTTGGCGTGAAATCCCTCGGTGGTCCACAGGACCTGCCTGCCGATCATCGCGTTGGCGATGCCGTCGGCCTGGAAGACCCAGCGCCAGAGCAGCCCGGAGACCACGGTCGGGATGGCCCACGGGACCAGGATGCTGGCCCGCACGAACCCGCGTCCGCGGAAGGCGCGGTGCATGACGAGCGCCATCGTCACCCCGAGGACGGTCTCGAGGACGACGGTCACGACCGTGAAGAAGGTGGTGTTCCCGAACGCGTTCCAGAACGCGCCGGAGTTCGGGCCGGTGAAGATGTCGGTGTAGTTCCGCAGGCCGACGAACTTGTCGCCCTGCACGACGAAGCCGTTCGCGTCGAGTCCCTCGCCGCGCTGGTACAGCGACTCGCGAAACGCCGCGATGACCGGATAGCCGACGACGAGCGCGAGAACGATGACGGTCGGCGACAGCAGCATGCCCGCCAGGCGGCCCGACCCCCGTACGTCACCGCGACGCCGCCCGCGGGCCGCCGGCGGCCCGGCGATGGTGGTGCTCATGACTCCTCCTTGGGGCCCGTGGCGGGATGCCGGGCATCCCGCCACGGCTCGCCGCTACGGCTGTATCAGCTGTCCGAGCTTGGACTGCAGACCGGCAAGTGCCTGGTCAGTGGTCATCTTCCCGGTCAGGGCGGCGTAGGCGGACTCCTCGATCGCCGTTGTCACGTCGTTGTAGCGCACGGCCTTCGGCCGTGGCTTGGCGTTGAGAAGGGAGGCCTTGAGCGTGGGCAGATAGGGGAACTTCTTCTGCAGCGCGGGCTCGTCGTACAGCGAGGCGAGCGTCGGGGCCTCGGAGCTGGCGACGAGGTTGAGCCGCTCGGTGTCCACGCTGGTGAGGTACTTGATGAAGTCCAGCGCGGTCGCCTTGTTCTTGGCGAAGGAGGAGATCGCCAGGTTGTGCCCGCCGAGCGTCGGCGCGCCGGGGCCGTTCAGGCCCGGCAGCGGCGCCACGTCGAACTTGCCCTTGACCTTCGGGGCCTTGTTCGACAGCGCCCACTGGTACGGCCACTGGCGGAGGAAGACGAGCTTGCCCTTCTCGAACGCCCGGCGGGCGTCCTCCTCCTGGTAGGTGATGGCCTCCTTGGGGATGAGCCCGGTCTTGAAGCCCTGCACGAGGAAGTCCAGGCCCTGCTTGGCCTGCGGGGTGTTGACGTTCGGCTTGCCCTGGTCGTCGACGACCGTGCCGCCGGCGCTGTCCACGGCTTCGGAGAAGTTGACGGTCAGGCCCTCGTACTTGTCGAACTGGCCCGCGTAGCAGTCGGCGCCCTTGATCTTGCCGCAGTCGGTCTGGAGCTCGGCCCAGGTCTTCGGCGGCGCGCTGATCCCCGCGTTCTGAAGCAGGTCCTTGCGGTAGTAGAGCAGGCCGGCGTCGGTCTTCCACGGCGCGGCGTAGAGGTTGTCGCGGTACACACCGGTCTGCACGGCCGAGGGGAGGAACTTCGCCAGGTCGAACTGGTCCTTCGGCAGCGGGCTGACCCACCGGTTGGCGGCGAACTCCGCCGTCCACACCACGTCGAGGTTGAGCACGGTGTACGCGTCGGACTTGGTCTGGGCGTTCTGCACCATCTGCTGGCGCTGCTGGTCGGCGCTCTCGGGCAGCTCGACGAGCCGCACCGTCTCCTTCGGATGCAGCTTGTTCCACGCGTTGATCTGGTTCTGGACGTTACCCGAGGTGTCCTTGCCCTGAGCCAGCGTGATCGGGCCACGTCCGGTCAGCTGTCCCGGTGCCGCGCTGGCCCCGCCGTCGCTCGACGTGCCACTGCTGCACGCGGCCGCGAGCGCCACCGTCGCCACGACGGCGACCACTCCGCGGGCGATCGTCGATATCGATGCCACTTCCACTCCCCTTGCTTTGAATCCGCAATCAGAGAACGGGCTCGGGCCCCCGCCACTCCCGTGTGACCAGTTCTGGGCGCAACATCACCCCCTCAGGCTGGTCGTCGCTGCCGCGCAACTGGCCGACGAGCAGAGCGACGACGTGCCGGGCGACCTCGCCGAGCGGCTGCCGGACACTCGACATCGCCGGCGACATCAGCATCGTGGCGGCCGAGTCGTCGAAGCCGACCACCTCGAGGTTCGGGCGCCCGTCCGCGCCGGTCCCGCCCGCCAGGCGCGCGCCGACCGCGAAGGTGTCGCTGCCGCAGGCGAACGCGGTCGGCGGCTCGGGCCCGCTCAGCAGCCGGGCCGCCGCCGAGGCCGCCGCGGTGACGTCCTCGGCGCTCGTCCCTGCCAGGTCGCCGACGTCCAGCCCGTGGCGCCGCGCCGCCTGCTCCCAGCCGGCGCGCCTCTCGTCGCCGAACCCGGTGCCCTCTGGCCAGCCTAGATAGGCGATCCGGCGGTGGCCGCGCCCGACCAGATGCTCGACCGCCCGCGCGACGCCGTACGCGCTGTCGACGTCCACCCAGCGGAACCGCTCCCGCCCCTGCCCGCGCGGCCGGCCGAAGCACACGAACGGGATGCCGCGCCGGGCGAACCAGGGCAGGCGCGGGTCGCCGACCTCGACGTCGAACAGGACGAAGCCGTCGACCGTGCCCGAGCGGATGAGGTCCTCGTACGTGGCGAGCTCGTCATCGACCGCGGCGAACAGCAGCACGTGGTAGCCGGCGACCGCGGCGGCCTCGGTGAGCGCGTGCAGGAACCGGTCGAGCAGGTTGCTGACGCCGGACGGAGGGACCATCTTGAGCCCGATGCACCGGCTCGCGCGCTGGCGGAGGTTCTGGGCCGCGCGGTTCGGCCGGTAGCCCAGGTCGTCGATCGCCCGCCGCACCCGCGCCGCCGTGTCGGACGCGACGCGCTCGGGCGCCTTCAGCACATTGGACACGGTCTGGCGCGAGACTCCGGCGGCAGCGGCGACCTCAGAGATCGTCACGCCGATCGGATCTCGGCCGCTCATGGGCACTCTCCCTCGGCGCAGGTGCCCGGAGATCACCGGTTTGATCGTTCAAATTGCCACCGCCGCCTCGGCCGTGTCAAGAACAGATCACCATTTGTTTCACATATGTTGCGCCGACCGGCAGAAGTCAGCCGATACGACAGTCTCGGTCAGACGCGAAGGTGGGAAGAGGCGTCGCCCTCTCGATGGCGGGCTCACCCCGGACGGCCTGGCTGCACCTGCCGGCACCGCCGCCTGGCGCCGCTACAACGTTCCTTACCGACGGCCCCGAATTCACCCTTGTGGCCACCGACAACGGTGAGATCGTGGCGCGCGGCCACAGCGTGCCCTTCGCGCTCGGCACATCCGGCCGCGGCACCCTGCCTGCCACGGGCTGGGACCGGGGCACAACACGCGCTGGACTGACGGCCGCGCGTCGGTCCTACAGCGCGATGCCCAGCAGTGAGTCGACGGTGAGGCGGAACACGTCCGGTGCGGCGCTCTCGTCCTCGCGGTCCTCCGCGACGACGCTCAGAGCGTGGTCCACCCACCGGTCGACCGCGGCGACCGCGGCCGGGGCGTTCAGGTCGTCGGCGAGGTGGCGGCGTACTTCGGCGACGAGGTCGTGCGCGGCCGGGCCGCCCGCCAGTTGTGCCGCCTCGCGCCAGCGGGCCAGGCGGGCCTCGGCGCCGAGCAGGTCGTCGGCGGTCCACGCCCAGTCGGAGCGGTAGTGGTGGCCCAGCAGGGCGAGGCGGATCGCCATCGGGTCGGCGCCGTCGCGCCGCAGTCCGGAGACGAAGACCAGGTTGCCGCGCGACTTCGACATCTTCTCGCCGTCGAGTGCCACCATGCCCGCGTGGACGTACGACCTGGCGTGGGGGCGTTCGCCGGTGGCGACCTCGGCGTGCGAGGCGCCCATTTCGTGGTGCGGGAACACCAGGTCCGAGCCGCCGCCCTCGACGTCGAAGGACATGCCGAGGTTGCGGACGGAGATGGCCGCGCACTCGACGTGCCAGCCCGGACGGCCGGGTCCGAACGGTGAGTCCCAGGACGGCTCACCGGGGCGTTCGGCCTGCCACAGCAGCGCGTCGAGCGGGTCCTTCTTGCCCTTGCGGTCGGGGTCGCCGCCGCGTTCGGCGAACAACGGCAGCATCTGCGCCGGCGTCAGTCCGCTGACCGAACCGAACCACGGGTCGGCCGAGATGGGAAAGTACACGTCGCCGTCGAGCTCATAGGTCGCGCCACGAGAGCGCAGCAGCT